>JAILLW010000089.1 GCA_024692955.1 Lachnospiraceae bacterium | reverse complement strand
ATAGTAAACCATAGGTGAAACCGCAACATATGAAATGATATTCTCAGAATTGAATCCAAATTCATTCAAAAGGTTAACAGTATCCTTTATAGCCTTTTTTATACTATCCCAGTTATCTCTAATTTGTAGTACGCTTTCTTTCTTAAATGTCTCCACCTTTAATGTAACTGACATATCAAGTAAATAAAGACAAGTTCTCATAATGAAATCATTTGTAAACTTATAGCCCTCACCCGTCTTATTTATTTCAGCAAGTAACTTATCTATCTCGTCCCTAGCCTTATCCCAGTGAGATACAATCGTTGAAAACAAAAGATCACTCTTAGATAAAACAGTTCCGCCAGAGTTAACTCTTACAAATATGTCCAGGACGCTATCAATAGAATCTTTTTCCACTTCAAAATAGTTGATTATCTGGTCACCCACCAGCCTTGTATGGAGCAATGAGATATTCTTACTAGCAACTTTATCTGTCGCCCACCCATTAGGAAGAATTATCTCCGTAACCAAATCCTCCGCTGAATACTTCAAAATATCCTTAACTAAGAACCAAAGTTTCTCATCTTTATGATTTTCAGCATCCTCTTTGGTCAAAAACTTAAACTCATATGAAATATCGTCGTCATCAGTTCTTTCGCTATGCAAATCAAAATATAATTCCTTTTTAGGAAAAGCATCGTCATTCTTCCATCTCTTGTTAGGAAGCTTTCTGCTCATACTTCCCTGTAAAGCGATATATAAGGACGTCAGACGCTGTTGCCCATCCAAGACGGCCCATATCGTTTCATCTGGACTTCCTATTGGGAATGGTTGAGGGGCTGAAGGATTCTTGTACATATCCCGATCATGATAATCTTTTATGAACTCATACATAGAGTATTCTTTTTGATTGATTACCGTCTTCTTAACCTTCCAAAACAGAAAAGTCCCTATAGGATACCCAAGCATAATAGAGTCCATAAGTCGGACAATCTGATCATCTCCCCAGACATATTTTCTCTGTATCGCAGGTAGATATATTTTTCTTGAGTTGATATCCTCTATTACATCTCTGATGCTCTTCTTTTCGTAAGCCACGGTAGTTCTCCTCCCTGTATCCTCTAAATCTTACCGTCTAATAAACCTTAATGGGATTATACCCCAACACATCAAAAGGCTTCCACCGGCGCATTAAATATGCCTACAGAAGCCTCATTGAATCCTTTACGCCCTATTATGTGTTTAACTTTATAACTAACTCGGAATCTCTTATTCCTGCTCCTTCTCCGCATCCTTAATCTTGTAGTAATCCTCTACATCTAAGCCAAGATCCACATGGGATTTCGACCTTGTAACTGTTTTACCCATGAGAACCACAGTTTCCACATGCACCGTTTGCGGAAACATATCAACGGGTGTAACGGAACGCAGTTCATACCCTCCCGCATGCAGGATTTTCAGGTCGCGGGCCAGCGTGGCACTGTCGCAGCTCACATATACGATGCGCTGCGGAGACATTTTCAGCATGGTATCAAGGCATAGCGGATCACAGCCCTTTCTGGGCGGATCCACTACGATCACATCAGGATTCGTCAGCTTTTCTCCGGGCAAAGGCCCTTCATCCGGGTTCGATCTTTCCCGGGATTCTCCGGAAAGCGCTCCGCTGATCACATCTTCCGCTTTTCCCACATAGAATCTCACGTTTTCGATCCCGTTTTCCTTCGCGTTCATACGGGCATCCGCGATCGCCTGCGGAATGATCTCGACCCCGTATACCTGTTTCGCGCTCTTTGCGAGAAACAGTGAGATCGTGCCGATCCCGCAGTACAGATCCCATACGGTTTCCTCCCCCGTAAGGCGGGCATATTCCAGAGTCTTCGCATAAAGTCGTTCCGTCTGGACAGGATTCACCTGAAAGAAGGAAAGAGGGGAGAGACGGAAGGTCAGGTTCCCGATCATGTCCGTGATCGTATCTTTCCCAAAGATCGTCCTGTAGCCATTTCCCATAATGACGTTCGTATCTTCCGTATTTACACTGTATGAGATCTGGCAGATTCGGGAATCCTCCGGAAGCGGGAGCTTCCCCAGTGCCCGTACCAGTTCATCTTCATTAGGGAGTCTTTTCTCATTGATCACAAGGCATACCATGATCTCACCGGTCCGGAATCCTTTCCGGATAAGGATATGCCGTACGGTCCCTGTTTTTGTTGTCTCGTCATAGGGTGCTATCCCGAAGGTCCTCATCCATTCAAGGATCGCGTCCAGTATTCTCCTGTTTTCCGGGATCCCGATGAGACAGTCCTCTACAGGTATGATCGTATGTGATCTTCCTGCATAAAAGCCCGCCAGAAGGTTTCCGTCTTTGTCCCTTCCGACCGGATACTGTGCCTTATTCCGGTATCGAAAGCAGCCCGGCTCCTCCCCGGGGATCATGTCAGACATCATCCTGAGATCCTGCATTCCGATCACCTCTTCCGTGATCCTCCCGATCTCCTCCCGGGGAAACCCTCCGATCCTCACCAGATTGTTGATCACCTTGTTCTTCTTGAATCGAAGCTGTTCCTCATAGGAAAGCGCCTGAAGCTGGCATCCCCCGCACCGTTTGTATTCCGGGCAGGGCGCATTTATTCTTTTCGGCGAAGGCACGATCAGCCGGTCCAGATGTCCGTAGGCATAGTTTTTTCGGATCTTCGTCACCCGTATCAGGACTTTATCCCCGATCACGGCATCCTTAACAAAAAAGGTGCAGCCTCTTGCCTTGCCTACACCTTCTCCGTCACTTGTGAAATCCGTGATCTCCAGTTCTACAAGCTGATTTTTCATTAACATATCTGAAATTCTCCTAATCGGTCCTGGTAACGATCACATTCGAATCCAGCGTCTTCTTAAAGCCGAGCCATCCGCTTTTTGTTCCCTCATTCTCAAGGAGTTCCGTAAAAATCTGCAGTTTCGCATCCGTATTGTCAGCGAAGTTCAGCGCGATCGCTTCAATGATCGCGGGTTTCTTCGGCGATCCGAATTCAAATTCCCCGTGGTGCGAAACGATGCAGTGCTTCAGTTCCTGCTCCAGGATCTTCGGAAAGCCCTCGATCCCTTCCCTTCCTTTTCTTCCGTAGATCGCATCATCGATCATTTCCACTCCGACAACGATATGTCCGAGGAAATTACCTTCATTCGTATAATCATTGTCCGGGTATGGGGACAGTTCCCTTACTTTCCCGATATCATGGCAGATTGCGGCTGTGATAAGGAGGTCACGGTTCAGCTTCTCATAGCGGGAGGCGAGATAATCGCAGAGCCTCGTCACCGCGAGAGTATGCTGCAGAAGGCCCCCGATAAAGCCGTGATGCATGGATTTGGCCGCGGACGAATAGCGGAACTTTTTAATGAATTCCGGATCCTCCCGGAAATAGAAGTTCAAAAGCCTGTTCAGATACGGATTTTTCACACTATCCACAAACTCAAGGAGCTCCGCATACATCTTCTCCGGATCATAAGGCGTCACCGGCAGATAATCCTTCGGATCGTACTGCCCTTCCTGTGCTTTCCTCGCTCTCCTTATGTTGATCTGCAATGCTCCGTTGAAGGTTACGATCTCACCGTTAAGTTCAACATATTCCTTCGCTTCGAACTCATCGATCGCCGGATCGTCCGGATCCCAGACCTTTCCCGACAGTTCACCGGACTTGTCCATAAGCGTTACATTATAGTATGCCTTTCCGTTCTTCGTAACCGCGGATACTTTCTGCTTGATGAGATAAACCTCACCTATCCGGTCACCTTCCTTCAGATCCTTTATAAATCTCATTGCCAGTTATTCCCCTTCCTGTATCTGTGCTTTCGGTGCCACGATAAGTGACTGATCGGTATATCCATCCGCTCCCTGACGCATAAATTCGATCAGAACGCTCTGCTCCGGTTCACAGGTAAGCATAAGTGTCTTTAATTCCTGATAACTGATCACGGATGTCCCGCCGAAGCGCGTGATGATATCCCCGCTCTGCATACCGGCTTCGAGCATCGGGGAATCCGGCTCCAGGCTCTTGATGTAGACTCCCACCGGAATGCCCATACGCCTTCCGATCTCTTCCGTTACATCCGTACCATAGAATCCGAAATAAGGGATGTTGCGCCCGTTGGAAAGAGCCTCGACGAGTATCTTGAGATCCGAGATCCCAAGGCCCGAGATCAGATTCTTCAGATCCTCGGAATTGTGTTCCATATCTATGATCCCGATCAGTTCGCCTCTGGCACTAACCAGTACCCCGTTGGCGCTCCGGCTTCCGTAGATGTCCGTTGTGATCATGGAATACGCCCCGTCCACAAATTCGATCTGCGATCCGTAACTGCTGACATACCCGAAAGACATGGAAGTCGAGGATCCGCCCAGAGGCCGGCCCAGGGCGATCACCGGCATTCCGATCGTGGTCCTGCTGGCGGAAGACCCCATCTTTATGATCTCAAGATTGTTCTTCGTATTCTGGCTCAGATAATTCTTGTTCACCGCGATCACGGCAAGTCCTGTCGCGGTATCCTTTTTCTTGATGTCTGCCGGATAGCTCTCGCCGTTTTTAAACAGAACCTCAAGGCTGTCATAGGCGGAAAGGCTGTTCATATTCGCAAGGATCAGCATTTCCCGTCCGTTATCCGCCACGATCACACCTGAGATGACATGTTCGCTCTCATAGGAATCGTCAAACCAGTCCATATCCTTCGTGATCCCGATCACATCCACGAGAGATTTCTGTACTTCCCTTACCTTATCGCTCACGGCCATATTCAGGGACATATAGTCCTCCAGGCCGAATTTCATTCTGGACAGGACCTGCTCGATCTGCTCGTCATTCAGCGGTCCCTGCTGTTCAATGATCACCGGAGGCGGCGCGAATTCGGATTCATCCGCGATCAGGTCTTCCGGAAGCGTTTCCTCCGGTTCCGTTTCCTCCGTGAACCGTATCTCGTTCACCGGTTCCTCCTCCAGAGGTTCTTCCGAGTTGATCTTCCGGTTGATCACCGGCTCCAACACAATAAAGGTGATGCAGGCTACAAGCCCCATCACCACAGCCATCAGCACACTGATCAGCAGCCGCCGGACCAGTTTCTTTTTGTTGATCGGCCTCTGCTTGATCTTCTCCTTCATAAATTCGGTCGTTTTGATCGCCTGAACTTCTTCCGGAGTATTGACCTGCATATTAGAACACCACCTGATTCCTTCCGTTTTCCTTTCCGAAATAAAGATGCTCGTCCGCTTCCTTGATGATCGCCTCCATATCATTGCTGAAATCATATTCCGCAAGGCCAAAGGTGATCGTTATCCTGATCTCGTCATCCTTCACCTTCATAACGGTGTTTTCTATGATACGGCGCAGTCTTTCAAGCGCGATCTTTGCCTGATCGCCGTTGCAGTTCGGAAAGATGATCAGGAATTCCTCGCCTCCCCATCTGGCAATAAAGGAAGAACTCCTTAATGTATCCGTCATAATGCGGGCGATCTCTTTTAACACCTCGTCACCGGCGTCATGACCGTAATTATCGTTTACTTTTTTAAAGAAATCGATATCACCGATGGCGACGCTGATGGATTCGCCGTTGCTTGCGTTGATCAGCTCCTCCATATATTCCTTTGCTTTTCTCCGGTTGTAGAGTCCGGTCAGCTGATCGGTATGGGCTTCTTTCTGTAAAAGGTTATTGTATTGAACAAGTTTTCCTTCTTCATCCTTTTCCGTCCGGCTGAAACTATAGGAGAAGCAGATGATGGAAGCAAATACGGCGGAGATGTTTACGATCTGCATCAGTTTGTTGTTGGTCTCCGGTATCCGTGTCACCGCCGGACGCAGGCCCATGGTAATGATCAGAACGATCCTCATTGCGAGAACGAGGCCCGAATATATGAATTTATAGATCAGTTTATCATAGGAACCGAAGAAGACCACCAGCAGCAAAATAATGAAATAGTTCTGCATGCCGGCGCTCCAGCCGAGTTTCGGGATCATATAGATCGTCCAGATGACCAGGTAGATCATAAACAGACTGGTCGAAACCCTTGTCCTGGAATGGTAAGTACCCCAGAGCAGAATGATAAGAGCGGAATAAAACGCAAGGAATCCCCACTTATTTGCGAGGAATACGTCACAGCCCGCCAGGATCATATCAAGTAAAAAGGCAAGCGCGATCACCAGGTATACCACCCGGAGCGTTACCATTACTTTTTTCGTTTCATTCTTCGCCTCCACATCTTTCGTGATAAGGCTGATGAGATTCATAGCGCCGAAACCTCCTTTTCTCATTGTACCAAAGATTATGGAAGTTGCAATAGCATTCATTTATTCAATCATAGCACAAATTTACCTGTTGACAGAAGCTTCGACATACTATATAGTAATACCATATTATATATCATATAATATTGTGACACTCGCAATACTGTAAGAATAAAAGGAGGATCCTATGGTTTTTAACACAGGCGCGGCATTGCTTGATGCGATCGTTCTCGCGGTGGTAAATAAAGATCCGGAAGGGACCTACGGATACAAGATCACTCAGGAAGTCCGTCAGGTGATCGATCTTTCGGAATCAACGCTTTATCCCGTGTTGAGGCGGCTGCAGAAGGACGAGTGTCTGATCACGTTCGACAGGGAGTTTTCCGGCAGGAACAGACGCTATTACAGGATCACGGAGAAGGGTCGTTCCCAGCTGAACCTGTATGTGGGTGAATGGTATGCCTACGCGGGAAAACTGGACCGGATCTTTACCGGAGAAGCTTTCATAGCCGACAGTCAGACAGGAAAGGAGCATAAGGAGTACGCAGTATGAACAGAGAAGAGTTTATGGCAAGGCTTTCCGCCCTGCTGACCGATATTCCCGAAAAAGAGCGGGAGGACGCGATCCGGTACTATAATGACTATTTTGACGACGCGGGTCCCAATCATATCGAAGAAGCCATCGAGTCCCTCGGAGATCCGCAAAAAGTGGCAGAACAGATCCGGAATGAAACCACGGACCCCATCGCGGTAACAAAGGAACGGAAAAACGAAGTATCGACGCAGATCGAAGAAGCCCCGAAAGGCTTTACTCCGCCCCCAAAACCGCTTCCGCCGAAAAAAGAACCCCTTCCGAGCTGGGCCGTGGTCCTTATCACGCTGGCTGTCGTGTTCCTCTCACCGCTGATCCTTGCGCTGGCGCTTGTCGCGATCGCGATCGTGATTACCGTGATCGCAACTCTGATCGCGCTTGCGATATCCGTCGGTGCAGTCTTTATCGTGCTGGCCGTAGCCGCATTCATCCTGCTGCTTGGCGGCGGATATATGGTGCTCGGGACACCTGCTGCCGGATTGGTCGTAATCGGCGCGTCCTTTGTCATCATCGCGTTGTGTCTGCTCTTCCTCTGCCTGACGGTTCTGCTGTTCGGCAAGGCGATCCCCGCGTTTTTCAAATGGCTGGGAGCTCTCGGAAAATCCTGTAAAGAAAAAAAGGCCGCCCGTACGGCGGCAAAAGGAGGTATTACGGAATGACCAGGTTTTTAAAAATAACTTCCATCGTTGCAATCTGCTTTTTACTTGTGGGCATCGTGCTGACAGCCGGCGGCACCCTGCTCGGAGGCGGCAGGCTCTTTGCCCGGAAAGCCACCGGTGAGGTTTCCGGTCTTGTTAAGGATATTGACAGCGGGCTTTCGAAATTCTCCGACCGGTTCCCTCATCTTTCCATAAACAGCAGAGGGATCTATATATCCGGTGATACTTCGGAAGGGTCCGCCGGTCCTCTCCGGTCAAGTGAAGAATCCTTTGATGCAGCATCGATCCGTAAGCTTAACATCAATGCCGGCGCGGGAAGGATCAGAATATCGGAAAGGGATGATGATGCTCAGACGATCAGTGTTTCTGCCAGCGTGACGGGTAAATTCGATATAAGCGAGTCAAACGGTGTTCTCCGTATTTCTCTGACCGATCAGGTGGTCTCGAAAAACAACGTCTACTTCGGTTTCAATAAGGCTGAGAATCTGATCGAGATCCGCCTTCCGAAAGGGTATCATACGGAAGGAGCCGATTTTTCTCTCGGCGCGGGAGAGATCGATATCGATTCACTGAAAACGGATGACGCTGTCTTTACCGTCGGCGCGGGAAGGCTCGACATAGATGAGCTTCTCTCCGACAGTGTCAATATTTCCGTCTCGGCAGGTGAAACCGATATCAACAGCCTTCAGTCAAAGGCCACCGTCCTGAATGTCAATATGGGAAAGATCGGGGTTGGCCACCTTAGTACGGATGACCTTACCGCAACCGTGGACATGGGAGAGATCGAGTTCAGGGCTTCCGGGAAGCAGACGGATTATGATTATTCGATCAATTGCGGGATGGGAAATATCGAGGTCGATGACGATTCCTACTCCGGAATGGGCGTATCGAAATCCATAAGCAATTCCGCCGCGCGGAAAATGGATCTTTCCTGCAGTATGGGGAATATCGATATCGATTTCGAATAGTATGTATTCAGAAAGCTGAAAAACAGGAAATGCCGGGTATCCGGCATTTCTTTTTATCCTGTGATCAGTCTGAATATGATCAAGCCCGCATATATGATGATAAAAACGAGTATCCCGGGATTAAGGACCGCGGTCGAAAAACGCTTCCCCTTCGGTACTTCTCCGATATAATGCACCAGATGAAATTTCTTTTTCGCAAGATAAACGATCCATAATATGATCCCGGTAAGGATCAGACAGCCGATCACAAACTCGAGTATTCCCAGGATCGCGAATCCTTCGATATTATCCTCGACATAACCTAATATTTCCCCGAAGTTTCCGCTTTGAACCGCTCTCATGGCGATCTGCATATATTCCTGAAGGCCTGCCAGTCTGATGGCACCTCCCAGTACCAGGGAGCCCATCGAATTGATCAGCATATGGAGGATGATCGTATAGCGGATCCTGCCGGTTCTGGTATAAATATAAGCGAAACAGCTGCCGATGGTAGTTGCATAGATAAACTGCTGCAGATTTCCGTGGTAGAGTCCGAACATCAGGCCGGACAGCAGGATCGCCATCGCTTCTCCGTAGCCGTAGATCCGGTCGATCAGGAATTTCCGGAACAGAAGCTCCTCTGCAACCGGTGCCAGGATCACAATAAAGATCAGGGAAAAGACGGGATTCAGTCCGGTAAGAAGATCCGCGACCTCCAGTCCGGAACCCATCCCCTGAAATACGGCTCCTTTGAATAACAGCTTCTTTAAGATCGAGAAGATGACTATAAGACCCAGAGCTACCACATTACATATAAGAGCTGCCGAATAAGTCATGCAGAACGCCGCTGCCACTTTGCCGCCCCCCATCTTTTTCTGCGGAATCTGCATCTTTGGCATAAGAAAGATGATGGCGGCAAAGATCGGGTAACAGATAAAGAATCTCGGGATCATCTGCACTATGGTGTAAAGGTCTGTATTTTCCGTAACGGACGGAAAGAACTTTTTGACTGCGAAGATCACCCCGTACAGGATCCCGTTCGTAAGCAATGTTCCCGCCACATAAAGCCATCCCAGTTTGCTGTAGTTCTTTTTGATCAGTTTCGGGTCCATCTTTCAGACTTCCTCCTTTTTCCGCCTTCTCTTCGTGTCCATGATCCTTTTCGCATATATGAGAATAATCCCGAACGCCTCGGTCCGTATCGAAGATATTATAAACACCGCCGTAGATATGACAACGCTCGAAAGTCCGCTGAGGATCAGCGACAAAACCGCGTTCGGAACATGGTCTCCGATCCACCCCGCCGTGAATGCGGATGAAGCCGCGCTTATTCCAAGCAGGAGAAACCGGAACGCGAATACCAGATACTGCCGCGCAGGGCCTTCCTTCAGATAATAACGATAGACTACTGTCGTCCTTCCCACATAGATCAGAATGTGGCCGATCACGGTTCCGATCATAACCCCGGTGATCCCGAAGCGGATGCCCAGTACGATGGATAGGATAATGTTCGTAATCGCGGCAGCAACCATATAATTTCTGTCGGCTTCAAAATGCCCGAGGGTATTCCGGAAATAGACGATGGGATTGTTGCAGATCCCGAGAAAGACATTTACGGAAAGCGCGATCAGAAACGCGTACGGAAGGAGCAGACTCTCCTTCTTAAGCCAGCAGAGAACAAAGGGCTGTCCCACCGCGATGAGTCCCGACGCACTGACGATCCCCAGGTAGAAGCCGCTAAGATCAAGTGCCCGAAAGAATCCGGCCCCTTTCTTCTGATCGTCATCATAAACGAGGTTCCCGATACTTGCCTGAAGGGAATTGAAAAGGGACAGGATAAGTTCGTTGATCTTTGAGGTGATCATCCTGTAATTCTCGATCAGCCCCGTGGTTTCAATTCCCAGGATCCTGGTGATGATGATATTATCCGAGGCTCCGTAAACCGTCGTCGCGATCTTCGTAACGAGCATGTTTTTGACCTCGTGAAAGAGATTCAGAGCCTTCATATCCTCGCTGTTGACCCCGATTTTCGTGATCTCGGGGTATTCCTTCCGGGAAAGAGCGGATATGATCAGGTTTGTCAGCAGATTGTTCGCGATTGTGATCAGCAGATAAAGAATATAATTCCGCCATTTTAGGAGCACGATCATCTTCGTGATCACACAGACCATATTCACCAGAGTGTCCACTACCGTGCAGACATAGATCCTCTGATGCGTCACAAAGAGGATCCGCCGGTATGCGAAGAAGTAGGTGCACAATGTCGAAAGCAGCTGGAGAAAATAGATCAGATAGATAAAGCTCCAGTCGTCCTTAAGCTCCTGCCCCTCAAGGATCAGAGGAATAAAAAAGCAGGCCGCCGTTCCCGCCACCAACACGAAAAGACCGATCAGCCTGTAGATCTTTTTATAAATATATAGGAGTTTTCGGATCTGAAAGACGTTTTCCGTCGCGATCTCGCTGTACATATGGTAGGTGATGATCGAGGCGATACCCATCTCGGATATGCTGAGATAGGAAAAGACCGAGGTAAAAAGGCCGTCATATCCGAGATAATCCACTGTCAGGACATCAACAAAGATCCTCCTCACCACGAAGTTCAGGATCGCGATGAGGAGGTAGGAAGCGTAAATATAAAACATGTTACGCATGGAGTTCTTGATCCGCATAGGACAGTTTTACTTCAGCTTTTCTTCTTATCCTTTACTTTATCCGCAGCCTTATAGAATTTCTTTACATTGCTCCGGATAAAGCCCTTTTCGAAAATGGCGGACCCCGATACGATCACATTCGCGCCGGCCTTCAGTACCTTTCTGGCTACCCTGCTGTCGACTCCGCCGTCTACCTCGATCTTTGTATAGAATCCGTTTGTATCAATGTAGTCACGGATGAGTTTGATCCGGTCACAGGATTTTTCCAGGAATTTCTGGCCTCCGAACCCGGGTTCCACGGACATTACGAGTACCATATCCGCTGCCTTCAGATAGGGGAATACCGCTTCCACCTCCGTTTCCGGCTTAATGGAAATACCGGCCTTTTTTCCGGCCCGGTGGATCGCATCGATCACGGCACCCGGATCTTCGGCAGCCTCCAGATGAAATGTGATGCCGTCGGCACCGACCTTCGCGAACTCTTCCACATACCTTATGGGATCCGTGATCATCAGATGAACATCAAAGAAGAGCCCGGAGGACTGACGGATCGATTCGATGACCGGCATTCCGAAGGAAATGCTCGGAACGAACACTCCGTCCATAACATCAATATGAAGGTAGGGCGCCCCCGCCGCTTCGACCGCGGCGATTTGTTTTCCGAGGATCCGGAAATCCGCCGCCAGTATGGAGGGCGCCAGTATAAACTCATTCTCCATTCTTTACAGCCACTCCCTGATCTGGGCGTAGACACCTTTGCCGTCCAGCTGATATTTCTCCATCAGCGCCGCGGCCGAACCGGATTCACCGAAGACATCCTGCATTCCGATCTTCTTTACCGGTACCGGATAGGAAGCGCAGAGCGCGTCACATACGGCAGAGCCAAGCCCGCCGATCACGGAATGTTCCTCCGCCGTAACGACCTTACCGGTCTTCTTCGCGGATTTGATGATCAGTTCCTCATCGAGAGGCTTGATCGTACAGATGTTGATGACTTCCGCGCTCACTCCGTCTTTTTCCAGCATTTCGGCTGCTTCGAGAGCACTGCCCACGCATACGCCGGTGGCAACAATGGTCAGATCCTTTCCTTCCCGTACCACGGTGCCTTTTCCGATCTCAAAATGATAATCGGGCCTGTCATTGATCACCGGGCAGGCCGCGCGTCCGAAGCGCATATAAACAGGGCCCTCATACTCCGCAGCTGCCGCCACACAGGCTTTCGCCTCGATATCGTCCGAAGGGCACATAACCACCATTCCGGGGATCGTACGCATCAGGGCGATATCCTCGTTGCACTGATGGGAAGCACCGTCCTCCCCCACCGTGATGCCGGCATGGGTCGCACCGATCTTCACATTCAGATGGGGATAGCCTACCGAATTCCGAACCTGTTCAAAAGCACGTCCTGCCGCGAACATCGCGAAAGAGCTCACAAACGGGATCTTCCCTACCGTGGCAAGGCCTGCTGCCACGCCTACCATATTGCATTCCGCGATGCCGCAGTCAAAGAAGCGGTCGGGAAATGCTTTCTTGAATACGCCAGTTTTTGTTGCCGCCGCGAGGTCCGCATCAAGTACTACGACGTTCGGATTCTTCTCACCCAGCTCCTTAAGCGCGTTTCCGTAACTTTCTCTGGTTGCAATCTTATCCGCCATCTTATGCCTCCTCCTTTGCGAGTTCTTCGTCTATCTTCGCAAGATCCTTCATCGCGATCTCGTATTCCTCGTCGTTCGGCGCCTTGCCGTGCCAGCCGACCTGTCCTTCCATAAAGGAAACACCCTTACCTTTCAGGGAATGGGCAATGATCGCCGTCGGCATGCCCTTTGTCTCGCGGGCCTCCTTAAAGGCAGCTCGGATCGCGTCAAAATCATGGGCATCCACATTGATCACATGGAAATTGAACGCTTCGAACTTCTTGTCGATGGGATTCGGATCATTGACTTCCGCAACCGGTCCGTCGATCTGGAGTCCGTTGTTGTCCACGATCACGGTCAGATTGTCCAGCTTCTTCGCGCCCGCGAACATGGCTGCTTCCCAGACCTGTCCTTCCTCGATCTCCCCGTCTCCGAGAAGCGTATATACCCGGAAAGCCTTATTGTCGATCTTCCCGCCGAGGGCCATGCCGACTGCCGCCGAAACGCCCTGTCCCAAAGAACCGGAAGACATATCCACCCCGGGAAGATGCTGCATGCAGGGATGCCCCTGCAGATGGGAGCCGAGCTTCCGAAGGGTCAGAAGATCCTCAACCGGGAAGTAGCCGCGATTGGCGAGAGTGGAATAAAGTCCGGGAGCCGTATGTCCCTTGGACAGAACAAAGCGATCCCTGTCCGGATCATCCGGATTCTTCGGATCAACTTTCATTTCTTCAAAATAAAGATAAGTGTAAATGTCTGCTGCGGAAAGCGAACCGCCGGGATGTCCGGCCTTCGCCGCGTGTACCGCGGTCACGATCCCTTTGCGGACCTGATTAGCGGTTTTTTTGAGTTCCAGATTGTTCATTGCGCCCTCCATTCCTTTTCCTTATGGTCTGAGACGGAATCCTTTTCGGTACGCGAAACCGGCGTTTCCTTCAAGATTACCGTGCCTATTAAGTTTATCACAAAAGCCTCCGGTTGTGTTGTTTTTTTGGCCCGGCCGGGCCTTCGTCAAAATGCACAATACATCATCTTGAGGTTGCCGGACGGATTATGCGAATAATTCTCGTGTATTTTGCTCTATATCTTGTGGTTTCGAACGCTTATTCGAAATATTTTTCTACAGGCAAAATACCACTTTTTTAGTGCATTTTCACTAAATCCGTGGTATTTTGTACGCAAGTAGGTTAAATACGTCGCATCTCTTAGTCCAGTGTCTTAACCGTTCCGCCGGGATTCCCGGCAAAGAATCGAACTTCTCCGTCTGATACACGGACTAAGAGAGGTGCTCGTATTATTTAACGGTAAACTTCTTGATTACCTTTCCGGTGGTACCGGTCAGATCAAGATTCCTTGAGGTATAGGTCACTTCCGCCTGATATTTTCCTTTCGGAAGCAGTGCCGTCTCGCCGTAGGTCGCTCCGGGATTCGTTACGGACCGGTAGATCAGCGTATAATCCGTTCCCTTCTGAAGGGCATTCTTTCCGAGCATTACCTTGACCTTCGGGCAGGCGCCCCCTCCCTTCTTCTTATCGAATTTCACGGTGGAAGAGCAGGATACCTTTACCTTCTTTGCCTTTGCTTTCGTAATTTCAAAGGTTCCGAGAGGTCTCGAACCAGAATAATTTCCCATACCCGATACGGTCACCTGACAGGTTCCCGCATTGATGGGTGCTCCGCAGGATAAGTCATAGTCTTTGCCCCTCTTCAGTGTCTTTTTTCCGACCTTGATCACGGTATTCGGACCGGCTGCCTTTCCGTTATAGGTCCTTTTGGCGTTCATTCTGCCCGTAACATTCGCGTCCGCAAGATTTTTCCTGGCGATCGTAAATGGTCTTTCGATCGTTCCGGTATACTTATCTTTTCCTTTTATGATCACGGTTGCCGTGCCCGCATTCGTATTGTTCTTATAGGATACGGAATACTTGAGATCCTTGGGCGCCGATGCCGATTTCTTAACGGCGGGTTTGATCGCTTTTCCGGTATAGACCGTGTTGTTCGCCTTCGTGATCGCAGAAAGATCAAACATTCCCTGATTGATCAGTTTCTTGCAGGAATAGTTCAGCGTCGCTGTCTTTCCGGCGAATTTGACCTTGATCTTTGTCGAGCCGAATTTCTGAGGCTGCACTCTCAGAGTGATCGTATCACCGGACAGAGTCGCCGTTGCTGTCGCTACACCCTTTTTGGAATAAGATACTTTCGGCGCGGCAAGCCCCGCGTTATTCATGATCGTAACCGCGTTCGTAACTTTATTCTTCTGCCCGACGGAAATACTGTAGGTCGTCACATCATTCGCATCGCAGGCAGAATCCGGATTGCCGTATTCCGACTTGACCGAGGTCTTTCCGTCCGGGAACGTAAGCTTTGTGAACTGATATACCGTTATAGTGGATGTTGTCGTCTTTCCGGCGATCCTGCAGGTAATGACCGCTCTTCCGGGCCCCTTCGCCGTTACCTTTCCGTTCTTGCTGACCGTAACCACTTTTGTATCCGAGGAGGACCAGTTCTTCCTGTACTTGGAATAGTAATCATTTGTAAGCTTCAGTTTGACGCTCTTTTTCGGAGTCAGATAAATATTGTTCTTGTTTAAGTAGAAACTCTCAGTGGCTCTCGTATAGTTCGCCGAATTCACAGCGGGAAAACCCAGATCGTATCCGCTCGTAAATATTCTTCCATGGGAAACATGCCTTCCGTCCATTTTGGTCAAAAAGAAGCCTTTTGTCGACCCGGAACTGGGATTATCATTCCAGGTACTGTCAAGCATATAATACTTTCCGTCAGGCATCTGTACATAGTTCCAGGCATGCCCTTCACCATCGCCCTTTCCTACCACATAGACATTTCGTATCCCTGCGGAATCGAGAAGCGCGCTCATGGCAAGAGCATAGCTCTCACAGACACCATATCCCTTAAGCAGGATCCCGTACTTGCTGTGACAGTAATAATATGGTGCTTTCGCCATAACACTTTTACTTACCGAAACGCCGGTATAATTGTAGTAATTCTCATCGCATATCCAGTTGTCAAAATAATCGATTATCCCGTAAGTCGGATTATTCGGATATTTTTGAGAAGCATAGGCATAGGCTTCATTCACCAGTTTTTTGATCTGCTTATTTGCCTTGGAATTCAGAGTGCCATTATAATGCTTGGACTTTTTCAGGGTTACCGAAGTCCTGTAGCCGCTTCCCCATCTCCAGCCGCAGCTTGCGCGGTATCCTCCGGATTTGCTTTTATCAAGCCATCCGAAGCTTCCCGGGTAGGTGAGGATCAGTGCGGAAAGTCCCTGTGAAAGATAAGCTCCCGCCGTACGGTCATATCTGAAACCATAGTATACACTCGCAGATAAACTGTTTTTGTGTCCTTTGACTACGCTGGCCTTTCCGGCATCAAATATCTTCTGTTCTCTCGGCTCAAGCTTCTTACGGAAGAAGTTGATATCACTGTCTGCAAAAAGAGAATCGATATCAACAAGGCTGTCCCCTTCGATCTCAACTTCTTGTACAGCCGCTGCTGCCGCAAGATCCATATTTTCTTCGATATATTCCTCCGAGGATTCCTCCACTGCCTCCGGAGTCTTATCTTCAGCGGCTTTTGCTTCTTTTTCGGCATCGGAAAGACCCTCGGTATCCTCCGTTACTTCTCCGATCTCATCCGTGACGGGTTTTAAACTGTCTGTTCCCACATTGTCCGAAAAATCTTCTTCCGTAACCTCTTCTGTATCAGTTATGGTATCCTTGATCACATACTCCGGATCGAAAACCTCTTCAGATTCTTCCGATTCCGAATCCTCGGTTTCTTCGATCACCGCCGGAAGATCTTCTTCTTCCATCTGCAGAGAGGTTTTCAGGATTTCGTAGGGCACAAAGTAACTAAGAGAGATCTCTCCGCTCTTATCCACGGAAATAATGATGTCCTGAAATTCGGGGTTGTTTTCCCGGATCGCTTCCGCGTCGGCACAAAACTGCCGGTATACGGTCAATTCATCACTATTAAACTGCTTTACGGTATTCGGCGAGAGATAAGTGATCTCATAATTCGGGGTGCGCTCATCGTCGAGCGAAGCATCCGCATCGTCTTCGCCCTCAATATCGTCAAAGAGCTCTTCGTCCTCGATCCCGGGATCCTCGTCCGTAAAACTATCTTCGGTCAGATCCTCATCTTCGTCCGCGTCCGTAAAAAGATCCTCGGCTCCGTCCTCAAAGATCTCACTTTCCTCCGTCTCGACAACGGCCGGTTCCTCAGGCAGCAGATCATCCGCGAAAGCGGCGGGTGCCTCGACAGCCAGCATCGCTGCGGAAAGCAATATGGCCAGGATCCGGTTTTTCAGATTTTTCTTCATTTCATCTCCTCTTTCTTTCTTGTACCGACACAACTCCTCTTTTATACAGAAAAATGACCGTTTCGTCAACCGATATTAAGCTTTTCCGGTCCGTTTCCGATCTCCACGATGTAAAACTCCGGTGTTTTACCGCATTTTTCCTGATAATCCTTCGTCAGCGCCTCTTTAAAGGCATCGATCGCGGAATCCTCCACGATACTCACGGTACAGCCGCCGAATCCGCCGCCCGTGATCCGGGAGCCCAGTACTCCGGGCACCTTCCCCGCCGCCTCCACCAGAACATCGATCTCGGGACAGGATACCTCATAATCATCCCGGAGGGAGGCATGGGATTCATACATCAGTTTCCCGAAGAGCGGAAGATCCTCGTCCTTCAGCGCCTTTTCCGCCCGGATCGTACGCCGGTTCTCGTAAACGGCATGCTTCGCTTTCCTCATCCTGTCTTCGTCCCTGATGGCATATTTGTATTTTTCGAATTCCTCCTCGGTAAGGTCCCCGAGGGTTTTGATATCCGTTACGGTCTGAAGCTCCTTCAGCGCCGTTTCGCAGGAATTTCTTCTGTCGTTATAGGCGGATCCGACCAGAGAATGTTTCACAAGCGAATTTGTGACTACGATCTTTTTCCCCTCCAGGCGGATCGGCGCATATTCATATTCAAGGGTCGCCGTATCAAGGAAGATCGCGGAGTCCTTTTTTCCCATCGCGGAAGCGAACTGATCCATGATCCCGCAGTTCATTCCGTTGAAATTGTTTTCGGAATACTGTCCGATAAGGGCAAGGTCGATATTCGTCAGATCAAATCCGTAAAGGTCCCTTAAGAGATACCCGGTAAGCACTTCGAGCGCGGCCGAAGAAGAAAGCCCCGATCCGTTCGGGATATTACCGCCGATGAGAAGATCAAGCCCGCAGGGAAGCTTCATTCCCCTTCCTTCAAAGGCCCAGATCACGCCCTTCGGATAATTAGTCCATCTCGCGTCCTCTCTCGGCGTCAGATCGTCGAGAGAGCTTTCGATTACTCCCAGTTCTTTGAAATTCAGGGAATAAAACCGGAGTTTCCGGTCATTTCTCTTTCTCGCGGCTCCTGCGATGCCGATGGTAAGCGCGCAGGGAAATACATGCCCTCCGTTATAATCGGTATGTTCTCCGATCAGATTCACCCTTCCGGGCGCAAAATAAAGACCTTCGGGGCTTTCGCCGAAGATCTTCCGAAACTCGGCCTTTACCAGATCTTTCATAAATACCGTCCTCCTGCGCGCCCATTATAACATAGGAAGGCGGGGAATTGAACTTGATTTTTATGTGCAAACTGTTATTCTAATATCTATGAGTGAACCGGTCATTGTCGTAAAGAATCTTTATAAGATCTATCGGATCGGAACGAACAAGGTCCGGGCGCTTGACGGAGTCGATTTTTCCATCAACCGGGGAGAATTCTGCTGTATCGTCGGCGCGTCCGGCTCCGGGAAATCCACCCTCCTCAATATGCTCGCGGGACTCGAATCCCCCACCAAAGGGGAGATCGTGATCGCCGGCGAGCACATCGAAGAAAAGAATCAGAGCCAGCTGGTAATGTTCCGGCAGGCTCATGTGGGTTTTGTCTTTCAGTCCTACAATCTGCTGCCGAATATGACAGCCGTTGAAAACGTATCTCTTCCGCTCACCTTTCAGGGCGTTTCCAGAAAGATCCGTGAACAGCGCGCGAGGAAGATGCTGAATCTTGTCGGCCTCGGCAAATATCTGGATCACCGTCCGGGTCAGATGTCCGGCGGTCAGCAGCAGCGGGTCGGGATCGCAAGGGCTCTGGTGGTAAAGCCCGAGATCGTATTTGCGGATGAGCCCACGGGAAATCTCGATTCCAATACGACAAACGACATTCTGAAGCTGATCTGGCAGATCGTGCATGAGCAGGGACAGACCATGGTTATGGTCACGCATGACAATTATCTGGCAGGCTTCGGTGACAGGATCATTCATATCCTTGACGGAAAGATCACGGACATCGAGGACAACCGGGCCCGTGCGAAAGAACAGATGGAAGCGCTGATCCGAAAGGATCGCGAGAAGGAGAATAGAAAAGATGCGTCCTGAAAGAATAAGGTTTTTCACCATACTGATCCTGACACTGCTGACCGTCGGGATCGCTTCCCGGATTCCGATACCCGGGAACATCCGCTTTGCGAGAGCGAATTTCGATATGTCCTCTCTGGAAACCAAAGGGGATGACGAGATGATCACGGATAAGGACCGTGAGGTGGTCTATGTCTATCTCATTGAGGAAATGAAGCGGCTCGATGCCCTGAATAATCTTTCCTATGAGGCAAAGGCCCGGATGGAACAGGTCTTTTATCAGGCGAACGTCTTTATCGCGAATACCGATATGACCGTATCCCAGCTGGAAGCCTATATGAAGCAGATCGATGCCGATATCGCGGCCGCTTCCGAAAAAAGCGCGGTGGACGCACAGCAGTTCATCTATCTTTCCAATTCCAATCCCGTAACGAGCGCGAAATACGGAAGTGACACCCTGCTCGTCTTATCCGTCGTAAACCTCGGTAAAACGGATATCCGGGACCTCGTCCTGACCCCCACCGTGGATACGGATCCGAAAAAGTGGCCCTTTGTGATCAAGACCGCATCGGATACGAGGATGATCCCCGTTCTTCCCGCAGCGGAGAGCGTGGAAGCCTCCTATAATCTGCGGATGGACATCGGCTGGGAATTCACCGTAAAAAAGGATGCCCTGACAGGTACCTATCCCCTGACCTTCCATGCAAGGTATTACCGGAATGATAAGATCGAAGAAGCGGATCTTATGACCTATATCAACGTGACCGGCGCTCCCGGAAGCGGCTATCTGAATGAAACGAAGGATGCGAATGAAAAGACCTCGACGCCGAGGATCATCGTCACCGGATTTACGACGGATCCGGCGGAAGTCTATGCGGGAGATACGTTCCATCTGACGATCTACGTACAGAACACCTCCCAAAGGACCACGGTCTCCAATATCCAGTTTGACCTGAAGGCCGCGAAAGAGGGAAAAGAACAGGATACCATCTATGAAGCCTTTCTTCCGACATCCGGATCTTCTACGGTCTATATGAACAGCATCGCGCCGGGTGCCTCCGCGGAGATCGGGATCGAGATGACGGCCAGATCCGATCTGGTCCAGAAGCCCTATGTGGTCGAACTGACCGCGGAATATGAAGATGAAAAAAACAATCCTTTTACCGCAAGCGCAAACGTGTCGATACCGGTTCATCAGGAAGCCCGTGTCGATACCGGGGATGTGGAGATCGCTCCCGAGTCGATCGAAGTCGGCGGAAGTTCGAATATCATGTTCTCCGTATATAATAAGGGAAAGACGATCCTTTATAACGTTCAGGTCGACTTCGTGGGAGATTCCATCAAAAGCAGCTCCGCTTTTCTCGGGAAGATCGAATCCGGAGGTACCGGAAATGTCGATGTCATGGTGGAAGGCATTGCGCCTACGACCGATGACGGCACGATCAGGGCAGTCATTTCCTATGAAGATGATGCGGGAAGGGTAAAAACCATCGAAAAGGAAATGACTCTGTTTGTGGAAGAAGCGTTCGAAGACATCGATTATACCGAGATGTACGGCGATGAGATGGAGGAAGATCCCGGGGCGAAAAAAGGCCTCGGAAAAAAGTGGATCCTCATCGGAGGCATCGCGGCAGCAGTGGTCGCGGCAGCGGTGATCGTGATCATAACGGTATCGAAAAGGCGGAAAAAGAAAAAAGAACGGGAGCTGACGGAAGATCTGGATGATGATATCTGACCGCCCGTATCCCGGCATATGTAAAAGAAGCCTATGAAGATTTCAGACCTGCTCCGAATGAGTCTCGGGAGCCTGTTTAAAAGAAAAGTCCGGACGATCCTTACCGTATTGGGCGTTATCATCGGCACGACCTCCATCGTGGTCATGATCTCTCTCGGCATCGGAATGAAAAGCTCCATGCTCGAGGAGATGATGTCTTACGAGAATCTGACTTCCATAGAAGTAACAATATCGGAGCAGGGCCGGGATTCGGGAAAGGCCGATGATAAAAAGAAAGAGGAAATGCATCTTGATGATGCTCTGATCAGGGATTTTAGCTCGCTTCCCTATGTAAAATCCGTGGATCCGATCCTTGAAGTGCCGGTCATCCTGAAGTGCGGACCCTATATGGCCTGGGAGTCGGTCCAGGGTGTTACGCCCGAATATCTTGAAGGACAGAATATCGAACTTGCGCAGGGAGGACTCCCCCTCTCTCGGGATGAGCTGACATTTCTTTACGGGAATACGATCATCCGCGACTTTACAAATGAGAAGAATCAGAAGGGCTATTGGGAGACCGGAGAACTCCCGGATATTGATTATGAAAAAGATGCGATCTTCGCAGTCTTTGATACGGACCGGTATTGGAGCGCCGGGACGGTCGATGAAAACGGCCAGATCATTCCCGCACCGAAAAAGTTCGTGGTTCCGACAGCGGGCGTGGTCGCAGGCGGGATCGATGACTGGAATCAGTATTCCTACTATGTGTACTGCAACATCGATGCGCTGAAAACGAAGCTTCAGAAGGTTTTCAAGGGCAGAGCGGTCCCCGGGCAGCCGACCAGAAAGAGCGGAAAGCCGTATAAAGAGCTCTTTTATTCCCGCCTGATGGTAAATGTCGTGGATATGGACCATGTGACCGAAGTGCAGAAGATGATCAATGAGATGGGGTATCAGACCTACGCCTCCGTGGAATGGATCGAGTCCGACATGCAGGTGATGAACATCATTCAGGCCGTTCTCGGCGGGATAGGCGCGGTTTCTCTGCTGGTAGCGGCCATCGGGATCACGAATACGATGATGATGTCGATCTATGAGCGTACAAAAGAGATCGGGATCATGAAGGTGATCGGGTGCAGGGTCTTAGACGTCCAGCTTCTGTTTCTCATAGAAGCCGGCTATATCGGCCTCATCGGCGGTGTCTTCGGCGTTCTCTTAAGCTATGGCCTGTCCGTCGTGGTAAACAAAGTAGTGGAAGGGTCCGAACTGGGCCTTAAGAATCTCTCGCAGATCCCGTTCTGGCTCGCCGGTACATCGATCATTTTCGCGATCCTGATCGCCATGCTTGCGGGACTTGCCCCGAGTATCCGCGCAACGAAACTGAGCCCCCTTTCAGCGATACGGGCTGAATGATACTATGATCCGAATGAAAGATATGAAAAAAAGAATTCTCAGTATACCGCTCATCCTTTGCCTGCTTCTCCTTACCGCCTGCGGTACCGATGAGGCTAAGATCGCCGATGCGCAGAACGCGTACCGGGAGCTTGTCAAGGCGCATAATCTGACCGTGGAGGCTCACCGGGAGATTCTGGATCCTTCCATGGATGATGAACTTGCTTCCATGGAAGCAAAGCTGAGGACCTATCCTTCCCTGAATCTGAACGGGCTTTCGGGTGAAAAGCTGGATGAGCTGATCCTTGAAATGAATGAAATGCGGGACCGGTACGGTGCCTGTATGATCCGGATCGATGAGATCAAAAACGAAGAAAGCGCTTCCCGGATCACGCAGACTTCCTTTACTCTCGTGAACGGAACCTATATAACTTTTACCGGCGTCACTCTGAAAGAAGAGGGCGCTCCCGGAGAAGCAGCCGCTATCCTTGAGGGGCTTGATCCTTTTGAACCCGAAAACGAACTCGTGGGGCTTTCCGTTCACGCGGATCATGACAATACCCCCTGGATCCTGACTCTTACCGCGGAGGACGCGGTCTATGAGCTGACGATCGATCCTTCCTCTCTTTCCGAATCCGGGAACAACATCCTGACTGTCGTCATCGAAAACGAGGAGGCGGATCACATCACTCTCGGTCTTACCTGAGTGCTTTACATTTCAAGCACCTGTCTTAAATAATCGGTCAGTACTTCCGCCGCTTTTTCATGTGCCTTCGGGCCCGGATGCATATGGGCTCCGTGTGTTCCCGGGGTCGTATTCGGCAGATTGAGAAATGCGACGTTTTTATCTCCGGTAATACTGCTGTATTCGCTGACCGCCCTCGAAAGAGGGAGCGTCATCTCATAGCCCAGCATCCCATATGTCCATACTATATGCGCTCCCGGATTATGCTTCCGGATCATTTTAAGAAAACCGATCACGGCTTCTTCCACTTTCCGGATATCCTCTTTTACAAAATGTCCCTCCGGATCCCTTTTTTGCCGGTGAGCGATCCCTGTCACGGGATCCGTGAACGCAGGCGTGTTAAAGGCGGAGTTGTCGTTTGTTCCGAGATTCACGATGACGGCATCCACAGCATCTGAAAATTCATACGGGTCAGCCGCTCCGATCGCCGCGTTTTCAGGACCGTCCGCAAGGCCGCAGACCTTTTCATATACCGAAGGAAGATTATGCCTTACATCATTGTCCCAGCCGCAGTATACGCCCCATCCCCCCTGGGATATCATTCGGTAATCCGCATGAAGCGCATTCGCCGTCATCGTCGCGAAATTTACGGAAGCGCTCATGTACATCGCCACCCATACCGTATCCATATCACAGCCGTAGGTTCCTTCTCCGGAAGTAATACTGTCTCCGATGAATTCCAGCCTGCGTTCGTATTTCGGCGGCGGCAGGAATTCTCCGTCCGTTTTCACGGATCTGATCAGTAATCTGCAGCGTTCATCCTCACTCACTGCCTGAAGTTCCCTGTAAAAGCGGACCGTTTTTGCTTCCGCCGGGTCAAGGCTTCGAAAGACACAGATGCTCTGAATTCCCGGAAGGATCATCTGTCTGCTCATCAAAGCCCCGTTGATCTCATAAGCGACCCATGGCTCCAGATGATCACAGTCCGCCTCCAGCTCGATCCAAAGCTCCGATCCCGTGACCGTCATCTCGATGCCGCTTCCGTTGAAAAAAAGCGGAAGTGGCTGTTTTTGTCTGCCCTGCCGCCCGAAGATATGAAGATTCATTATTTCACTGACCGGATATTCTCTTAAGACTGCCATTTTCATCCCTTTCGTACCTATGCGGGTGAGGTTCCCGCAAACTGGCTGTTATAAAGTTCCGCGTAAAATCCGCCTGCTGCAAGAAGATCCGAATGGGATCCCTGCTCGATGATGTGTCCGTCTCTCATCACAAGGATGATATCGGAATTCATGATCGTCGAGAGCCGATGAGCCACGATAAAGCTGGTCCTTCCCTCCATCATCGCGGAAAAGGCCTTCTGGATCCGGATCTCCGTCCTCGTGTCGATGGACGAGGTGGCCTCGTCGAGGATCAGCATCGGCGGGATCTTCAGCATTACCCTGGTAATGCATAAAAGCTGCTTCTGTCCCTGGGAAAGAGATCCTCCGTCTTCGCCGATCACGGTATCATAGCCCTTCGGAAGTCTCCGGATGAAGCTGTGGGCATGAGATGCCTTAGCGGCGGCGATCATCTCTTCTTCCGTCGCATCGGGCCTCGCCATCAGAATATTGTCCCGGATCGTACCGGCCTTCAGCCAGGTTTCCTGAAGGACCATTCCGTATGCGCTCCGGAGAGAATGCCGCTTAAGGTCGCGGATGTCTTTTCCTTCAACACGGATCGATCCGGAGTCCGCATCATAAAAGCGCATCAGCAGGTTGATGATGGTGGTCTTTCCGCAGCCGGTCGGCCCGACGATGGCGACCCTCTGTCCGGGATCCACATGAAGATTCAGATCTTCGATCAGCTTTTTGTCTTTCACATAGGAAAAATCCACCTTCTCAATATCCACCGTTCCGGATACGTCCGAGAGTTCCCGTCCGCCGGAATCATCGCTTTCCGGCTCTTCTTCCATCACCTCAAAGACTCTTGCGGCGCAGGCGATGGCATTCTGAAGCTCCGAGATCACGCTGGAGATCTCATTAAAGGGTTTCGTATACTGATTCGCGTAAGCGAGAAATACCGTCAGTGTTCCGACCGTGATCCCTCCGAAAAGCCTGCTTCCTTCGCCGGCTGCTCCCGAGAGCGCAAAGAACGCGCCCGTCATGGCCACAAGGGCATAGCAGACCGCATTTACGAATCTGGTGCAGGGATTTGTAAGAGATGAATAAAAGATCGCCTTCAGGCTCGTTTTCTGCAGCCGCTCGTTGATCTCATCAAACTGTTCCAGAATGTCCGCTTCCTTATGAAAAGCCTTTACAACCTTTTCGTTTCCGATCATCTCATCGATGAGGGAGGTCTGCTTCCCCCTTTCGATACTCTGATCCCGGAACATCGCGTAGGTCCTTGAGGAGATGAACTTCGCGACGAAGAGGGAAAGAGGAGTCACAAGTACCACGACCAGGGTGATGGCCGGGTTCATCCTCAGCATAAAGATCAGGGTTCCGAGTATCGTCATAATCCCGGTAAACGCCTGAGTGAAGCCCATGAGCAGGCCGTCCGCGAACTGATCGGCGTCCGCGATGACGCGGCTCACGATATCCCCCTGGGAATGGGAATCCAGATAGGAAAGGGGAAGATGCCCGATCTTCTCAAGGGTCCGGTTCCGGATGTCACGGACCGCATGATAGGTGATCCGGTTGTTGATAAGATTCATCCCGTAGGTTGAGATCCCTACGATAAGTGCAAAGACTGCCGCCTGAATGAGAAAGCCGGCGATCGCCTCTTTCTGCCAAATGCCCTGCTCCGTGTTCAAAAGAGCGATCCTGTCGATGGCATCTCCGATCCGGATCGGTACAAGGAGCGTGAATATCACGGAAACAAGAGCAAGAAAAAGGGAGAACAGAATCAGAAAACGATACTTCCTGAGAGACCGGAGTACCTTTTTGATCGTCTCCTTCTGCCCGGTCTTTCCGAGGGCGGAGGAATCCGTATTCAGATTTCCCTTCGGCACGAAGCCGCTGGTATCAAGAGCCATGAAAGCCTCCTATGCTTCCTTTTTAAACTGTGTTTCGTAGATCTCCCGGTAAACCTCACAGGTTTTCAGAAGTTCCTCATGGGTCCCCATCCCGACAGCCTCACCGTCATCAAGGACGATGATAAGATCCGCCCCCATAACGGAGGAGCTCCTCTGGGATACGATGAAAACGGTGGGGTTCGCGGAAAGCTCCCGGAGATTTGTCCGGAGTTTTAAGTCCGTCATATTGTCAAGCGCCGAAGAGGCATCATCAAGGATCAGGATTTCCGGCTTCTTTACGAGGGCTCTTGCGATGGTAAGTCTCTGTCGCTGCCCTCCGGAAAGGTTTCTGCCGTTCTGTTCGATCACGGCATCCGGACCTCCCTTTGCCCTGACCACATCCTCCGCCACCGAAAGGCGCAGGGCTTCGTCAAGCTCCTCCATCGTCGCGCCGGGATTTCCCCAGCGAAGGTTTTCCGCGATGGTTCCGGAAAAGAGGACGGCTTTTTGCGGGACGATACCGACCCGTTTTTTAAGTTCTGTCCGGTCAAGCTCCCGGATATCCGTTCCGTCTATGAGGATCTGCCCCCCGGTCGCGTCATAAAAGCGGGGGATCAGATTGATAAGCGAAGTCTTTCCGGAGCCCGTGCCGCCGATGATCCCGATGGTCTGTCCTTTTTCTGCCCGGAAAGAAATGCCGGTAAGCACTTCATCCGAGTTCTCATGATATCTTAAGGAAACGTTCCGGAATTCGATATGCGCTGTCTTGTCCTTTCGGTCCGTCCCTGCCGCTTCGGCCGGAGTCTCCGTATTCCGCGGAAGGTCCTGCTGCCTCTTTGGATCACCGGAAGCATCTTCCGAAGGGATCTCGAAGACGTCGCCGATCCGGTTTGCGGAAGCCAGCGCGCGGTTTATCGTCACGATAAGGTTCGCGAATTTGATGAGTTCAAGCAGGATCTGGGACATATAATTATAGAGCGCCACCACCTGCCCGGTGGTAAGGGCCCCGTTCGAAACCCGGATCCCTCCGAGACGGATCAGAAAAACGATCCCGAGATTGATCATTACATAGGTAAGCGGATTCAGCAGTCCGGAGATCCGTCCCGCCTTCTGTTGGATCCGGGAAAGATCACCGTTTTCTTCCCGGAAATGCGAAGCTGTCTGCTCTTCCAGAGTAAAGGCGCGGATGACCCGGGCGCCCGACAGGCTCTCCCTCGTCAGATTAAGGACCCCGTCCAGTTTCGTCTGGACCTTTTTCAGAAGGGGAATGTTGCTCCGCATGATAAGGCCGACCGCAAGAAAGAGCAGGATCACGACCCCGACGAAAAGCCCCGCGGAAAAAGCATCGATGGTAAAGGCCATCACCACCGCACCTGCTACGATGAACGGGGAGCGAAGGAACAGCCGCAGGAACATATTTACGCCGTTTTGGGCCGTGTTGACGTCCGCGGTCATCCTTGTGATCATGGTGGACGTTCCGAGCCGGTCGATCTCGGGATAGCCGAGACTCAGAAGATGCGCGAAAAGATCATGCCTTAATTCCTTTGAAAACCCTGTTGCGGCTTTCGCGGCGAAATACTGCGCCGTACAGGAACTCACAAGGCCGACGAGACCGAGAATGAGAAGAAGCGCAAAGCATTTTAAGATAAAGCTTCTGTCCCCGGTCTGGGAAAAATCCGTGATCCGGTCGATAAGCGCCGCGATCACGAGAGGTACGAACAATTCGAAAGCCGCCTCCAGCATCTTAAAGAGCGGGGCCAGAATGCTCTCTTTTCTGTAATTATGAAGGTATTTCAGTAATCGTTTCATTAATGATGGAACAGCCGGATCCCGGTAAATGCCATAACCATATCGTACCGGTCGGCACATTCGATCACCAGATCATCTCTTACGGATCCGCCGGGCTGCGCGATGTATTTTACGCCGCTCTTATGAGCCCGCTCGATATTGTCAGAGAAAGGAAAGAATGCGTCCGACCCGCAGGTGACTTCGCTGTTTTTGGAAAGCCAGGCCTTTTTCTTTTCGGCCGTAAAGACTTCCGGTCTTTCACGGAAGCGTTTCTGCCATTCGCCGTCCCGCAGAACATCCTCGTATTCGTCTCCCATATAGACATCGATGGCATTGTCTCTGTCCGCACGTCCCAGGGTATCAAGGAAGG
Source organism: Lachnospiraceae bacterium (assembly GCA_024692955.1). GTDB lineage: Bacteria > Bacillota > Clostridia > Lachnospirales > Lachnospiraceae > JAILLW01. Next base: position 34,794 of record JAILLW010000089.1, on the reverse strand, counting down.
GGAGTCCCATAACTTCCGGTGACTGCCGGAGGAACCAGTTGTCGGCTTTCTGTCCGGCGAGCCTTGTGCAGTGGATCCTTGACTGCTGTCCGGCACCGATCCCGATGGCCTGCCCGTCTTTTACGTAGCAGACGGAGTTGGACTGTGTATACTTCAGCGTGATCAGTGCGATCTTCATATCGATCAGCGCTTTTTCGGGGATCTCCTTGTTTTTTGTCACGATATTCGAGAAAAGATCCGCATTGATATCAAGTTCATTCCTTCCCTGTTCAAAGGTGATCCCGAATACCTGTTTTTTCTCGATGGGCGCCGGAACATAGTTCTCATCGATCCGGATCACGTTGTAGGCCCCCTTCTTTTTCTGTTTCAGGATATCCAGCGCTTCCTCCGTGTAGCCCGGAGCGATCACACCGTCCGATACCTCCCTTTTTATGAGCCGGGCCGTATCCGTATCGCAGATATCCGAAAGGGCGATAAAATCACCGAAGGAGGACATTCTGTCCGCTCCCCTTGCCCTCGCGTAGGCACATGCCAGCGGGCTTAAGTCTCCAAGGTCATCCACCCAGTAGATCTTCGAGAGTGTTTCATCAAGGGGAAGTCCGACAGCCGCTCCGGCAGGCGATACGTGCTTGAAGCTCGTCGCCGCGGGAAGTCCGGTGGCTTTTTTCAGTTCACTGACCAGCTGCCAGCCGTTAAAAGCATCCAGAAAATTAATGTATCCGGGCTTTCCGTTCAAAACGGTGACCGGAAGGTCGCCTCCGTTCTCCAGATAGATCCTGGAAGGCTTCTGGTTGGGGTTGCATCCGTATTTCAGTTCGATCTCTTTCATAATGTCTCCTGAGGTTCCTATTGATTTTTATTGACGATCCGGGTCTCGTACTTTCCGGTCGCGATCTCAATATAGCGTGTAAACAGGGAAACCTTGTTCTCTTCGTTCAGGTTGTCCCAGATCATCTTCGTGAAGGAGTCGATATCCCCTTTCATTCCGACGAGTTTCGGTTCTCCCTCGAAGCTCGGGAGCGGGTTTCCGTCATGCATATAGGTGTGGATAAAATGCCCGTTTCCCTTAACGGGGATCTTGAAGCCGAAGGTATAACGCAGGCAGGAATCCGGGTTTCCGTAGGCGCTCTTTAAAATGGACATGGCATAGCGGAAATGATTCCGTTCGGGATCCACACGGACGACGGCAGAGATCCTCGGCGTATAGTTCGGCGCATCGGGCTCGAATTCTCTGCATCGCAGCGCCTGCTCAAAGCTGATCCCGTTCCGGATACCGTCAAAGATCGTATCCGTCTGGTCCCCGTTCGTAACAATGGTCTTATTTCCAAGAACCCGCACGGGAGAGTAAATGATCAGGCTCGGATCGGTCAGCTTCTCCGGATCGAAGGCCTGGGTCCTGATCCCCTCTTCGTATTCCACAAAAACACGGTTCCGGCTGTTTATGCTTCTCCCCATGATAAAGTAGGCCATCACCGCATGCTTCCCGTCTTCGGAACATCCGACCACGATCCCCCTTCCCGGGTATGTGTTTTCGCTCAATTCCTTGGCAAGTGACCGCAATTCCATAATTCATCTCCTCCTGAAACGTTCCCTTTATCCCGAAAGAACCTTCCGGCAGGTCTGCTTCCGGAAGGTCTTTTGAAGGTCTTATTCCTTTGTTTTACTGGTTAAGCCCTACGATCGTCTGATAGATCGAGAGCACCATGCCTGTCAGCGCGTCCGAATCCGCCGTTGTGAGGTTGAATTCGTTGCCGTCGATGGTCTTCAGCTCCGTTCCTTTTTTAACGGATATGAGCCCGGCCACATAGCCGCTTCCGGTATCCAGATCATTCAGTCTTACATTGAGCCGGTTTCCGTCATTTGTGACCGTAGCCTTGAAGCTGTTGGTCTCGCTTGCGTTTCCGATGTTCAGCTCGAGGTCGCCGGAATCCAGTTTATAGTTTGTGGAAAGATAGGTCTCATCCGAGGTGACAAGAAGCATGGTCTCTTCGTTGTCCGTGATCCTTCCCTCGACCGTGCAGTATTCCTCTCCGTCCGTTAAGAGGCTCAGGTTCTGGGCCCGGTAGTCACCGCCTTTGAACTGAACTTCCATGGAACTTGCACCGCCGTCCATATTGATCGCTGCCAGTTCTTTTTTCCAGATATAAAAGGTCAGCGTGATATGATCAAACTGATTCGCATAGTTCCGGATGTTGACGATCATATCCTCCGCTGTGGAGCCGGCCACATCCAGATCAAGCGCGTCGCCGTAATACTTGTCCAGTACCTCATCCATCCGGTCTGCCACGGCCACAACATCATCATGACGGATATTCATTCGATAGGCCTTGCAGTTTCTTTCTTTCCCGTCGATCGTTAACTTCCGTTTGTCCGCACGGTCCACCGGGATCGACGCGATCTGATCCTTTACGGCTTCCACGATATCATTCATGAAGCCGGAGGCGGAGCTGTCAAAGAAGAAGCTGTATACGGAGGCTGTCGTATCATTGATCGTCTTCGTGTCCAGATTCTCCATGCCGAGCTGATCCAGGAGCTGTCCGAATTCCGTCTGGGAATTATCGACACGATATTTATATAAGAACTGATAATCATTGAACATCGGCGAGAAGAACCGGAGATCCTCGTTGGAAAGCTGTGCCTGGAAGCCGATGGGAGGAAGATTTCCCGTATCGACGTTTCCGTTCAGCTGCAGCAGATCCGTTGCCACCGCGGCTTCAAGATCCATGGCTATCTCCCCGGTATCCGGGATCTGTGTACTCCCGCTCACAAGGATCGTATAATCCCTGTCCTTGATAATGTCGCCGATATTGCAGGTCGTAAACAGTTTATTATCACCTTTTGCGTAGTTTTCAAAGGTCTTCTTAAAAGCCGAAGCCACCTGCGCCCGGGGGTTTCCCCTGGTCGCAAAATACGCGACAAGGCCGATCAGCAGAATCGCCGCCACGGCGATGATCGCGATCATAAACCACTTTTTCCGGCCGGCTCCGTCGTTGCTCTTCTGTTCCGATAACGGCGCCTCTACCGTATAATTCCGTTTTTCTTCCTCATTTACTGCCATATGTTCATACTCCCATGATTCTTCCGGAGCATTCCGATCATAGCCCCGCTATTATATCATTATATCGTTTAATTGAGATCTGTCCATAAAATATTGATCTTTACGAGCCCGAAAGGAACAGTTCCATCTCATCAAAAGTACCCCAGCCCTTCGCGTCGGCCCTGACCGCCACTCCGACCTCCACGGCTTCTCCTTCCGATATTTCAAAGGTTACGGTAAGATCCTTCCATTCCTTCCAGCCGGTAAGCCCGGTCTTTTCGCCCTCTTCTTCCGATCCGTCCTCTTTTATCACATAGATCCAGACTTTTCCGTCATCCCCGAGGTCTCCCCCCTGCGCCACGCAGGAAGCGGTATAGGTTCCGGAAGGAAGCGTCCCCTCCGGGATCTTCTGGGATACCCTGAAGTCAAGCGGAGCTGTGCTCCAGTAATGAAGTGCTTTTGAGCCGTCCGAAGCATCCGCGGCTTTGTCCTGTATGTCGACCGGATCCGAATCCCCGCTGAAGGAAGATACCCACATCGAGGTATCCTCTTCTTCAAAAGAGCCGTTCTTCAGATAATTTACTGCCGCGATCTTCAGGGACAGTTCCGCCTCATGGGAAATGTCATCACCCTCAAAATCGGCAACGCCCGAGATCCGGTAGCGGCCCGGCTCATTTACATTGACAGCGGCGGCCTCCTCCTCGTTCCATTTAACGGGGACCCCTTCCGTCCTGTCGGAATCGTTATATACGGCCTCCACGGTGTCGGGAAGCGTAATGGGTACGCCAAGAGGGCTTTCCATTTCCGTTTTTTTAAGTGCCATCACGCGAACCGGCGCGTCCGTCCCGTATTTGACATATTTGAAAACATTCAGCGAAGGCAGGGGGTATCCCTCAAAGTCAAAGAGTGCCTGGTTGTCCCAGGAAGATCCGCCGTAGTACTTTCCCGCATCGTTCGGGTCATAGGAAGCGGCAAAGCTGCTGGCCCATCCGGAACCGAATTCCTCCCATTTTTGCCGGTTTTCTTCAGGCTCGGAGCCCACGGGGATCCAGGCTCCTTCCCAGTAAAAGACTCCAAGCGCGCCCGCTTCATTCGCTGATGCCATCACATCCCTTAAGTTCTTTGCCTGTCCTTCCACCGATACCGGATAGCCGTCCACCGGATCCGTATCTCCCGCGATGCTGTTTCCGGTTCCGTCTCCTTCCTTGTCCGTATAGGGATAAGCCGTTTCCATCACGCAGGTATCGACCCCGTAGGTTTCCCGGATGTCCGTAAGCACCCTTTTCATGTTTTCGAAGTCACCGTGCCAGTAGGTATAATAGGAAACTCCGAATACATCATAATCTGCGCCGGCCTTTTTCAGGCCTTCCGCCTTTTTCAGAGTGCCGTCGTGATCGTCGATCTGGGTAAAATGGACCGCGGTAAGGATCTTTTTTCCGGATCCTTCGGAGAATTCCCGGACGGCTTTGCAGCCGGCAGCGATCATTTTGAATGTGTTTTCTTCGTTTCTGATTCCCGCGATCCCGTTGTTTGTCTCATTTCCGACCTGAACCATCGCGACATCGACGCCGTTGTCAAGGAGTATCTTAAGGCTTTCCTTCGTATAAGCCGCAATAGCCTCAAGCTTTTCGTCCGTTGTCATCTTTTTCCAGGCCTTCGGCGACATCTGTTTTCCGGGATCCGCCCAAAAGTCCGAATAATGAAAATCAACACAGGTTTTAAGCCCGTATTTTGCGGCACGCTGGCCGATCTTTACTGCCGTATCGAGGTCGCAGTGACCTCCTCCGTAGCTCCTTCCTTCCTCATCATAAGGGTCGTTCCATACCCGGACCCTTACGTAATTGAGGCCCGCATCCGCAAGGATCTTTAAAAGATCCTCCTCATTTCCTTCTTCATCATGGTATCTTACGCCGCTCTCTTCCTCGGCAATGAGACTTGAGATATCCATCCCCCGGATAAAATCATCCGGAATCCCGTCGATCTTCGTAACAAAGATGTCCGATCTTTCCACGCCTTCCGGGAGTTTCGGGACATAGGGTTCTTCCATCTCTTCCGGTTCTCCGGCCGCGGATTCCCCGGGATCTTCATATCCGGTCATTCCGGACACCGGTGCCGCGTCTTCTTTTGCTCCGCCGCAGCCTCCGAGGACCGAAAGCAGAAGTCCCGCGACAAAGATTATGGACAGGCAACGTTTTCTCACAGATGTCTTCCTCCCTTTTACCTTCCGATCCCGAAAAATCCTCTGTTTTCCTTTTCCTTCTTCGAATACCTGAGGATCATGGCCGAGGTCTTCGGCATATCCACCGCCACTCTCCCGCCGGTCACGGTAAGCGACGGCTTCAGGGTGGTATAGCCGTCTTCCCTCGAAAACATCAGAACTTTCATCTCACATTCTTTCGGGATCCCGAGCTGCCATACCTTGATCTCCTGATGGATGCCCTTTTCGTCATTATTGATCAGTATCACGCAGGCCGCATCACGGGTAAAGCGCCCGTAAGAGAGAAAATTGTAATCGTTGTAAAGATACTTCAGAGAACCGAAGATCAGCTCCCGGTTCTCTTTGTGGATCCGGATCATCTCCTTATGAAAGGCAATCATTTCTTTATCTTCATGGCCCCAGGGGTAGGTCCTGCGGTTATCGGGATCCGTCCACCCGCAGACTCCGGCCTCGTCCCCGTAATAGATCGTCGGTGCGCCGGGCCAGGTAAACTGCATAACGACCGCCTCCCGCATAACGGCTTTGTTGATCCCCTTATTGGCCGCCTCCGGTCCCAGGGAGTTGGTCCTTCCCACCGTCCGGTTCGTCCGTGTAAGGAACCTCGAGTGGTCATGATTAGAAAGCTCGTTCATCGCGATAAGGAGCGAAGGGGTCGTAAAGTCAGCCATATGATGGCTCATCGCCCCGATGAAGCTTTCGGAATTGCCGAGTAGATCCTCGCGGAAATCATCGCTGTGCTTCTGCATCCCCGTCAGGAACCAGGTGACCGGCTCCATAAAGGCATCATAGTTCATCACGGTATCCCATTCCCTGCCGTTGAGCCAGTCTCTCGGGGATCCGTAATGCTCTGCGATCACGATGGCCTGGGGATTCGCGTTGCGCACCGCCCGCCGGAATTCCCGCCAGAAATAATGGTTGTACTCCGGGCTGTACCCGAGATCCGCGGCAACATCCAGACGCCAGCCGTCCGCGTTGAAGGGCGGAGACACCCACTTGGCCGCGATGGACATGATATAGTAGAAGAGTTCTCTGGAATTCTCATAATTCAGCTTCGGAAGGGTATCATGTCCCCACCAGCCGTCATAGGTTTTGTTGTACGGAAAAGCATTTTCATTACTGAACCTGAAGTAATTGTGGTAGGGACTGTCCTTCTCGATGAATGCGCCTTTTTCATACCCGGGCGCGTTCTCATAGATCCTCTCCCCGTCAAGCCATTTATTGAAGGATCCGCAATGGTTGAATACCCCGTCCAGGATCACCCGTATCCCCCGTTTATGCGCTTCTTCCACCACTTTGATGAACATCCGGTTCGCGGACTCCAGATTTTCGGGGTTCGTTACCCGGTTGATATAGCGGGTGGCCTCCCGGTTCTCATGCTGGTCCTCACGGAGCAGCTCCCCGTGGTCCGACATAAGTCTTCCGAAATGGGGATCGATATAGTCATAATCCTGAATATCATATTTGTGATTCGAAGGAGATACGAAAAGAGGATTGAAGTAGATCACGTCGATCCCCAGATCCGAAAGATAATCCATCTTGTCAAGGACCCCTTTCAGATCACCGCCGTAGAATTCGCGAACACCCATGGTGGCGGGATACTTGTCCCAGTCCGTTACCCGCACGGTCTTTTCATGAATGTATTCATACTCGTTCGACAGAACATCATTATCGATATCCCCGTTCGCGAAACGGTCGACGTAGATCTGATACATGACCGCGCCCTTTGCCCATTTCGGGGTCGAAAAGCCGGGAATGATCCGGAAATACATTTCGGGTGACGTATGCTTATGGACTCCGCTGATATCATAGACATAGACGAGCTTTCCGATCTCCAGCCGGAAATAATAGGAAAACTCCTCGTCCTCCATCTCAACTTCGGTTTCAAGATAATCAAACGGATCCTCCGTTTCCGCAGGGAACATCTCATACCTGAAATCCTGATGGATCAGATAGGCTTTATCGATATTATGGGAAGCGACCCTTAACCGGATCGTGACTCTTGAGTAGGGATTCGGTTCCGCGGGGCTGATATAATTCTCCGTCGTATCGGAAAAAACGGCCTTTTTGTTCAGCACCGGTTTCATGTCATTGATGTAACGCCGGTTAAAATCGGAACGTGACATATATGCATAGTCCATAGCGGATCATCTCCTTACTTTTCGCGATCTTGTCCCTCAGATCTTTTCAAAGTCCGAAGCGGGGTGTTTGCATACGGGACAGATGAAGTCCTCCGGAAGCTCGTCACCCACATATTCATAGCCGCAGATCTTGCATTTCCAGACCGTCTTGCCCTCCGGAGTCGTGCCGACCTTCTGAACCTGCGTCTTGATATGCGCATGATAATAAGCATAGGTGGCGGAGGGAACCTCCGAAAGGATCTCCCCGTTTACCACATCGCAGATGAAGAGCGTGTGCGTACCCAGATCAACCGTATCCGTCACATACAGGGAAAGGTAGGCATTGCAGCCCTTTGCGATATACAGGACACCGTTGGCGGCACGCCTGCAGAAGGCTTTATTCTCCTTCATCCAGATGCCGGACTCCTCCGAAAACTTATCCACATTCGCGCCGGACTGAAAGCCGAACTGCCGGAACATCTCAAATTCCGCATCCTCGCTGATGATGGAGATGTTGCAGGCCTTTGTCCGCATGATCATCCCGTGAGTATAGTTATCTTTATTTACCGCGATCGTGACACGGTTCGGGGTCGTGGTCACCTGGGCTGCCGTATTCGTGATGCAGCCGTTATCTTTGCCCTCTTCCGTGGCAGTCAGAACAAACAGACCGTAGCTGAGCTTGTTCATTACTTTCATATCCATAGTGATCCTCCTTTTCAAATGAGACCTTCAGATGATACCTGAATTATATCACGCAAAAAGCGGCAATTAAATAAAAAAAGGGTTCGAATCTCTCGAACCCTTCGGATCACGGATCGGCGCGACAGGATTTGAACCTGCGGCCTCTGCGTCCCGAACGCAGCGCTCTACCAAACTGAGCCACGCGCCGTTTTTCAGAAGGTAAGATCGTTCCCCCTTCTGCGTTTTTTTCTTAAAGCCCTTCGCCGTTTGATGCTTTCAAACAGGTTGTAATTCACGATGATCGCGTATACGAAACTGATGAAAACAACCGCGGCTCCAAAGCCTAAAACATAATATACCACAGAAACTATATTAATGAAAATAGGTTTTTGTTCATTTTTTTCATTTTTTTCGGGACCGTTGTCCCGGATCGGCAGGACGCCGTTCTTGATCAGTTCCTTTGTATCCTGCTCCGTAAGATAATTGATCGTTCCGTGGCCAAGATAAACACCATGGTAATAATAATCGATATAGGCAGCGTCATTTGACGCTTCGGTATCATAGTCCAGCTTTGAGGTCAGATTATCGAAGGTGATGTTCTTCGGCATCACGATACTGTCCTCCGTATTCAGGGAAAGCATTCTCTCGGAGCTCCCGAGGATATCGATGCTGGTAGGGAAAAACTCGTTTCCCGCGATGGTATAGCCGGTCTCATGATCCGCCACCTTTACCCTCGCGAAGCTTCCGAAACCGTAGTCGAAAAGCCTGACCGTGTCATTGAACTGATCCGGTGAAACCTCGTTCAGGATTACGCAGATCAGCCGGAGTCCCTTCTGTTCCGCCATGGTGACCAGCGTTTCGCCCGCCTCGGAGGTATAGCCGGTCTTCCCTCCTTTGATCCCTTCATAAGGGATCTCCCCGCTGATCAGCTTGTGCTTGTTACGGACATAAAAATCATCCGGCTGGGTTTTCGTCGCCTCAAAATGATAGGACGGCGTGTTTCCGATCCTTGAAAGATACTCGTTTTCAAAAAAAGCGTTCGCCACCACCGCAAGATCATATGCGGAAGTGTAATGTTCCTCGTCAAACAGTCCGTTTGCGTTCGTATAATGTGTATCCTTAAGCCCGAGCTCCTTCGCCCGGCCGTTCATCATCTTCGCGAATTCATCAATACTCCCCGCCACATGCTCCGCCACGGCGTTTGCCACTTCATTGGCCGAAGCCACCATCAGTCCGTACAGGCATTCCACCATCGGCATCGACTGGCCTGGATCGATCCCGATATTGGAGCTCCCCTGTTCCAGCGAAAATACCGCGTCATGCGAAAAAGTGACCGTTTCCTCCATTTTGCAGTGTTCCGCCGCAAGAAGCGCCGTCATCATCTTCGTCGTACTTGCCGGATACATATGTTTATGGATATTTTTCGCATAGAGGATGATCCCGGAATCCGCATCCATAAGGATCGCGGCTTCCGCGTTCAGTTCCGGGCCTGTGGGCCAGTTCGGGATCAGATTCGTTTCCACAACGGCGGTTTCCTCTTCCTCCGTCTCCGGTGCCGGATCCGCTGGCAGGGCATAGGCTGTTGTGGTATGATAAAGCAGTATGCAGAGCAGACTTAAGAATACGGACAAAGCTTTTTTCATACGCATAGTTTACCCAATCCCGAAAGGATAAGCAAGTAAGACCATGAGATTACGCAATGTACCCGGATCAAGGGACCGGATCGCCGAAAGTGAATTTGTGGTGGATGAGCCCCATCATGAAAAAGGAAACTGGAGCCGGCTCTTCGGAAACGATCATCCCCTGCGGATCGAGATCGGAACGGGCAAGGGACAGTTTCTTTATACCCTGGCAGCACAGAATCCCGGGATCAACTATGTGGGGATCGAAAAATTCTCCAGTGTCCTTCTCAGGGTGATCCAGAAGATGGAGGAGGCTCCTCTTCCGAATCTGAAGCTCATCCGTATGGACGCGGAGGATCTCCTCGGAGTATTCGGGAAGGACGAGGTGGACCGGATCTATCTCAACTTTTCCGATCCATGGCCGAAAGACCGTCATGCAAAGCGGCGTCTGCCCTCCGGAAGGTTTCTTTCGCGCTATGAGCAGTTTCTGAAAAAAGACGGCCTTGTGGAATTTAAGACCGATAACCGCGAACTCTTTGATTTTGCGGTGGAAGAAGCCGGAAAGTCGGGCTGGACCATATTGAAGCTAACCTACGATCTGCATCATGATCCGGAAATGAACGAGGGAAATATCATGACAGAGTATGAAGAAAAGTTTTCCGCCCTCGGAAACCCGATCTGTAAATATATCATAGTAAAAGAACAGCCCTAGGACTGTCCTTTTCTCTTTTCCTTTTTCTTTTTCACCATCTCGGCGCGCCGCTCTCCCAGTTCCTTCAGCTTTTCCTCCGGAATAAACTTGGATGTCTTCACGATGTAGACACCGCCGGTTTCCGCCTTCCGGACTCTTGCCTTGAACTTCATCGGGCCGTGTACCGGACACTCGGCCGCCGCATAATAGTGCTTCCCGCTGTTCGTGGAGAACCAGCGGATCTTTTTCCTGAGGTTCTTATTACACAGATAGCATCTCGTCGAGGATACCTCTTTGTCCTCCATCGCGCTGTGTCGGTCTCCGAATTCCCGGGAGATATATTTCATATAGGTCGGAAATTCCGCGAAAACCTCCTCTTCCTTGCTCTGCGGGACCACATAGGTATCGAAGGAATAATAGACTCTGGTCTCCTTCGGGATAAGGGCGAAGACCTTTCCGGTATAATAAGCATCCGAAAAGGCTCTGTGAAAAGGAATATCCTTTTCAATCTTCAGAAAATCGATGGCATATTCCAGAGACCGTCTGGATTTTCCGTCTTCAAAGGCGATGCTGAAAAGCTTCTGAACATCCAGAAACTTTAAGGGACCGTCGGAAAAGGTATCCATTCCGAAGAATTTCATATTCCGCTGGAATTCGCCGATATCCATGGTTCCCCAGGTACAGAGCAGGTAATCCTCCCCGCAGAACTCAAGGAATTCCTTCATTACTTCGGGAAAAGGCTGTCCCCTCAGAAGATCCTGCATATGAAGGTGAATGATCCGGCTTGTGATCCGGTGCATATTCTGGTACACCTGAGGCTTAACGAGTTGATTGAATTCGCCGATCATCCGTCCGTCTTCATCCATCCGGATCGCACCGACGTCAATGACTTCAAAGGGCAGTTCCTTTACTTCCGGTTCTCTTCCCGTGTTCGATTGGTTCCATTCAAGATCTAATACAATATAATTCATTCGTGCCTTACTTGATCGAAATGTTGAGTTCCGTATCCTTTTCGACCTCAAATACCTCCGGGCAGAGATTTACGAGCCTTATCCTGCATTTTTTCGATGTTTTTACGGAAACAAGCACATTGCTCGCGATCCTCGAAACTTTGATCCCGATCACGGGATTCTTATCCATATCATATACCGTCTCTTCGATCCTGCAGCCGTCCGTCGGAGCATAGATCCTGATCTCGGCATTATCCGCGTAATCATAGTCCGGACCGTCGGAGCTGTCTCCGAGCACGATGACGGAATTTTCTTTTACCAGCATCGGTATACTCAGGTAGGAATGCCTCTCCCTGATATACCGCCCGCCTTCATATTCCTCGTCATTGAGAAAATTCGTCCATTTTCCTTCCGGAAGATAATATTCCGCGATCCCCTGATCGTTGAAGATCGGAGAAACAAGGATGGAATCCCCGAGCATATACTGATGATCAAGATAACGGCAGGCGGGATCCTCCGTGTATTCAAGGATCATCGAGCGCATCATCGGGATACCCGTTTCGGAGGTCCTGATCGCCTCTTTATACAGATAGGGCATCAGCTTTGCTTTCAGACGTGTAAAGAACCGTACCACATCCACCGCTTCCTCGTCATAAACCCAGGGCACGCGGTAGGAAGAGCTCCCGTGAAGCCTCGAATGCGAGGACAGCAGCCCGAATGCCACCCAGCGTTTGTATACATCCGCCGTGGAGGTGTTCTCGAACCCGCCGATATCGTGCGCCCAGTAGCCGAATCCGCTCATCAAAAGCGAAAGACCGCCGCGCAGGCTTTCCTCCATGGATTCGTAATCCGACCAGCAGTCTCCGCCCCAGTGTACCGGGAAGCGCTGACCGCCCGCCGTCGCAGACCGCGCAAAGAGTACCGCATCCTCTTTTCCGCGCTTTTCACACAGAAGTTCATAAACGCACTTATTATAGAGGAAGGTATAATAATTGTGCATTTTCTCCGGTTCGGAACCGTCATACCAGACCACATCCTTCACGGGGATCCTCTCTCCGAAATCCGTCTTAAAGCAGTCGACACCGGTCTCAAGAAGCTCGGAAAGCTTGCTCTGGTACCATTTCCAGGCCTCCGGATTCGTAAAGTCCACAAGAGCCATACCCGGCTGCCACATATCCCACTGCCAGATGCTTCCGTCCGTTCTTTTCAGGAAATAGCCTTTTTCCAGGCCTTCTTCGAAGATATCGGCATCCTGTCCGATATAAGGATTGATCCAGACGCAGATATTGAGACCCTTTGCCTTTATCCTCGAAAGCAGCCCCTTCGGATCCGGAAATACACGGCTGTCCCAGGTAAAATCGCACCAGTGGAACTCCTTCATCCAGAAGCAGTCGAAATGGAAGGTCCGAAGCGGGATCCCGCGTTCGAACATTCCGTCTATAAAGCTCATGACCGTTTTTTCATCGTAATTCGTTGTAAAGGAGGTCGAAAGCCAGAGACCGAAGGTCCATGGCGCCGGAAGAGACGGCTTCCCGGTAAGGTCCGTATAGCGCGTCAGCACTTCCTTCATGGTGGGCCCGTTGATAAAGAAATAATCGAGATATCCGCCCTTTACGGAAAACTGGGTCTTCGTAACCATCTCCGTGGCCACCTCAAAGGAAACTCTTTCCGGATGGTTCACAAATACCCCGTATCCTTTATTTGTAAGGAAGAAGGGAATGTTTTTATAAGCCTGCTCCGTGGAAGTGCCTCCGTCCGCGTTCCAGATATCCAAACTTTGGCCGTTCTTTACAAAAGGCGTGAAATGTTCTCCCATTCCGTAGACAAGTTCCCCGACTCCCAGGGAGAGCATCTGCCGCATATAGGTATCTTCCGCATCGGAATCATCGTAGGGAAGCCCTTTCCAATCCGTTTTCATAAGGGCAAGATCCCTGCCCGTAACTTTTGTGATCACTTCCTTTCCCCGAAGGAAGATAAGGGAGAAGGGGTTCTTCTGAAAAACCATGGTCAAAGAGCCCGAAGAGATCCGAAGCTCCTCTTCGCCGTCCTTTACCTCGAGCGGAAGAAGGTCCTTCTGAAACAGTTCAAAGGAAGGTTCTTCCCGTACCTGCCCCCTGTAATGCCAGGTCCGGATCCGGAATACCTCCTTTGCCACGGAGGTGATCTCCATGGTCAGGTTCACATTTCCGAGGGTGTCTCCGCGGCTTGTGACAAAATAAGTCGGAAGGGTCAGCCGTACCGCGGTACATTTTCCTTCCTCCCCGCAGTTTACGCTGTATACCTCCTTCGGTGAAAAGCAGGATACTCCTTCCTTAAAGATCCAACATCCGTTACTGAATTTCATCTTCGATTCTCCCTGGATTCCGTTAAGACTGACCGCCCTGGTTTCTAAATTCCGCGATCCTGTCTATCATCATACGATTTTTGGTAAAAAATGACAACAAAATCTTTTGTTTTCAGTTTTCTTTTATCATAGTATAATAGAAAGACACGATGGTTTTTTCGGAAAGGGAACTATGGCAACACAGTCGATCAAAAAAGCGGGGACTATCATCTATTCTGCGAATTCCGATGCGGTAGGCACTCTGGATATCGTTGTAAAGGGTACGGTACGGGCCTATAACAGCCACTGTTCCATCGATATGCCGGCAGGCAGTCTGATCGGGATCGGTGAGATGCCTCAGTCTCTTTATCTTTTCAATTACGAAGCCGCGGATGATGTGGTGCTCTTTTCCTATCCCTATCATTCCGAAGCGGATCTTGTCGCTCTTTTTAAGGCAAATCCGAAGTTAATCAGCATGCTGGTTGCGGGAAGTGTCCGTTACGCCCATAATCTCCATACCTCGATCCTTGACTGTATGGAGTTCGCCCGTACGGAATATGACCGGATACGGGAATGTCAGGAGGATTATCCGAAAGCCGCCATCGCAGCAGGCGCCACGGTCATGGATTTTCCGGAGCTTAACAAACTCAATCCTCCGGATCTTCGGGATACTGCCTATGGCTGGCATTCCGATTTTATCGATGATCTGTTCACGAACGAAGCCAAATTCCGGGTAGATGTCTATCCCATCGTAAGCATAGGGCTTGGGCTCGGACTTACGGTCTGCTCCTACGCGCTGGAGATGAGCAGATTCCTTTCCGTCATCTTTGCCTATCTGGATCAGCTTGAAAAGCTTACCGCCTCCTTCATCGAGGAATACGAACTCATCAAATCCGGTAAAAAGAAGGAAAAGCAGGATTCGGAAGTAGCGGAAGAACTCGGAAGGATCAACGATATTTCCGTAAACAACTGTATCGGAACGCTCTATGAATTCGGCCGCTTCGACAACAGCCTGTTTGAAAGATTCCGCGACAATCTGGATCATTTCAAGAAGCTGAAGGACCGCTACGGCAATGATGATGATGCAAGAAAGCTCAGAAGGGAGATCACGGCCGATTTCTATCTGATCTATGAAGCGGTATTCCTTCAGACTATAGATGTTCCGTTCTTTGCGCTTCCCATGGGGATCCGGCTCTTCCTGATGTTCGGATTTGTTGATGAGAAGCTGGCGGGGATCGGAAATACAAAAAAGCTGGTTGCGATCATCAACTCCTATCATCCGGATAAGGCCGGACATGTGCTTTCCATGTATGAATGGCTGATGCAGGTCTACAAAGGCAAGCTGATGCCCTCGAAGAATGAGTTCGATCTGGATTATCCTTCCTATCTGAAGGAACTGAAGCGAAACGGTGATATCAATGATGCCAAGGAAAAGATGCTCCTTGAAAACAGTCTTGAAAAATTCCGTTTCGAGCTGAAAAATCTCTGTACCATGGGAAACCGCGTAACCTTCGGAAGGATCTCCTCCTTCGTTGCGGTATTCGATGAAAAGAATGTACTGAAGCCTCTGGAGGCGGCTTATCTGGACGAAAATGCCGTTATGGAACAGATCGACCGCATTCGTTCCATCGATTTCAATACCTTTTACCGTCAGACCGTCTATTCGAATGTCAAGGCGGGCATCAATAATTATTTCTACAGTACCGAGATCCTGCCTTATGTCATTCTTATGCCGAATGTCGGTTCGAGAGCCGCGCTCTGGCAGGAGATCGACGGCAAAAAGCGCACCACCCCGGCCCGAATGCTGATCTCCGTCTTCCATACGGAAAATGTGGAGGATACCTTTACGAAAATGATCGCGGAATTCCGCTGGGAGATCTGCAAGACCGAGCAGGGTGTCCACTGGAATGACGTAACGGATCCTTCCCTTACCTCCCTCTATTCCGATTATCTGCAGTTTTACCGCAAGAATTCGTCCCTTTCCCAGGAGATCAAGGAAAAGCTTTCCGCATCGCTTAAGAATCATTCCAACAGCTTTAAGAAAGTCTTTGTCGCGGATTATCTGACCTATATCAAATATGAGTCAACGGGAGCCCTGCGGCTGAACAAGGTGGCAAGAGAGATCCTGTTTACCTTCTGTCCTTTCGAAAGGTCGCTCCGGGAAAGCTTAACGGACAATCCGCAGTTCGTTCCTCTGCTTTCGGCATTTAAGCTGAAGAACGCACAGGCCATGAAGCTTCTGCAGAATCTGAAAGTAAAGCTTGAAAAAAACAATCTTCCCGTTCCGAAAGAAATCCTGAAGCAGGAAGAATATCTGAATCACTGAAAGGAAAAACCCGCCGGATCAGGCGGTTTTTTTCTTAAGATAAAGGATCTTCAGAAGGATCGGCGTCAGGATGCTCGATACCACGATCAAAAGGATCACACAGGTAAAGTAACTCGAATCCAGAAGTCCGGCCGACAGTCCTTTCTGCGAAACGATCAGCGCGACTTCTCCTCTTGTCATCATACCTACCCCGACTTTCAGCGAATCCCTCGTACTCAGTCTGCAGGCCTTCGCAGCCATTCCGCAGCCGATGATCTTCGAGATCATTCCCACAAGTACGAAGCAGACCGCAAAGAGGAAAAGGGATGCCGTCATCTTGTCGAAATTTGTCTTCAGTCCGATGGACGCGAAGAATACCGGCCCGAAGAGCATATAGGAATTGATATCCACTTTCCGCTCGATATAATCGGAATCGTTGATGGAACAGAGAATGATCCCGGCGACATAGGCCCCCGTAATATCCGCTATTCCAAAGTATTTCTCCGCGATATAGGCAAGCGCGAAGCAATAGGCCAGCCCCGCGATGGGGATCCGTCGTGTATGGGGATATTTCGCATCCACCGCCTTAAAGATCCGGTAGGAGATGAAACCGACCACAACAGCCAGAGCGAAAAAGAGGACCGTGCTCACTATGACTCTGAGGGGCTTCGCGGTAGGATCCTTAAAGCCGATCACAAAGGTAAGTACCAGGATCCCGATCACATCATCGATAATGGCGGCACTTACGATCAGTGTTCCCGTTTCCGTGGACAGCTTTCCCATTTCCTTCAGGGACTGCACCGTAATGCTTACGGAAGTCGCGGTCAGGATCACGCCTACGAATACGGCTTTGTAGAATTCCTCACTTCCCCAGGGCGCGGCTCCGTAGAAAGCCATATAAAGAAGCGCTCCGCAGATGAGCGGCACGAATACCCCGCAGCAGGCGATCAGCACCGCTTTGGGCCCGGTCTTTACCAGATCCTTGAGGTCCGTGCCGAGACCGGCGGAAAACATAAGAAGGATCACGCCGATCTCCGCCATATAGGAAATAAATTCGTTCTGATTTACGATACCAAATACGCTCGGTCCGATGAGAATTCCCGCGATGATCTCGCCCACCACCTGCGGCGCCCTGCATTTTCTGGCTACCAGTCCGAAAAACTTCGCCGCGATCACGATCACGGCAAGCTGCCCTAGAATTTCAAAGCTTTCCATTATTCATCATCTTCTTCCACGGGGAGATGGATCTCTTCTTCGTCTTCACCCGGAAACTCCTGATCCGGTTCCTCAACCGCATCAAGTTCTTCCTCGGAAAGCTCCTCATCCCCATTTGTTATTTTTTCGCGTACTTTCGCGATCTTTGCAACCGTAACGCCCTCTTCGAGATTGATCAGTTTCACACCCGAAGTAATGCGCCCGTAGGTGGATACGTCCGACATCGGGATCTGAATGATGATCCCTTCATTTGTGATCATCATGATCTCATGATCATCGTTTACGGCCTTGACCCCGACGACATTTCCTGTCTTTTCCGTGATCTTATAGCACTTTACACCCTTTCCGCCACGTTTCTGTACTGTGAATTCCGAAAGCTTCGTGCGCTTGCCCATTCCCTTTTCGGAAGCGATGAGAAGGGTATCTCCCTGATGATCCAGCTGCATTCCGACGATTTCATCGCCATCCGCCAGATTCATACCAATCACACCCATGGAGGAACGTCCGGTACATCTAACGTCCGTTTCTTTGAAGCGGATGCACTGACCGTACTTCGTTACAAGGAAGATCTCCGTATCCTGATCAGTGATCTTTACTTCGATCAGTTCGTCATCATCCCGTAGATTGATGGCTATCAGTCCGTTTTTGTGGATATTCGAATATTCACGGATCCTTGTCTTCTTCGCAATCCCCTTCTTTGTGATCATAAACAGGTTCTTGTTCTCTTCATATTCCTTCACCGGAATGATGGCATTGATCTTTTCCTCCGGATTCAGCTGAAGAAGATTAACGATCGCCACACCCCTCGAAGTCCTTGATCCTTCCGGGATCTCATAGGCCTTCAGCCGGTATACGCGGCCCATATTCGTAAAGAACATGATATAGTGATGGGTCGTCGTCATAAGGAGATCTTCGATGAAATCATCTTCGATCGTATTCATTCCCTTAATCCCTTTGCCTCCGCGGTGCTGGGATTTGAAATTGTCGATGGTCATCCGTTTGATGTATCCGAGATCGGACATCGCAATGATCGTATTCACATTCGGGATCATATCCTCATCCGTGATCTCCGAATCATCATAACCGATCTGGGAACGACGGTCATCCCCGTATTTTTCCGCGGTCTGGCGGATCTCCGTCCGGATCACTCCGAGCAAAATTTTCTCATCCGCGAGGATCGCCTTATATTCCTTAATCTTTTCGAGCAGTTCCGCATGCTCGTTCTCGAGTTTTTCTCTTTCCAGACCTGTCAGCGCGCGCAGCCTCATATCAACGATGGCCTGTGCCTGCGCATCCGAAAGCGAGAATCGTTCGATCAGTCTTTCCTTCGCCGTCTGGGTATCTTTGGAACTCCGGATGATACTGATGACTTCGTCGATGTTGTCAAGCGCGATCAGCAGACCCTGCAGGATGTGATCCCGCTCTTCGGCCTTGTTCAGATCGTATTTCGTTCTGCGGGTCACCACTTCTTCCTGATGCTTTATGTATTCCGTAAGCATCGTAAGGAGATTCATGACTTTCGGCTCGTTGTTCACAAGAGCAAGCATGATCACACCGAAGGTGTCCTGCAGCTGGGTGTGCTTATATAACTGGTTCAGAATGATGTTCGCGTTGGCATCGCGCCGGAGCTCAATCACGATCCTCATTCCTTCCCGGTCCGATTCGTCCCGCAGATCCGTGATCCCGTCGATCTTTTTCAGCTTTACGAGTTCGGCGATCTTCTGGATGAGATTCGCCTTGTTCACCATATAGGGAAGTTCGGTCACGATGATGCTGTTCTTTCCGTTCGGAGCCGTCTCGATGCTGGTGACCGCGCGAACCCTGACTTTTCCTCTTCCGGTACGGTAGGCTTCTTCCGCGCCGCGGGTTCCGAGTATGATACCTCCGGTAGGAAAATCGGGAGCCTTGATGATGGAAAGAATTTCTTCGATCTCGGTGGTCCGGTCTTCCTCGACCCGGTTGTCAATGATCTTTACGATGGCATCCGTCACTTCCCTTAAATTGTGGGGAGGAATGTTCGTAGCCATGCCTACCGCGATTCCGGTGGTACCGTTTACGAGAAGATTCGGATAACGGCTGGGGAGTACAACGGGTTCCTTTTCCGTTTCATCGAAGTTCGGAACGAAATCCACCGTGTCCTTATTGATATCCGCAAGCAGTTCCATGGAGATCCTGGAAAGGCGCGCCTCCGTATAACGCATGGCCGCCGCGCCGTCGCCGTCCACGGATCCGAAATTTCCGTGGCCGTCCACCAGTGTATAGCGGAAATTCCAGGGCTGCGCCATATTCACGAGAGCTCCGTAAATCGAGGAATCACCGTGAGGATAGTATTTACCCATGGTATCGCCGACGATACGTGCCGATTTCCTGTGCGGCTTGTCGGGTCCGTTATTCAGTTCGATCATCGAATAAAGAACCCTACGCTGAACCGGCTTCAGACCGTCCCTGACATCCGGAAGCGCACGGGAGGCGATCACGCTCATCGCGTAATCGATATACGATGTTTCCATGGTCTTCTGCAGATCGACCTCATGAATCTTATCAAAGATATTATCTTCCATGATCCTGTCCTTTCATTTCGGATATCAAGTCAGATATCAAGATTTTTCACAAATTTCGCGTTTTCTTCAATGAATTCCCGTCTCGGTTCCACCTTGTCTCCCATCAGGGTCGTAAAGGTGAGATCGAGTTCCGATTCCGCTTCTTCGTTCATGGTCACACGAAGAAGTATCCTCTTTTCGGGATCCATTGTGGTCTCCCAGAGCTGTTCCGCGTCCATTTCACCAAGACCCTTATAACGCTGGATCTTATTGTTCTGATCTCTGCCGACCTCTTTCAGGATACCGTCAAGTTCCTCATCGGAATATGCGTACCAGACTTTCTTGTTCTTTTCCAGCTTATAAAGAGGAGGCTGCGCAAGATAAACATAGCCCTGCTTGATCAGCTCCGGCATAAAGCGGTAGATGAACGTGAGAAGAAGCGTTGCGATATGCGCGCCGTCCACATCGGCATCCGTCATCAGGATGATCTTATGATATCTTAACTTGGAAATATCGAAATCGTCATGGATCCCGGTACCGAACGCCGTGATCATCGCTTTGATCTCCGCATTCGCGTAGATCTTGTCAAGACGGGCTTTTTCCACATTCAGGATCTTTCCGCGAAGAGGAAGGATCGCCTGGGTTGCTCTGGAACGGGCCGTTTTTGCGGAACCGCCCGCGGAATCTCCCTCCACGATATAGATCTCGCAGTTTTCGGGATTTTTATCCGAGCAGTCGGCCAGTTTACCGGGCAATGCTGCTCCCTCAAGAGCTGTCTTTCTTCTGGTCATCTCCCTGGCTTTTCTGGCCGCGTCCCTTGCTCTTTGCGCAAGAATGGACTTTTCGCAGATCGTCTTTGCCGCCGCGGGATTCTGTTCAAGGAAATAGGTAAGCTGTTCGGAAACGATATTGTCCACAGCCTGTCTCGCTTCGGAGTTTCCGAGTTTCTGTTTCGTCTGTCCCTCAAACTGGGGGTCTTCGATCTTTACGGATACGATTGCCGTAAGACCCTCACGGATATCCTCTCCCGTAAGGTTCGGCTCATTATCCTTTAACAGTTTCGCGTTTCTCGCATAATCGTTACAGGTTTTCGTAAGCGCGTTTCTGAAGCCCACAAGGTGAGTTCCGCCTTCCGGTGTATTGATGTTGTTTACGAAACTGAAGGTACTCTCGTTGAAGGAATCATTGTGCTGCATCGCGACTTCCACATACACATTGTTCTTCTTTCCTTCGAAATAGAGCACATTGTCATACAAAGGAGTCTTCGAACGGTTAAGATACGTAACGAATTCCTTGATTCCTCCTTCGTAGTGGAAGGTCCTCTCCTTCGGCTGGGGATCGGATTCGCTTACTCTCTCATCCCGAAGAATGATCTTTAAACCCTTGGTAAGAAAGGCCATTTCTCTGAGACGCTGCTTTAATACGTCAAATTCGAATTCCGTCGTTTCCGTGAAAATGGTCGCGTCAGGCTTAAAAGTGACTTTAGTACCGGTTTTTTCCGGTTCACAGGTTCCGATCTCTCTTAACGGATAGCATACCCTTCCTCTTTCGTAACGCTGCTGATAGATCTTTCCGTCCGTAAAGATCTCAACCTCAAGCCAGTCGGAGAGCGCGTTTACAACGGAAGCTCCGACACCGTGAAGTCCGCCGGATACCTTATATCCGCCGCCGCCGAATTTTCCGCCCGCATGAAGGATCGTAAAAACAACCTCCACAGCGGGAAGACCTGCTTTATGATTGATGCCGACGGGAATTCCTCTTCCGTTATCGATGACCGTTACTGAATTATCCGGATTGATCGTTACCCGGATCGTATCACAGGCTCCGGCCAGTGCTTCATCTACGGAGTTATCCACAATCTCATAGACAAGATGGTGAAGCCCGCGGCTCGCGGTCGTTCCGATGTACATACCGGGACGTTTTCTTACAGCCTCAAGACCTTCAAGAATCTGGATCTGATCCGCGCCGTAGTCTTCCTGTACGGGAGAAATATCAAAATCTTCCGTCTGTTCGTTGTCGAATACTCCATCCTTTAATTCAGACATATTACTCCTTCCGTTATGAAACAGCTTCCGCCGTACCGTTTGAAATACGGTAGGTTTTGTTTATCTTAAAGTTATTGTTTACAAAATCATCAAGTCCCGTGCAGGTAATGATCGTCTGTACATCTCCGATGCTGTCAAGCAGGTAATTCTGCCTTGAGGAATCCAGTTCGGAAAGCACATCATCCAGCAAAAGCACGGGTGTATCTCCGGTGATCGTCTTTACGAGTTCGATCTCCGAGAGTTTTAAGGAAAGGGCCGCGGTCCTCTGCTGACCCTGTGAACCGAATTTCCGGATATCTATCCCGTTCACGATAAAGGAAAAATCATCTCTGTGCGGACCCACCGTAGTCATTTTTGCACGAACATCCCGTTCCCTGCTTTTTTCGATCTCGGATCCGTAATCCTCAATACTTACATTCGGTTCATATTTTACAACGATCTCTTCTTTTCCGCCGGAAAGCTTTCTGTGATAATCCCTGATGATCTCACTGATCTGTCCCGCAAAGGAAGCTCTTCTTTCCATAATCTTGCTTCCGTAGGAAACCAGCTGGGAATCCCATATTGAAAGGGTTTCCTTCAGTTCCGGTGAAAAAAAGATATCCTTTAAAAGCCTGTTTCGCTGCGAAATGATCTTGTTGTAATTATTCAGGTTATATAAATAAAACTGGTCAAGCTGGCAAAGTTCCATATCCGCGAACCGTCTGCGTTCCGAAGGACCGTTTTTGATTATCCCGAGATCCTCCGGTGAAAAAAACACGATATTGCAGAGGCCCATAAGTTCGGCGGCTTTTTTTATTTTTTTACCGTCTATTGCGACGATCTTTGATTTTTCGCCGCGAAGATGCATATCGATCTTTGTTTCGATATCATCTTTTACCAATATGGTCTTAATATGTGATTCGGATTTTTGAAACTGTATTATATCCCTGTCTTTGGAACCTTTATGAGATCTGGTCGTAGCGGATAAATACAGAGCTTCCAGAATATTGGTCTTTCCCTGAGCGTTGTCGCCGAATAATACCGTCGTTCCTTCATCAAATGAGATGGCCAGTTCTCCGTAATTTCTGTAATCCGTTAATTCAAGTGACCTGATGATCATACCTTAATCTTATATTGTCTGCCTTCAGTCTCGAAAATATCACCGGGATGAAGCTTTCTTCCCCGTTCCAAACAGACTTCTCCGTTAACCTTGACAAGCCCGTCACCGATCATAAGCTTCGCTTCCAGTCCGGAATCCGAAAGACCGGCTTTTTTCATGGCCTGCCCGAGTTTTATAAATTCATCCCTGATCTTAATCTCCATCATCCTACCGTCGTGAAATTAACGGGAAGAATCATGTAAATATAACTTTCTTCCGGATTTTTGATAAAGCAGGGCGCTTTCGGATTAACAAGATAGATATCGATCTTTTCATCCTCGATCACTTTAAGGGCATCCATTATGAATTTAGGGTTAAAGCCTATCATAATACTCTTTCCCTGCTTGGAAATATCAATTTTTTCATTCATGCTGCCGACCGTGGAATTGATCTTAAGCTCTATGCTTTCATCTTCGATATTCAGGATGATCGGCTTCTTATCACCTTCTTTTACCAGAAGTGTCGCACGGTCTATGGAATCATACAGCTTTTTCTTGTTAACGGTTACTTTTGTCTCATAATCTGAGGAAAGCATCTGCTCGATCTTGAAATACTCTCCGTCTATCAGTCTGGAAATAACTACCGTGCTGTCAAATTCAAATATGATATGCTTTCCGGTAAAGAATATCTTTACCTCCTTATCCGTTTCTCCGGAAAGGATCTTGCTCATTTCATTCAGGGTCTTGCCGGGAACGATCACTTTCTTTTTCGGGAAAGATTCCTTTAATGTTATCTTCCTGATAGAAATCCTGTGGCCGTCCAGAGAAATCACCTTAAGGACATCTCCGTCCACTTCAAACAGTTCACCGGTCATGATCTTGTTATTGTCATTGTCGGCAATACTGAAGATGGTCTGCCTGATGATCTCCTTTAAAGTAAACTGTGATACCGTAACCGAATCCAGTCTTTCTATCTCGGGAAGATAGGAAAATTCATCAGCAGGTTTTCCGATGATCGTATAATTTGCGGTTTCGCAGTTTATAAATGTCTTAAGGGAAGAATCGCATTCAATGCTTACATCACTGTCTTCCAGTTTTCTGATGATATCAAAAAGGATTTTCGCATCCAGAGCTATCTTTCCCTTTTCCCTGATATCACCTTCCACAATGGTTTCTATTCCGATCTCGTTATCGTTTGCGGTAAGCTTTATCTTATTCTCTGTGGCATCGATCAGGATACATTCGAGAATAGACATGGTCGTTTTATTTGGAACGGCCTTCGATACGATGTTAACACCATTCAGTAAATCAGATTTTTTACATACGATCTTCATTTGGTCTTTCCTTTCGCGCGTATAAAGATTATATATTTTCAAATAAATTCATAATCTTCATCATAGGGGTTCCGGATATGTGCATAACTACTTTATTATACCATTTTAAAGCAAAAATTGGAATGATTAACTGTGTTCATTACTAAGGAACAGCCTGTGCAAACTGTGGTCATATCTTCGGATTTATCTTCTTTTTAATGATGTCGATCGTGTTGGCTATGTTCTTATTCACTTTGATATCCTCAACAATCTTGTTATATCCGTGGATAACTGTGGTATGATCCTTTTTATTCAGTGCCTGGGCTATGTTCTGATAAGGTTCGTCCGTCAGGGTCCTGCAAAGATACATACATACCTGTCTCGGAATGACCAGTTCCTTTTTTCTGGAATTCGAAATAATTTCCTCATAGGTGATACCGTAATGCTCGGCAACAAGGCCTATTATGTTTTTCGGTGTTATTTCGCCGGAATTATCGGTATTTATGATATCCTTTAGGGCATCTTCCAGGATGTCCGGAGATATTTCCACTTTATTAAGTTTCGAAAAGGCGACAAGTTTATTAAAAGCGCCTTCCAGCTCCCGGATATTAGTAGTGATATTTGAAGCAATAAAATCGAAAACGGAATCATCGATCTTCTTTCCGTAACGTTCCGCGTTCATTTTAAGAATGGCCATTCTGGTTTCAAAATCGGGAGAATGAATGGCAGCTATGATTCCCCATTCAAATCTGGTACGAAAACGCTCTTCCAGGGAATCCAGTTCCTTCGGAGGCTTATCGGAAGAAATGATGATCTGTTTTCCGGCAGAATGAAGTTCATTAAAGGTATTGAAGAATTCTTCCTGTGTTCTGTCTCTTCCTAATAGATACTGTATATCATCGATCATGAGAACATCGACTGTCCTGTATTTGTTTCTCATTTCATTGATCCGTGAATTGCTCTGGGAACGGATCGTATCGATCACTTCGTTCATAAAAGCTTCGGACGTGACATAAAGAACCTTGATCCTGGGATTCTGATCGAGGATATAATGTCCGATGGAATGCATAAGATGCGTTTTTCCGAGTCCGGATCCGCTGTAAAGATAAAGAGGATTAAAGGCATCGCCGGGGGATTCAGCAACGGCCAGCGCAGCGGAATGGGCAAATTCATTGCTTTTTCCAACAACGAAGGTATCAAAACGGTATTTTGCGATCAGATTTGCGTTTTCATAATTAATATTGTAGACTTTCGTTTCTTCCGGCTTTTTGGAATTTTCCTTTTCGGTAATGAAACTGATATGAATATCGGAATCCAGATCAGTCATCTGTTTGATCATGACAATGAAGAATTCCGTATATTTCTTAGAAATATAACTGATCGCCTCGGGACGGCTGGTCATGATATAAACGGTATCGTCTTTAAAATCCACGAATTCGAGAGATTCGATCCAGGTGGTATAGGCGATATCCGGAATGAAATATTCATTTCTTACGTTTTCTTTTAAATCGGTAAAATTCGCTTCAAGAAAGCTTTTGAGTTCCGTTGATTTCATGAGTAACGCGGTTCCTTTTACTGTACTGGTTTCTGAAAATGTACGCTTCTCATAATACCCCAAAACCTTTGAAAATTCAAATGTGAAATACCGGTGATATACGTTTTTGTAAAACGTTTAAAAGTAAACATAACTATTTTTCATAATCTGTTTTTCGCTTCGTTTGTGGTTAATGAAAATGAACAGATAAACAATGATAAATATTGTAAAGAGATCCGAAATCCCGATTTTATCCACCAACTTATCCACAAATTGTGAATAAATTTATGTTAATTTGACATAAATGTTGATATTACTACATTTAGTATTTTCAAATACATAAAACACCAAATATTGAAACAAAAATTTTTTAAAAAAATACTTGATATTGTGCGTCTTCAATTTGCTTGACATTCTCTGAATTCATCCATTATAATCGGTGTGTTGTTTTCCTTTGGAAAAGGAGGTGTTCGACATGAAAATGACCTTTCAGCCCAAGAAAAGGCAAAGATCCAAGGTACATGGCTTCAGAGCCAGAATGAGTACTCCGGGCGGTCGTAAGGTTTTAGCGGCCAGACGTGCAAAAGGAAGAAAAAGATTATCTGCATAAGCCACTTCCACAAGTGGCTTTTTGCTACGTAAAATGAAATTTACGGAAAGACTGCGCGATTCGAAACAGTTTTCGGATGTTTATCAAAACGGCAGATCCAAAGCCAACCGGTATTTGGTGATGTACATCAGGGAAAACGACAAAGCAATAAACAGATTCGGAATCAGTGTAAGTAAAAAGGTAGGAAACAGCGTAGTCCGTCACAGATGTAAAAGATTATTAAGAGAAAGCTACCGCCTGCACGAGAACATGTTTAATAGTGGTTTAGACATTGCAGTTGTGGTAAGAGGCAGTGCCTCGGCCGTTTCCTATAAGGAAATGGAAAGTGCGTTAATGCACTTAATGCGGCTTCACAGGATCATGAAGCCCGGATCTTAGTATCCCGTTATGAAGAGACTGTTAATTGGTTTGATTAAATTTTACAGAAAATATCTTTCACCGTTGAAAAGGACAAAATGTCCTTATATACCGACCTGCTCGGAATACGGTCTTGAAGCAGTGGAAAAATACGGAGTGATAAAGGGCGGTTTACTGGCCTTTTGGAGAATATTACGCTGCAATCCTTTTTCAAAGGGAGGGTATGATCCTGTTCCCTGACTTTTTCTGTAAAATATAGAAAGGGTTGATCGTACAGTTGTCAGGAATATTATTAACTACTTATCAGGGAAAGATCCTCGGACCTATCGCAAAATTCATTCTCGGTCCGATCATCAACGCAATCTTTATTTTTCTGGACAAGATACTCGGCAGTTTCGATAAAGGTCTGATCGGACTGGCGATTATCCTGTTTACTCTTGTCATTTATCTCTGTTTGACCCCTCTTACGATCAAACAGCAGAAGTTCAGCAAGCTTTCCGCAAAAATGAACCCCGAACTGCAGGCGGTTCAGGCCCGTTATAAAGGAAAGCAGGACAATGAATCCATGATGGCCATGAATCAGGAGACAAAGGCTGTTTACGCAAAGTATGGCGTATCTCCTTCGGGTTCCTGTGTTCAGCTTCTGATCCAGATGCCGATCCTGTTTGCTCTTTACAGGGTCATTTATTCCATGCCGGCATATATCGCAACATTAAAGACTCAGTTTGAAGTTGTTGCAAGATCGGTGATCGCAAACGGACTTGTTGAAGAGATCAAGACGATCAAATCCGCAGCTCCTTATCTCAAGAATTTTGATATTGAAGGAAATGAACTGAATGCGGTGATCGATGTTCTGAACAGTATGAACGAAGCGGATCTTACGAAATACGCGGGCACCGCTTCCGACAGTTTGAGCGCTCTTGCAAAGATCAAGGAATACAACTATTTCCTTGGAATGAATCTTTCAAATTCACCTTCAAACATCATTGCTTCCGCATGGAACAACGCTGACGGAAAACAGTGGGGACTGATTATCGCTGCGGTAATGATCCCTCTTCTTGCTGCCGCTACCCAGTGGATCAATACAAAGCTGATGCCTCAGCAGTCGGATAATTCCAATCAGTCGGATTCCCAGTCTTCCATGCAGCAGTCCATGAAGATGATGAATACTTTTATGCCGATCATGTCTGCGGTATTCTGTTTTTCATTTTCAACCGGTATCGGTATCTACTGGATAGCGGGTGCCGTGATCCGAAGCATTCAGCAGATCGTGATCAATAAGCAGATCGACAAGATCGATGTGGATGAACTCGTAAAGAAGAATGAGGAAAAACGCAAAGAGAAACTGATCAAAAAGGGAATCGATCCGAGTAAGGTAAACAGTTACGCGACCATGAACACGAAAAACATTGCCGCACCTTCGAAACCATCAGGTCAGAAAAGATCGATGTCCGAGAAAGCTTCCGTAAAACCGGTATCGGGAAAAGCCCAGGATAAGGCTCTCGAAGACGCAATGGAGAGCAGTTCGGGTACACAGAAGAAGTACAAACCCGGAAGTATTGCCGCTAAAGCAAACATGGTACGGGATTATAACGAGAATAATAATCAATAAGGGAGAGAAAAAAATGGATTATACGGAATTCAGCGGAAAAACGATTGATGACGCGGTCATCGAAGCATGTTCGAAATTTATGATCTCCAGAGATAAACTTGAATATATCGTGGAAGATGAAGGAAATTCCGGTTTTCTCGGGATCGGATCCAAACCTGCCGTGATAAAGGCAAGGATTAAGTCCGGAGCAGACAATACCGCAAAGGATTTTCTTGATGAAGTATTCGGTGCAATGGGCATGGAAGTTAAGACCGAGATCAAATATGATGAGACCGAAAAATCTCTTGATATTGAACTGACCGGCGACAATATGGGTTCTCTGATCGGAAAAAGAGGACAGACTCTCGACGCGCTTCAGTATCTCGTAAATCTTGTAGTAAACAAGAATACGGAAGAAAAGATCCACGTAAGGATTGATACCGAGGATTATCGGAGCCGCCGTCGTCAGACACTTGAAAATCTTGCAAAGAATATGGCTTCAAAGGTAAAAAGGACCCATCGTCAGGTAGTTCTTGAGCCTATGAATCCCTATGAAAGAAGAGTGATCCATTCGACTCTTCAGAATGATAAATTCGTTACCACACATTCGGAAGGCGAAGAGCCTTACCGGAAAGTCGTGATCGTTCCCAAGAAGACGGAAGGATACGGTGATCATGGTGACAGGCGCGGTTCATACGGAAGGAACAATTATCGAAACGATTCCAATGGAGACTGATACCATTGCGGCGATTGCGACATCACTTTCGGAGTCCGCAATCGGGATCGTCCGAATCAGCGGCCATGATGCGATAAAGATCGCTGACCGTATTGTCGTAAACGCGAAAAAAGAACATTTTATTCTGAACATGGAAAGCCATACGATCCGTTATGGCTTTCTTTTCAATGGAGAAGAAATTCTTGATGAAATCCTGGTTTCCTGTTTCAGAGCTCCGAAGAGTTATACGGCGGAAGATACCGTTGAGATCAATACTCATGGGGGTGTCTTCGTCGTAAAAAAGGCTCTGGAGCTTTGCATTAAGGCCGGCGCACGTCTGGCTGAGCCGGGAGAATTCACGAAAAGAGCATTTTTAAACGGAAGGATCGATCTTTCCGAAGCGGAAGCGGTTATGGATGTGATCTCTTCTTCTTCCGAACAGGCCCTTCGATCGTCGGTTTCCGTTTTAAGAGGAAAGCTTTATAGGGAGATCCTTTCCTTAAGAGATGCCATCCTGCATGAAACGGCCTTTATTGAAGCAGCACTTGATGATCCGGAGCATTATGATCTTACGGGATATTCCGAAAAACTATCCGAAACGATTATGGATATTTCAAAACGGATCCGAAAAATGATCGATCAATATGAGGACGGAAGGATCCTGAAAGAAGGGATCAATACCGTTATCCTCGGAAAACCGAATGCGGGAAAGTCATCTGTGATGAATCTTCTGGCCGGTTATGAGAAAGCAATCGTAACGGATATTCCTGGTACCACGAGAGATGTGATCGAAGCTTCCGTGCAGCTCGGCGATGCGATACTAAGGATACTTGATACGGCCGGAATACGTGAAACGGATGACAGGATCGAGAAGATCGGCATCGAAAAGGCTCTTTCAAACGCAAAGGATGCGGACCTTATCCTTTATGTAACGGATTCTTCCGTTCCTTTGGATGAAGATGACAGAAAGATCATTTCATTTCTCACAGGAGAAGAAGATAAGGCCGGTGAGACTAAAGCCGGCAGGGAGCGCAGATGTCTTGTGTTATATAATAAGAGCGATCTGAAGCAGGCATGCGATCTTTCGGAACTCATTTCCATGCTTAAGGAAAAATATCCGGTCATTAAGATTTCAGCGGAGACCGGAGAAGGGATCGAAGATCTTAAGAAAGAAGTGAATGAACTTTTTTTGAGCGGAAAGATCGATTATGACAGGGAAGCGCCTGTCGCAAATCTGAGACAGAAGGAAGCGCTTGAAAATGCTCTGAATTCTCTGGATCATGTTCTTGATGCAATAAACAACGGACTTCCTGAGGATTTTTATACCATTGATCTGAGAAATGCCTATACTTTTCTCGGTCATGTGACAGGAGAAGAGATCGGTGATGATGTGGCAGAACGGATCTTTTCCGAATTCTGTATGGGAAAATAATGCATATCAGGACATCGTATGAACGAAAATACCTTGAAAAACAGCTTAATTGAAAAGACTGATATCTGTGTGATCGGTGCAGGACATGCCGGATGTGAAGCGGCTCTTGCTTCCGCACGACTTGGACTATCCACCGTGATCTTTACCGTGTCCGTCGAAAGCATTGCCCTGATGCCCTGCAATCCGAACATAGGAGGATCTTCAAAGGGTCACATCGTAAGGGAAGTTGACGCGCTCGGCGGAGAAATGGGAAAGAACATCGATAAGACTTTTATTCAGTCAAAGATGCTGAATGAATCCAAGGGTCCTGCAGTTCATTCTCTTCGCGCACAGGCGGATAAGGCGGATTATTCACGTGAAATGCGAAAGACCCTGGAAAATCAGGATAATCTGACGATCAAACAGGCTGAAGTATGTGAGCTTCTCTGGGAAGAGAATAAGGATGAAGCACCTTACGGAAAACCGTCAAAAAAGATCATCGGACTTCGTACCTATACCGGAACCACCTATCTTTGTAAAGCGGTCGTGATCTGTACTGGAACTTATCTGAATGCAAGATGTCTGACCGGAGAGGCGATCACCTATACGGGTCCGAACGGACTTCAGGCAGCGACGCATCTTTCGGATTCCCTGAAAGAAATGGGTATATCTCTAAGACGATTTAAAACAGGTACTCCGGCAAGAATGGACGGAAGGTCCCTTGATTATTCGAAGATGGAGGAGCAGAAAGGTGATGAAAGGATCACGCCTTTTTCCTTCAGCACAGATCCGGATTCGATCCAGAAAGAACAGGTTTCCTGCTATCTTACTTATACAAATGAAAGGACGCATGAGATCATAAGAAAAAATCTTGATCGTTCTCCGATCTATGCGGGAGTGATCGAAGGAACCGGACCCAGATACTGTCCTTCCATTGAAGATAAGGTAGTACGTTTTTCGGAAAAGAAAAGACATCAGGTTTTCATAGAACCGGAAGGACTTTCGACGAATGAAATGTATCTTTCCGGTATGTCTTCTTCTCTTCCGGAGGATGTTCAGGTCGCAATGTATCGCACGGTACCAGGACTTGAAAACTGCAGGATCGTAAAAAATGCATACGCGATCGAATATGACTGTATCGATCCGAATCAGCTTTATGCAACACTTCGATTTAAAGATGTTGCAGGACTTTATGCGGGCGGACAGTTTAACGGAAGCAGCGGATATGAAGAAGCTGCCGGACAGGGGCTGATTGCCGGTATCAATGCTTCCCTATATGCGCTGGGACGTTCCGAGATCACACTGGATCGTTCCGAAGCTTATATCGGAGTACTGATCGATGACCTTGTAACAAAGGAAAACTTTGAACCTTACCGGATGATGACTTCCCGCGCGGAATATCGTCTTCTTTTAAGACAGGATAATGCGGACCTGCGTCTTCGGAAGATCGGATATGAAGTCGGGCTTATTTCCAAAGAAGAATATTCTGATCTTTGCCGGAAAAAGGAGATGATTGAAAATGAGATCAAGCGGTTGAAATGTACTATGGTAGGAGGAAGTGCCATGGTGCAGGAATTTCTTTCTTCACATGGAAGTGCTCTTCTTACAAAAGGAGTTTCCATTGCGGATCTGATGGGAAGAGCGGAACTCGATTATCGTTTGCTTGCTCCGATCGATAAAGACCGGCCTCAACTTCCGGATACGATAATCGACCAGGTGGAGATCGAGATTAAATATGAAGGATATATCGAAAGACAGAATAAGCAGGTTGAACAGTTTAAAAAGACGGAAAAGAAGAAGATTCCGGAAAATATCGATTATGATGATGTGGAAAGTCTTAGACTTGAAGCAAGACAGAAACTAAAAGATATCCGACCTGTTTCGATCGGGCAGGCCTCAAGGATCTCAGGTGTATCACCTGCGGATATCAATGTTCTCCTTGTATATCTTTCCGCAAGAAACCGAATGGACAATAAAGAATGAATGAGAATAGAAAAGAAGAACTTATAAATGTATTTGCTGATCGAGGATTTCATATTTCCGATGAACAGGCCCTTTCTTTGATTTTCTATTATGAAGCTGTCTGTGAAAGAAATAAGGAAATGAATTTGACCGCAATAACAGAATGGGAAGAGTTTCTTCATAAGCATATCCTTGACAGTATCTCGCTCGGATTATTTATCAATGATCTTAATTCTGTTCCGTATTCTCTGATCGATGTCGGAACCGGTGCAGGGTTTCCCGGTATTCCTTTAAAGATCGTATATCCTTCCATGAAAGTAACACTGCTGGACTCTCTGAAGAAAAGAACGGATTTTTTGAATGAAGTAATCGGACAAATGAAACTGAAAGATATTATTGCCATCCATGGAAGAGCGGAGGATTTCGGAAAAGATCCTTCCTATCGTGAAAAATATGATTTCGCTGTATCAAGGGCTGTTGCGAAAATGGATATACTTTCCGAAATATGCATTCCTTTTATTAAAGCAGGTGGGATATTTGCAGCATATAAGACTGCAGACTGTAAGGATGAACTTGAAGATGCCAAAGAGATCATAGAGATCCTCGGAGGAAAAACGAATTCAACCGATCATTGTTCTTATGAGATTGAGGGATTTGATATCGAACGTGAAATATTCTTTATCAAAAAAGAGAAGCTTACTCCGGGACGTTATCCAAGAAGACCCGGAAAAACGGGAAGAAAAAGTTAGAAAATCCGATAAAATCAATATTGGATATTTCATATGTATCATTACAGATCTGTAATATGTAATAAGTAACGCCTGATAATAAATAAAATTGTTTCACGTGAAACACTTTCGGATTTGAATATTATTTCCACAATATTTTGTGGTTCATATTTTTCAAAAATCCACGAGTTGTAGTTTTCACGTGAAACATTATTTATATCTGACATCGTGAAACATGTACTGATAGACCTGCAGATCGATATAAATATCAGTCCGTTCTGATAAAGACAGGGTTGAAAATGATCATGATCACGGAATTAAAGTATTGCGGCACAAATACATATCTGGTCGAGGGGAGTAAAGGAATTCTTCTGTTCGACACCGGATGGGCCGGGACGTTTCGGAATTTCTGTCATGAGCTTGGCGAAAAAGGAAAAGAACTGCAGAAGATCGATGCAATCCTGATCTCGCATTTTCATCCTGACCATATGGGTATCGCGCAGGAGATCGCTGATCATGGAGCAAAGATTGTTATCCTTGATATTCAAAAACCGTTTTTGCATAACGCGGATCCGGTTTTTGAAAAAGAGCCCGGAATGAGATTTTTTCCGATACGGGATGAAGCGGTCCGGGTAATAACGGAAGAGGAAAGCCCCGGCTTCCTGACAGAACTCGGACTGTCTGGAAAGATCATCCCGACGCCGGGACACAGTGATGACAGCATAACGCTTTGGCTGGATAATGGAGTTGCTCTTGCCGGAGATCTGAATCCTCTGTATGAATTGGAACTGCATCAGGGCACACAGATCGAAAAGAGCTGGGAGAAGATCCTTTCTCTGGATCCTTCCATGATATATTACGGGCATGCCCGAACCACGGTAAGAAAAGAAAAAGGCCCGGGATGCCGGAATGACCCGGAAAACGAAGAGAAGGAAAACGCCGGTCAGGGTATTGAAGAACGTTCCGTATCCGATCATTATGAACTGGTCAGTCGAATGATCCGGATGATTGATAAGGGATATTCGATTGATAAGATCAAAAAAAAGACCGGGGCGGATCCGGTTTTCATTGAAGATGTTTCACGTATGTATCTGACTCATCCAGGGGTAAGCATTCACGGGATCCTTGACAGGATCGAGATCAAAAACAGATAAGCCATTGTCCATCCGGTACGCCGGAAAGACAATGGCTTTCGTATTATTCAATATCCAGTTTCGGTGGTTTATCAATCTCTTCTCCTGTATAGTGGCCGTTCTTCTTTCTCTGGCGGACACATTCGGAAAGGAGATATTCAATCTGCCCGTTGATCGAACGGAAATCATCCTCTGCCCATGCGGCTATTTCGGAGTAGAGTTTTTCCGACAAACGGAGCGGAACCTGTTTCTTTTCAGCCATTAATAAAGGCTTCCGGAGTTTACGACAGGCTGCGCGTCATGGTTGCCGCAAAGCACCACGAGCAGGTTGGAAACCATGGCGGCTTTCCGTTCCTCGTCCAGATCGACGATCCCGCCCTCGTTCAAACGGTCCAGCGCCATCTCTACCATGCCGACTGCGCCGTCCACGATCATCTTCCTGGCGTCAATGATTGCAGACGCCTGTTGCCGCTGCAGCATCACAGCCGCGATCTCCGGCGCATAGGCCAGATATGTGATGCGCGCTTCCAGGATCTCCAGCCCTGCTTCCGTCACCTTGGACTGAATCTCGTCGCGGATCCGGCCGGCCACGATCTCGCTCGATCCGCGCAGGCTCCCC
>JAILLW010000055.1 GCA_024692955.1 Lachnospiraceae bacterium | reverse complement strand
CGGTCGTTAAAGATAAGACTCAATGCAGACGTATCGAAGTGGTCATAACGGGGCGCACTCGAAATGCGTTTGCCCTCCGGGGCACGAGGGTTCGAATCCCTCCGTCTGCGTATTTGCCGTGATTGAAGATCGCGGCAGGCTGAGCGCCGCTTGAGCGGAGTATAGCTTGAAAGGGATGCCGAAAGGCATCCTTTTCTTATGCACATAACGGGATTCGAACCGCTGCGACGGCGAATAGTATACTTTTAGGATGTATTTTTTTTGTTTTTGCCGATCCTATAATGAGAAAAGTGAAAATTTCTACTGCGAGGGATATCAAATGATGAAGAAAAAAACAGGAATGATCGCAATACTTTCTCTTTCGCTGCTGAGTCTGTCGATGAGTGCATGCGGCAGCGACAAAGAATCCTTGAAATCTACCATAGAGGAAAAAACCGAGATCATGGCAGAGGCTGCTGATGACAGCGAGTTTTTTGAGGACGATACGGAAGAATTCTCCGAGTATCCCGATGAAGAGGAAGACGGATCCCCGGGTGATTTTGCTGATCTTGAGGGAAGCTGGAAATTTGATGACGGCCTCTTCTATCTGACATTCGACGGTGACGGAAACTGGGTGTTTACCCTGTTTACAGGGGAAGAGAAGTTCGCGGGAACCGTAGAAGAGGATGCGAATGACGGCTACATGAACCTCATGAACGAAGCGGACGGAAGCATAACCGGAAAACTGATATGGACAGACGAAGGGCTCATGAGCGATGACGGAAAGATCTTAAATAAAGTAGATCAGGCCGTTCTGCTTCCCACCCCGGAAGATCCGCTGACCCAGGTTGCGAACTTTCCCGGTAACTATGCAAGTGTATGTGTAAATTATCCTGAGCAGATGTACGCGGAGACCAGGGCCGATCTCCCGGATTCCCTTACATTCAAGCCTGTCGTGGGGAACGGCACGAGAGATATGTACAGCGATATCCTGCTGAAATTCATGCCCATGACGTCGGACTACGACAAGTTCCTCGGGCAGGGTTTTGAAGTGTCGAAGGAGGGTATGAGGATCCTGCTGAATCATTGTTTCGAGAGACTCTACGGCAAATGGCTGATCAATTCCCTTGGCACCGATTTCATAGATCACGGAGATTATCTGAGTATCACCGGATATATGCTGCTTGACGGGAAAATGTTCACGGTAGATTCGGAAGAACCGGTGCGCGGCCGGATGGAGGTCAGATACTACGGCCCGACGGGGTTTTGTCTGATCATAACGACACTGGCCTATGAAGACAGACTGGAAGATTATTGCAAAATCTGCGACAATATAGTAAACAGCTGTAATCTGGTAAGCGACTGGAGCACCTCCCCCAAAGCGGTCCCGTCCCAACCGGGTAAAGCCGTTGCAGAGGAAGAGGGCGGATTCTACTGGCTTGATTCGGATGGAGACAAATGGTTTTGGAACGGAGAAAGAAACATCTTCGTTGCTTTCCATAAAGAAGTCCCGGTTCCGAAGACGAGCAAGAAGAGCGCCTATCACGGCCGCGGAAACCAGTACAGCGACCCGCCGGAAGACAACTTATCGACGCTTCTGGACATTGTGGACGCATACAGCGAACCCGAAGATTATGATGAACTGATGACGATCATCGACGAATGGTAAGCATCCGAAAGAGGAAAAAATGAATCTGAAACAGAGCGCCTACTATGAAGCAGTTTCCGAAAACGCGGTCCCGATCCTTGATGAGATGGAATCCGCGCTGAGATCTTTGGGCGTGAGCGAAAAAGTCTGCAAAAAGACCAGATTCCGGGCGGAGGATCCCCTTTTGGAGCTGATCCGGAAGAGTCCGGACGGGGCCAGGATAAAGCTGGTCGTAACATCCTTCTTCAAAACCATATCCGTGCGGGTCTCCTGCAGGGGTGATGAATTCTCTTACCGGGAGAATCTGGAGGAATTATTTGCCGGAGACATTGACGAAGAAGCCGAAGCCATCGTCAGGACCCACCTCCTGAAGGAATACGAAAAGGATATCA
>JAILLW010000051.1 GCA_024692955.1 Lachnospiraceae bacterium | reverse complement strand
GAGATCCTCCTTAAAAACGGCAGCGATCCCACGGTCTCCATCGGCGGGATCCTTCCCTCCATCGGCGGCAATGTCAGGATCGGAGGGCCGGACTGCTTCGTCTGCGAAGCCTGCGAATATACCAACAGTTTTTTAAGCTTTTTCCCGAAGATCGCTCTGATCCTCAATATCGAGGAGGACCATCTCGATTTCTTTAAGGATATCCATGACATAAGGAATTCCTTCCACCGTTTCGCCTCTCTCGTGCCGGAAGACGGCGCCGTGATCATCGGAAACGATATTCCGGAAAAGGAGACCGTAGCCTCCGGGCTTTCCTGCCCCGTGATCACGTTCGGAAAGGAAGACGGTGCGGATTATTTCCCGGCTGATGTCCGGACGGACGGGGAGGGGCTTACGCATTTTTCGCTCCTTCGGAAAAAGGAGGGCGGGGAAGCCCCCGGGAAAGACGACGGTTTTGTGCTTAAGGTTCCCGGCTTTCATAATGTACTGAACGCCTGCGCCGCGATCGCGGCTGCGGATCTTCTTAAGGTTCCCAGGGATGTCACAAAGGCCGCCCTTGCTTCTTACGGCGGGACGGACCGGCGCTTCGAGGAAAAGGGAATGATGAACGGGGTCCGTATCATCGATGATTACGCGCATCATCCTTCCGAGATCCGCGCAACGCTTGCCGCTGCCCGTCAGAAGACCTCCTCTAAGCTCTGGGTGATCTTCCAGCCTCATACCTACTCCCGCACAAAGGCTTTCCTTCCGGAATTCGCGGAGGCGCTTTCCCTTGCGGATGCCGTGATCCTCGCCGATATCTATGCCGCGCGGGAAAAGGATGACCTCGGGATCAGTTCCGAAAATATCGCGGAGCTCCTCAGGAAGAAAAATATCGAGTGTTATTATATCCCTTCTTTTGAGGAGATCGAAAATTTCGTAAAAGAAAATTGTGCACCGGGTGAAATGTTGATAACCATGGGAGCCGGAGATGTTGTAAATATCGCAAACGACCTGACCTCCGGCTGACCATCCACAATATCCACAGATTTTTCCCTCCGGCTGCCTCCGTTTTCCGGTGGATAACCCTTCCCGAAAACACGGGCTTAAATGGAAAAATCCACAGTTTCCACAATATCCACAATTCTGCAGGGCAAGGTTTTTCAAGGGTTTTCGCCCCTTTTTCGACCTTGCATTTTCTTCCCCGTATGATAAGATTACCATACCGAATCTGATGTATAGGCTGGTGATGTGATTATGGGGCGGTTTAAGGTTTATCAGGATCCCTCTTCCGATATGACTTTGGTATCCAATCGGTTTATTGACCATTATCTTCCGGATGCCAATGATGCGCAGATCAAGATATATCTCTATCTTCTGAGGACACTTGGCGCGGATGCGGGCTGCAGTGTGTCCGATCTCGCGGACAGATTCAATTTTACGGAAAAAGACGTGGAGCGGGCGCTTTCCTACTGGAATAAGAAGGGCCTGATCCGGCTGATCCGCGACGGAAGCAGCGCGATCTCGGGCATTGTGTTCAATCCTGTCCCGGATCCTCTTCCTCCGGTCAAAGAAGAGTCTCTTCCGGAAAATGCCGGGAAGGCTCCGCTTACGGAGTCCGCATCTTCCGATCCGGAATCTGCTCCTTCCTCTCCGGAACCCGCTTCTTCCGTTCCGAAGAAGATCGAATATTCCGCGGATGACGTAAACGATTTCCGGAACAAGGCAGATACCGCGGAGCTCATCTTTGTGGTGGAGCAGTATCTGAACAAGACCCTTACCCCCTCCGAGATCCGGACCCTGATCTTCTTCAAGGATCCCGAGAACGGGCTCGGGTTTTCCAATGATCTGATCGATTATCTCTTCGAATACTGCCTCAGCAGGGACAAGAAGAGTTTCCGTTATATCGAGACCGTCGCGATCCGCTGGGCCGAAGACGGGATCACCGATCCGAAGCAGGCGGCCGAAAAGACCAGCCTCTATCAGAAAGAGGTCTATGAGGTAATGAAGTCTCTCGGCAAATCCTCTGCCCCCACAAGGACCGAGGTGGATTATGTGACGAAGTGGACCAAAGACATGGCTTTCTCCATGGATATCATATATGAAGCCTGCGCGCGTACCGTGAACGGTACCGATAAGCGGCGTTTTCAGTACGCGGATAAGATCCTGACCTCCTGGTTTGAAAAGAACGTACACTCAAAGGCCGATATCGAGGCTCTTGACCGTGAACGCGAAAAGGAATCGAAGAAAGCTTCCGGAAATGCGGGAGATTCCGGAAATTCCGGGGATCAGAGGGGCACCGGTACCGCGGCAGTGCCGCAGTACAAACAGTTTTCACAGCGAACCTATGATTTTGACGAACTGGAAAAGGAGTTGCTAAAGCGCTGATATGGCACTTACCAATGAACAATATGACGCGATCATGCGGAAATACTCCCTGAAACAGCAGAATGCCCGTCGCATTGCCGAGGAGCGTCTGGAAGAAGTCGCACGAAAATGTCCGGAGTATGTTTCGATCCGTGAGGAGATCGCCCGGACCGCCGGCGCGGCCTTTCATTCCCTCAGCGAAAACGGCAGCATATCCGTGGAGGAAACGGTCCGGAAGATCGCTTCCCTTTCCGAACGGAAATCAGCCGTACTGAAAGAGGCCGGATTCCCGGAGGATTATGCCGAACCCGTTTATGAATGCACCGAGTGCAATGATACCGGCTTTCTTCCCGACGGCCGGAAGTGTTCCTGTTTTCTGAAGGAACAGATCGATCTTCTCTACCGGCACTCCCGTCTCGGGCGGATCCCCGAATCCGAAAACTTTGATCATCTTTCCTATGATTATTATCAGGGGGAGGAACTCGAGGATTTCAAAAGGATCGTGGAGATCTGTCATTCCTTCGCAGACGGTTTTTCCGACGATCCGGCGAAAAAACAATATGAAAATCTTCTCTTTTATGGTAATGTAGGTACTGGAAAATCATTCCTCAGCGCCTGTATCGCGAAGGAACTGCTCGACCGGGGTTTTTCGGTCATCTACTTCAGCGCGGAAGAACTGTTCCGGCTGCTTTCGGACATTATGTTCCGCCGCGATACGGAAACATCCCTTGCGGATACCCGTTCGGAGTTGTACGAATGCGATCTGATCATCATTGACGATCTCGGAACGGAGCTTACCAACAGTGCCGTGGCGCTTCATCTCTTCTCTCTGTTGAACGAACGGTATCTGATGCGCAAGAGTGTGATCATTTCGACGAATATGTCGCTTGAGGAACTTCAACAAAGATACGCGGACCGGATCTTCTCGAGGCTGATCGAACGTTACCGCTTCCTGAAACTTACCGGACCGGATATTCGAAGGCTGAAAAAAGCATAACAGGAAAGGATCTCCCATGTCGGAACGTGAAGAAAAGCGAAATCTTGAAACCATACCGGTGGGATCCCTCGGGATCATTCCACTTGAAGGATGCAGAAGCCTCGGTGAAAAAGTAGACAGTTTCCTGGTAAGATGGCGTACCGAACGGGAGAACGAGCATAAGGATTCCCTCGCATTCTCGGGATATATGAGGGACTCCTACATTCTGAAAGCCAAAGTCCCCCGGTTCGGTTCCGGTGAGGCGAAAGGCATGATCCTCGAATCCGTACGCGGTATGGATCTTTATCTTCTGGTCGATGTGGCCAACTATTCCCTGACCTATTCCCTCTACGGGAGAGAAAATCATATGTCCCCCGATGATCATTATCAGGACTTGAAGCGCATTATCGCCGCGGTAGGCGGAAAGGCACGCCGCATCACCGTGATCATGCCCTTCCTTTACGAGTCCAGACAGCATAAGCGCACGGCCCGCGAGTCTCTTGACTGCGCTCTCGCGCTTCAGGAAATGGTCAAGATGGGCGTTGACAATATCATCACCTTTGACGCGCATGATCCTCGGGTGCAGAATGCGATCCCGCTTCACGGCTTTGAGACGGTGCAGCCCACCTATCAGTTCATCAAGGGACTTCTCGGTCATGTAAAGGGTCTGAAGATCGACAGCGATCATATGATGGTCGTAAGTCCCGATGAAGGCGGAATGAGTCGTGCGATCTATATGGCGAACGTTCTCGGCCTCGATATGGGTATGTTCTACAAGCGCCGCGACTATACGCGGATCATAGACGGGCGGAATCCCATCGTGGCCCACGAATTCCTGGGCTCGGATGTTTCCGGAAAGGACATCATCGTGATCGACGATATGATCTCCTCCGGAGAAAGCGTACTGGAAGTCGCGAGGGGACTTAAGAAGCGCAACGCGAACAAGATCTTCGTATGCTCCACCTTCGGACTCTTCACCGGCGGCCTCGAGCGCTTTGATGATGCCTACAACGACGGTACGATCTCCGGGATCCTGACCACGAATCTGATCTATCAGACGCCGGAGCTGCTTTCCCGGGAATGGTACATCGACTGCGACCTCAGCAAATACATCGCCTATCTCATCGATACCCTGAACCATGACGCCTCGATCTCGGATCTTCTCGATCCAAGCGAGAGGATCAACACGATCGTCGCGAAATACAAAAACGGAGAGCTGTAAGGCCCTCCGTTTTTTGATTCTGTAATCCTTCGTCCGATCGGGATATATGGCGCTTTCGGAATTCCGAAAGCGCCGGTTCAATCCCATGAATTTACCCGAAAATTCCTCGTGCTCCGATGGTAAAGGATGCGGTAGCGGATCCTCCGAAGCTTCCTTCTCCGACGATCAGTACGCTCGCTTTCCCCTTATTCACATTATTCCGGTAGCTCGAATCATCGATTGACCAGTTCCGGACCTCCTCACCGTTTATGATCTCAACGGCAGGCACTTTCTTTCCCTTGATCTTAACCGTAATGTCATCCTCGGTGAGTGTGACTTCGGAGCCGGTATAAGCCTTCTTATTCACCTTGATCTTCGCGCCTGAAAGACTCTTTTGCACGATCCGGTACTCCGCGGTCAGCGTATTGTCACATTCCTCCGCAGCATAGGCACCCTTTCCGGTGACGGTCACAAGAATGCGTGTATCGGCCGGAATGATGTCCTTCGGATCAACCCCTTCTCCGGAGGTTCGGGGAACTTCGACCGTCTCCTTCTTGCCGGCTTTTTGTGTGACTGTGCAGTCTTCCGCGTACCGGTATGTAAATATCCTGTCGTAATCCGTTCCCGCCTTCAGCTTCTTTCCGTTGAGATCCGTGATCGTAAGCTTCGCCGCATGCGCGTTCACCTTTCCGCTATAAACCTTATCCTCCGCCCGGATCGTCAGCAGGGAAAGTCTCTGCTTCCCGACGATATAGGTTTCCGGATCACTGAGCTGTCCCCCGAAGTTTCCCTTTCCCTTTACGATAACGGAAGCGGTATTTCCGACCCGGGTATGGTTC
The DNA here is from genome assembly GCA_024692955.1 of Lachnospiraceae bacterium. Taxonomy (GTDB): domain Bacteria; phylum Bacillota; class Clostridia; order Lachnospirales; family Lachnospiraceae; genus JAILLW01. The sequence continues at coordinate 7,877 of JAILLW010000051.1, read as the reverse complement.
CTGCAGTTTACGGTGTAGTCAGTGCCTTCCTTCAGCATCTCCCCGTTAAAGGTAACCGTGATCTCCGGTTTCGCGCCGCCCTTTGCATAGGGCACCTCTCCGTTTTCACCGGTCTTACAGACGATACTGACACTTGTGTCATTTATATTGACGGGCATGATCTTAAAGGTTTTGGATACACTGTCCGTATAACCGTTCACTCCTGTAAAGATCACTGTGGCCTTTCCGGCATTGACATTTTTCTTATAAGAGATCCGGAAATCTCCCGTCCCGTCCGCTTCATTATAGGGAATAAGCGGAGCGGTTCCGTTCTTTGCCGTCAGCGTAACAGTCCCTTCGGCAATCAGTTCATCCAGGGTAACGGCATCTCCGGTATACTCATACCCACCGGACGGGATTCCGCGAAGGACTGCCTTTTTCAACGAAGTTCCGACGATCCGGAACGGAACGAGCCTGGTCCCGTAGAAGCCCTTTTCCGGATTTCCCCTGAGCAGGGCATAGGCGGTGCCGACCTTACGGTTGTTCAGATAAGTCACTTCATAATCATATTCCGTATAGGCTTCCTCAGACGGATCCTCCGATCTTGCGATCAGTTTTTTCGATCCCTGTTTTACCGTCAGTGAAGGTTTTATTTCTTCGCCATCCCGGTACCTCTGATCCTTTACAGCGGAAACCTTCAGTTTTCCGACAAGTCCGGAGGCATTCTTCTTTTCCGTCACGGTAACCGTGACTTCCCTCGTGCCGCTGAAGTTCTTATTCCCCGTGATCCGGACGAGATAAGTTCCTTCCGGTTTGACGGAAACATCCTCGGGCGCATAGGTGTCTTCGCCGATCCTGCGCAGATACTTTACCTTATAATCCGTACCGGCCTTCAGCTTCTTTCCGTTCCATACAACCTCCGGCGCGGGCTTCTGCTCCTTTCCGTTATACGCGGCTGCATAGTCGGATACATGGACGGAACCGTCGTCCTTCTCAAGGGAGGCAGGCGCGATCCTGAAGTAAACCGTCATGGTTTTTTCATAATTTCCTTTTCCCGTCACGGTGACTGCGGGCGAGGAAGTCTTCTTCTTTTTACCGTAGAAGCCCGGATCCGTTTCCGTCAGCATATAGGAAGCCGTATTGTTCTTATATTTCAGGGTATAATCCTTCCCTTCCGAAAGAAGCTTCGTATGATCGTAGACTCTGATCGCGGGCCGGATCGCCGAGCCGGTATAATGATAAAAACCGTCATCACTTTCGGGATCCTTCACGGCCGCTGCCCAGACTCCTTCCGGGATCTCCCCGTCCTCCGGAATGTCCCCTGGAAGCACATCTCCGATGTCCATCGCTTCGGAAGTCCGGATATGAACCGTAAGGTCCGCGTACACATCCGCATACTCCGTACAGGTGAACCGGATCACGGCTTCGCCCTCCGAAAGGGCTGCCACGGTATTTCCTTCCATACTGACGAAGGTCTCTCCCTCGAGAATGCTCCAGCTTCCGGTCATGTCCCCATGCGACATCCTTGGCACGATCTCCTTCCGGTTTCCGACAAGCAGGGTTATTTCATCCCGGGGAAGGATCACCTTCCGGACAAGAAACTCTTCATCTGCGTTGGCACCGGTTATGACCGCAGTGGTTTTCGATATGCCAAGACCGGAGATCTCCGTGATAAGCCCGGTCTCTCCTATGCTGATACCGGAAAGCGTGATCTTAAATGCCCCGTTTGCATCGGGCTGCGAGATCTCTTCCACTTGCGCCACGGAATGAAGTTCCGTATCTGCCTTGATCGTCATACCCGGCAGACAGTTCTCAATCTTTCCGGAAATGACAGCCGTGTCACCTGTGCGCAGGTTCAGCGTATCCGTCATCGTGAAGGAGGGCGCCTCGCTTACGGAGGCCGTCTTTTCCACAGCCGCGGGAAGCGTCCTTCCCGTATAGGATGTCACGGAGGCCGGGATCATAAGCTTCAGTCCTTTTCCGGAAGCCATAGGGCTGTCCGGCTTCAGTGTGTATTCCCTTGCAAGTTCCTTTCCGGTCGCGCTGTATTCCCCGGTGTACTCCAGTGTATAAGCCACATTCGCATTCCGATCATCAAGGAGCGCGATTCCTTCCATTGTCGACGGATCCGTATACTGACTGAAGATCAGCCGTACCCCTTCGGCAAAAGCATAAACCGCTTCCACGGAAAGCTCAGCCTTTGAGACAAGTCCGATGTTGATATCCGTCTGCACCGGCGGTACGGGCAGCCAGTCGGTGGTCACCGTATCATATCCTTCGAGTTCGATCTTCACACACCACTCACCCTCGAGCACATCCCAGGCATAGGCACCTTCCTCATTTGTATACAGGGGATTCTCCTGCAGATAATCCGCGGCATTCCATGGGACGGCACCTCCCTGACCGTTCTTAAAGTATACCGTTGCCTTCGCGCCCTTTTTCCTGTTTGTCACGACGGCTTCGTATACATAGCCGGAAGGGTCGATGAGCCAGGTGAAGAAGCCTTGCCCGAGCAGAATCTGTTCCTTCCAGAAATCGAACACTTTCTGAGCGAACAAATCTGCCGCAAGATATATGATCATGGCCTGCGGGCCGAGAGATTTACAGATAATGCCGCTCACTGCCGAAATCACGCTGTATGCGGTATAAAAATCACGGTACATTGAAAGTTCTGCCAAAAGGCTCTTTTGCTGTTCCGCGGAAAGCGTCTGATTCAGGGATATCTTTTCGTAGAGCTCCTGATAATCTGCCCGAATACCGCAGATCTTTCCGATCGTCTTTAGTGTGGTGCCTACGAAATTCAGATCCTTGACAATCGCTTCCCCATCCACGCATCCTTCCACAAGAAGTGCAGTGACGTCATTTTTTGACACATCTCCGATCAATACAAGGAAGTTTCCGACAGTCCGGTCATTCGGATCCGTAAAGACATTATCGATGACACTCAGCCAGTATTTGTCGCTTCCCTGATCTATGAATCTCTGGTAATCCTCATATATGTCGAAAATCTTGGCATAATTCGTATCCGTCCAGGGCAGCTTATCCAGTTTTGATACCTGATCCATTATCTTGGTATAAACTTTCAGACCTTTGACCCCGACGACATCCTCCCAGACGGCGTTTACATGTTCCGTCGAGTACTCAGTCGTGAGATTTCCGTACTCATCCCTGTAGGTTCTCTCCGATACGGTATGCACGCCGAAGACATCACGGTAAGCTTTTATGATCGCGGGGTTGGAAAAATCGACATCCTGAACAGGTGTGCCCGTTGCGTTTTCCTTCATGTCATAGGTAACACTCAGGTACCCCGGAACATAATAGTGGTTTCCGAACCATCCAGTGGCTACCCAGTTTCCGCTCACTTCATCGAAATTAGCGTCGATCGTTCTGATCTCGCCGTTTTTGTCACTCTGTACACGGACATTTTCAATCTTTTCGGGATTTGAAAAATCCATCACGAATGTAAAGGGAAAATTCGGATTATAGGAAAGCGTCGAGCCGTGCTTCGAACGGTCGAGAAGATCCATCTTTTCCTGGCTGTGACTGCTGTAATACATATCAAATCCCTGAAGTTCGACGGAACCCGGCATATACCAGCAGTTCGTCTTTGCCGTATGGGCAATGCCGCTTTGATCCTTCGCGCTGATGCTGATCTCATAGGGCGCATATTCGATCGGATCGGGAAGCTTGACAGTCGCGAGATATTTTCCGGTCTTTCCTGCCTGAGTGACCGTGTTCGCCTTTCCGTCCACATAGACGGTAACAATGCTGTCTGCCGGCGCGATACCGGTGATATCGAAGGTATCATGTAACTGATCTTCATCCGCAAGGATCGTGGCTGTCGCGATATAATCCGTCGAGGTGCCGATCACCTCATAGCCTGCAGAGCCGTTTTTCTTATAACCGAAGGAAGCGTAGGTATAATACTGTATATCGGCTTCCGGGCGCACCGAAAAACGAAGCTCGCCCTCACTTTCGGCAACCCCTACCGTCAGAATATCACCTGCCCGGCTGTAGTTCCCGATCATGGTACCGTTCAGCGTTACACTGTTTTCGATCAGCGTCGTATTCTCCGGGATCTTTACCAGAAGTGACATATCCGTCACTTCAGAAGCAATCTCCTGACGAAGCCTGTATCCGGTATGCAGCTCAATATATCCCTTTGCGGCAGCATTGGAGACCGAGACGCGGAGGAAGGAAGCGGAAGGATCGATCACGGAGGCATCATCTTCCCCTCCGAGATCCGTAATGAAATTGAGTCCGTGGTCGACGGCATAGATCGAGGCGTAGGAATTCAGCGCGCAATGGATCAGCATACGGTCGCAGCCCGTAAAGGCATCGTCCGCGATCGCGTTCACGCTCCTCGGGATAAAAACGTGCTCAAGGCGCGTATCATTCGCGAAAGCCCGCGCTCCGATCGCGGATACGCCTTCCCGCATATTGACCGTTTTTATGTTGCTGTCCTGTTCGAACGCGGACTGTCCGACGGACGTACCGTCACCGGCAAGGAACAGATTCACGATCCCTTCGCAGCCTCTGAACGCGTTTGTGCCGACGGTCACGGGCGTGGAAGGAAAGATCACATTCTTAAGATGGATGCAACCCGAAAACAGTTCCGCCGGGATTTTCGCCGTACCTTCCGGAATGTCCAGTGAACGGAGTTTCGTACAGCCCTCAAAGATCTTTCCGTATTTCCAGCCGCTGCTTTCCCTGTACTGTGTACTCTTTGTGAGTCCCTTCGGATAATGGAAGGAGGAAAGATTCGTACAGTTATAGAACGCGCGGTAGGAGATATCCTCCACGCTGTCCGGAAGGATCACCGCGGAAAGGCCGCTGTCGCCCGAAAATGCATATCCTCCGACGGTCTTTAAGCCTGCTCCTTCGAAGGTGAGCTTTCTAAGCCCTCCCATATGACTGAGTGCATACGCCCCGATCTCCTGTACGGAGGAAGGGACCGTAAGTTCCGGTATTTCGCTGCATCCATAGAGCGCATACTCACCGATCACGGTCACGGTCGAAGGGATCGTGAGGCCCTCCAGTTCCGGACAGCCAAAGCACATCTGATTCGAAAGGGAGGTAAGGCCTGCCGGAAGATGGATCTCTTCGAGAGAAGAACAGTTTTTAAACGCATATGCCGGGATCGAGGTTACGCCTTCCGGTACCGTGATGCTCTTTAACGCCGTACAGCCTTCAAAGATCGAGCCGTATTCATAAGTACTGGTCGTACTGAAGCCTCCAACCTCAGTCCAGCCCGTCGGATAATCGAAGTTTTGGAGATTCGTGCAGTTATAAAATGCACGGTAGGTGATCGTTCCCACGCTGTCCGGAAGATCGATCGAATTAAGGCCCGTACAGTTCCGGAATGCATAGCTTCCGATCAGAGCGAGGCCGTTTCCTTCAAAAGTGATCTCTGTAAGGGCCTTCATATCGGCAAGCCCTTCCCGGCGGATCTCCGTTATACCGGAAGGGATCGTAAGTTCCGATACCGAGCTGCAGTATTCGAGCGCATATTCTCCGATCGTCTTTACGCCGGAAGGGATTGTAAGACCCTTAAGCGCTCTGCAGTCAAAAAAACAATAATCCGGAATCGCCGTAAGGGAATCCGGCAGATCGATCTCCTCAATACAGTTGCAGCCCTGAAAAGCATGGTCCGGGAGTGAAGTGATCTCATCCGGTATCGTAACGCTTTTTAAGGACGTACAGCCTCCGAAGATCCCGCCGTAATTGTATCTGCTGCTCTCGCTGAAACCGGTCGCAGTTGTAAAGCCAACGGGATAAGCGATGGTTGAAAGCCCCGTGCAGTTATAGAATGCACGGTAGCCGATCGTCGTCAGACTTTCGGGAAAATCGAGGTCTGTCAAACCCGCACAGCCGCTGAAGGCATAGGCTCCAAGCGTCTTTAAGCCGTTCGGGAGTTCCAGGCCGGAAAGCAATGAGCAGTCTGAAAACGCGTGATCTCCAATGGATGTTATGCCCGGCGAAAGCTCCGCCAGCGTCAGCGCACTGCAGCCCCAAAAGGCATTCGCTTCGATCGATACGACGGTATCCGGAAGCTTCACCTTTTGAATACTCCTGTTGTTTCGGAAAGCTTCCCCTATCTTCTGTACCGTATATCCGTCGATCGTTTCCGGTATTTCCAGAATGGTCTTTGTCCCTTTATATTTCGTGATGGAGATGAAGCTTCCGTTCAGAATGTTATAGGTAAAATCCGCATCCGTCCCGGTAACCCAGGGCGTATCATCTTTCGTCCCTACCGCCCTTAAATCCGTCCTGTCGGCCGCAAGCTCTTCCGTTGTCTCCGATGCCGGGCTTAAGCGGTAACCCGGTTTCTGATACCGGATCCGGTAGCTGTGTCCGGCCGCGGCATCATCGACCTCCCAGTTTCCTTCCGCATCCGTATAGACATTGTCGGAAACGGAATTGTCCGCTAAGTCATAAAGGAGCACGGACACGCCTTCGATCCCGGTCCCGAAGCTGTCGGATACATTCCCTCCGAGTTTCCGGAAAGCCTCAGCGGCCGTCTTCGCAATAAAGCTGATATTGTTTGCCGATGCATAGGAAGCCGCAGTACTTCCCGCGCTTCCGTAGATCGTAAGCAAAGTGTCATTCTGGAACGCGCCGGTTCCGATCGTGGTCACATTGGCAGGAATATAAGCCTTACCAAGCTCTCCGCAGTTATAAAAGGCATACTGTCCGATGGAGCGCATACTCCCGGGCAGGATCACGGATGTAAGGACAGGTGAACTGCGGAATAAGTAATCCGGTATAGCTGTAGCCTCATCGGAAAAGCGGATCTTCCGGAGCTTCGTACAGCCTTCGAAGATATTTCCGTATTTCCAGCCGCCGCTTTCGCTGAACTGCGTGCTCTTCGTAAGTCCCTTCGGATAATGGAAGGAAGAAAGATTCGTACAGTTATAAAACGCGTGGTAGGAGATATCCTCCACGCTGTCGGGAAGGAGCACAGAGGCAAGCGCGGAATCTTCGGAAAACGCATAGGCCCCGACGGTCTTTAAGCCCGTCCCGCTGATCGTAAGCCTTAAAAGCCCCGTCATGCTTCCTAATGCGTAGGTCTTGATCTCCTGTACGGAGGCAGGGATCGTAAGTTCTCTTATTCCGCTGCATTTATAGAGCGCGTACTCACCGATTGCCGTTACATTTGAAGGGATCGTAAGCTCCTTAATCGCCGTACAGCCGTTACAGAAATAGTCCGGAAGAGAGGTCAGCGTGGAAGGAAGCAGGATCTCTTCGATCGATTCGCAGTTCGAAAACGCATGGACAGGGACCGTGGTTATGCCCGCAGGGATCGTGATCCTCTTAAGTGCCGTGCAGCCCTCGAAGATCCTTCCGTATTTCCAGGTCCCGCTGTCGATCTTGGATTCCGCCGCCGTCGTCCAGCCCGTCGGATAATGGAAGCTTTGAAGCCCCGTACAGTTATAGAACGCGCGATAGGTGATCGTCGTTACGCTGTCAGGAAGGTTCACTTCCGAAAGCCCCGTGCAGCCGTTGAACCCATAGGCTCCGATGGTAGTAAGGCCGTTTCCGTTGATCATCAGTTCCGTAAGGCCCGTCATTCCGGAAAGGCCGTAATCTCCGATGGCCGTAACACCCGAAGGGATCGTAAGCTCCGTTATCGAGGTGCAGCCTGCAAGCGCATATTCCCCGATCGCCGTTACGTTTTCGAGGATCTCAAGTTCCTTAAGCGCGGTGCACTTATAGCAAAGATACCCGGGAACTGCGGTCAGTGTGGAAGGAAGGATCAGTTCCTCCAGTTTGTTGCAGCCGAAGAATGCATACTCCGGGATCGAGGTAATTCCTTCAGGTACCGTAATGCTCTTTAAGGCCGTGCAGCCCTCAAATATGCATCCGTATTTCCAGGTTCCGTTGTCGATAGTAGACCT
>JAILLW010000046.1 GCA_024692955.1 Lachnospiraceae bacterium | reverse complement strand
CTTTGCTGATCTTTATTCTCCACGGATGGCGTGCGGATCCGCCGTTCCCGAAGATACCGCTCGTCCCGTCCGGATTCTGCTCAAGCAGGACCGTTTTGTATTTCGTTTCCGTAAACGAATTGGGGAATACCGTATTCATTGAGAAAACGAAGTCCAAGTTCCTCTCCTTTTTCCTTCGAAGTGTACGTTCAAAGCATCCTCCAGACACATTCGGCAAATAGCGGGCATGATCCAGATGAGGATCGAGCGCCGCCCATGCGAAGCTGAACGGTTCCGTATCCTCTTCCGGATCGATCGCAGGTCCGTCCGGAGCGGACTCCGCAATGATCCTGTCCAGTTCATCTTCAAAAAGGATCTCCGCATCGATTGATAAAAAGCAGTCCGACCTGACAAGGCGGATCAGCTTATCGATCATAAGCCATGCCGTCGGAATATATTCCCTTTCGAAAAACAGACCGCAGAGTCCCGCTCCGCAGCAGTCTTCCCACTCATATCTGCGGATCCCGAAGAGCACCGCTCCTTCCTCAAGGAGGAAGAACCATACTCCGTCCGGAAAGTCCGCCGATGAGGGTTCCCTGTCCGATGTCCCTGTATAAATACGGTTATATGAGTAAAGAATCCTTTTAAGCAGATGCCTGCTCTCTTCCGAAAGCTGTTCCGGAAAGGAAAACGAATAGCCATCTTCCCGATAATCCGCGCTGATCTTCGTATATTTAACGTGATAACTCATATGCTGCCTCCTTCCTTTCTATGAAACGTCATATCCGAGAAGCCTGAAATATGTCTTCAGTATCTTCTCCTCCTGCGTAAGCCTCGCGGCGGGTATGCCGTCCATGAAACTCTGCTTCCCGCTTTTGATCCCGGCTCCGTCCCGACTGCGCACGATCCGCCACTGATAGCTTCCGCCGGTCTTTCCGTCTTTCCGGATCCTTAAAAAGATCGTGATCTCCTCATTCGGCTGGCCTTTCTCCGGCTTATCCGTGAAAAACCGTACCGGCTCGATGCGGATCCCGATTCCGCTTTCGCCCGAATGGGCCGCCCCGCACATCTTCGCGGAACAGCTATGCCGGATCAGCTTTTCTCCCGAATGCTCAAGTATGCCGGTATAAGGAAAGATCCGGTCGGCATCCGGTGAGAAAATGCAGTCGTAATCCAGGCTGCCGTCAGCGATCGTCTCGATAAAACCGCGAAATCCGTCACTTTGCAGCTCCTCCGGAACTTCTTCCGGCAGATCGGACGGAAGGAGCGGATTGATCCGGTCTTCGATCGTCAGTGAGTCCGGGAGCTCTCCTTTCGCCTCAGCCCCCGCAAAAGAGCCCGGATGATCAAAGAAATATCTGACCGCATCCGCCATGGCAAGTCTTGACCGGACCCTCTGTCCCTTTGAGATCAGTCCCTCCACGGAATAGATCGTTCTGCCCACATAATCACTGCCGTTCTCAAGGATCCTGCAGATGATGTTCTGTCCTTCATACTTCAGGAAAAACAGAGTCTTTTCCCATGATGCACACTCAGCGTCCTCGGAAAACTCCCGCATCCGGATAAAGCGGGCAGCCAGCCGGCAGAAAGATGCGGGAAGCTCATCCGGCTTTACGTGCCAGCAGTAATCTTCATCGAAATCTCTGGTATAGACAAATGTCGAATAATCCATCTCTTCACCCCCTTCAGTTCATACCGAATCTTCTCACCGGTTCATAATATCCGGAAAATTCTTCATTCATCGCGGAAAGCATCGAGGAATACTCGTTTCTTAAATCAGAGAGGTCTTCCTTCTCTCCGGACAGTTCATTGATAAAGGAACGCACGGCCGATGCGTTAAAAAGATTCATCTTCCTGCACTTATCGCTGATGCTCCTTTCGCACTGCGTGATCTCTTTGTCGACGAGCCTCAAGCGCTGCGTAAGGGCATTCCTTACCGCATAGAGCATGACCGCGTCGATATTATTCTGCTTTACGTCCGCCGAGTTCCGGATGGCGCAGTAATACTCGTCCGATCCCGGGACGCACTGCGTGATCGAGTTTCCCTCACCGATCGCGGTGGCCGGAACGACCGCAAATGTCCAATCACGGCTCTGTGTCATGATCCTGCTCTTTTTGTAGACGCATTCCACGGTTTCGCACGCCAGATTACAGAGTTCTTTGTAGTTATCCCTCTTAAGATCATCCGGGATCTTGTCGGAATCTACCTTTGTGACCACCAGCATGAGTGTTACCGCTCTGCGGGAATCCTTCATCACCGCGTTTAAAAGAACATTGATCCGATCCGCTCCGGTCTTCTTTTTCCTCATGAACGCGTTATCCCTGTACTGTGCCAGCATGATCCCGTCCAGGAGTACAATAATGATCTCGCTTTCAAAGAGATTGTCCGTGATCGCCCGGCACTCGCCGATATCCGTTTCCGTGATCCTGTCGCTGTCGATCGAGAGCAGCCCGCCTCGGTAATCGGTCAGTTTGATCGGCAGCGAAGCCTGTTCGCCGTTCGGCTTATCCACATTCAGATCCAGATGAATATGCGCCATCTCTACGGTTCCCGCAGCAGCCTTTCCGATCTTTCCGTCCCTGCCCTGAACAGCCATGGTGCGCTCCCGCTTGTACTTGGCCAGATGCTGCGCTACCGTCAGCCCGTTCATGATGCCGCTCTCATCATTCTCCCTGAATAACGGATCCTTCAGCGAACCGGTCGCGGAGATCACTGCTCCGTTCTTTCCTTCCACGCCGTTTTCCACAAACGCATCGAAAATGCCGCCTAACATCATGGTTTTTCCGCTTCCCGATTTTCCGATCATTGAAATTGTCAGTAAACTGGTATCTCTCATAATCCTCTCCTCCTTTGTCAAAGAACGATCAGCAATACCGCGATCAGCATGTTTCCTGCTGCCAGGAGCAAAAGCGTGATCAGCCTTCTTTTCTCCAGAGCCTCTTCATGGATCGCCAGAAATGCCAGAACATTCATCGCGATCCCCGCCAGAAAGCTCAGGATCCCGCACCACAGGAACAGAGCACCGGCAATATCCGCTTCCGTTTCACCGCCCAGGAAAACGAATCCGGACACGTTATATCCCGCAAGCTTCGTGAATATGTATTTCGAGTAACATATAATGCAGGATATGACCGTGTTCAGGAAGAACCAACGTTTCAGCCTGCACGGCGACAGCCATTCCGCTGCGATCATTTTATCCATGTCCATGGTCCTCACCTCCTTCCGTCTCACTCGTTGATCACCATCGTAGTTCCGTTTCCGGAAACGACACAGATATGCCGTTCATAGATCTCTGTATAGACGCAGTCCGGATGATCTTTCCATACCTCATATCCTTTCCTCATTCTTTCGTCCATGGAAGATACGGGAGGAAAGGTACCCCGGTTTTCTATGGAGTAGTGGATGCATCCGGGGATCAGCGTGTGGACGACACATCCCGGAATGAAACACTTCGACAGAGTACATACCAGTTTATCCGCCTTTTCCTCTTCCACTTCTTCGCGGATTTCTTCTTCGATATGCTGACACACCTCCGAGATGATCTCCTTATCCTCTTCCGTCAGTTCATCCCCTTTTTCGATCAGGCTGACGACATAGGAAGGCCGGGCCCTTCCGAGGATCCTCTCTGTCTTCATTTCCGGATCTTCTTTCTTTTCACATTCCGGATCGGATTTCTCCGTCCGCGGAAGGATCCTGCGTGCATATGCCTCCCCCTCCTCTTTTGCTTTCTTCTCTGTACCGTAGTTCAGTCTCTGTCTGTCTTTTATCAGCTTTTCGAACATCATACGGCTATCCTCCTTTCCGTATTCAGGCCGCATCGGGAATATCATCCGCGATGATCAGGTTATAGTCTTCTATGGGGACGGAATCATCCGATCCGATCCTGGCCTGCAGGTTCTCGATACACTTTTCCGCGAGATTGCGCATGTCCCTTCCGTTACCGAAGTTTGCGCGGCTCTTTCTATCATTGATCCGTTTCTTTACCTTTGCTTCCGCAGCAGGGTCGTCATCAAACCGGACCTGCTTTCTTTTAAGAAAGCTTAAAAAGATCTCCCAAAGCTCCTCTTCGGAATACGGATCAAATGAGACCGCACACGGAAATCTCGATTCCAGGCCGGGATTCTTCCTTAAGAATTCCTCCATCTTGTCCCGGTATCCGCTGATGATCACCATCAGCGAGTTTCCTCTTGCTTCGATCAGATCGCACAGTCCGTCAATGGCCGCCTGCCCGAACACCGTGCCGTTATCCATCTGATACACCTCATCGATATAAAGCACGCCGCCTTCCGCTTTCTGAACGATGTCTTTCACTCTTCCTTCAGTTTTCCCGACATATTCCCCGATAAAGTCTTTTCCGGATACTTCGACAATGCGGTCGGAGTACTTCAGCAGGCCGAGAGCGGCATAGAGTCTGGCCACCAGTCTGCAAACCGTTGTCTTTCCGGTTCCGGGCGGACCTTCGAAGATCATGTTGTAGGATTCCGCCTCCGGAATGGCGAGGCCCGCTGCCACCTGCTTCTTTTTTCCTTTCATCCGCTTAACCAGGACATTGATCGTTGTCTTAACCGCGTTTATTCCGATCATTGAATCAAGTTCCTTAAGGATCCCTTCGATCCCGCTGCCATCCGTATCATCGATCGTTTCCAGCAGGATACGCTTCGTGATCCTGTCGCCTTCTTCCGCCGTTTTTCCCGAATGGATCAGATCATCGACCAGATTGATCACTCCGCCGGCATTCCCGAAATCCTGCGTCCGACTCTTCCGTTCGATGAGGCTGCTGACCAGCGGCTTCGCATCCTCCTCTGTGGAGATTCCATTCTCTTTGGCGTAATTGATGAAGATCTCCGTCATCTCTTTCAATGAATAATCCTCCAGAAGGATCCTTACGGGGAATCTTCGCTTCATGCCCTTGTTCATCTTCAGCACGGGATCCAGCGTCCCCGGATAGCCGATCAGGACCACGATCACATCACAGGAATCCTTTCCCAATTCATGGGTTACGGTATCCACGATATCCTGACCGAAACTCCCGGCATTCGCCAGCGAATACGCCTCATCGATCACGAGCAGTCCGCCCTTTGCCGTAGAAAAGCAGTTTTTCACCTGCCGGGGAGTTCCGCCGACGGTATCCTTCTGAAGGTCAGCTGCCGAAACAACAACCGGGATCGGACGGTCGATCACCCCACAGGCATAGAGCAGACCGGCGATCAGCTCCGTGGATGTCGTCTTTCCGGATCCGGCATCGCCTTCCAGAATGATGCTTTGCTGCTTCTGCCTGACAATGGAGCGTCCTTCAAGGACCCGTTCCCGATTCTCCTTTGCCTGCCTGAATACTTCGCGGGCATATCTCTTAAGGTTCTCCTGTCCCGTCCTGCTCTCGATCCTGCGGAGCGCTTCGATAGCCGCATTCTCATCGAAGGTTTTGATCCTGATATCTTCCGCGGTAAAGGTATATCGGTCTTCCTTTGACTTTGCGGGGGACGACTCCAGTCTCTTTCGCAGGCTCCTTCCGGCATCGTCAAAAAGATCCACGATAAACCGCCCCTGACTTAAGCCTTCAAAAGATTCCTGCCGGATCCGGGCCCGGATCCTCTCACGTGCCCCTTCGGACAACCGGTATCCGAAATCTTCCGTGATCCGCTTTACCGTCAGATCGTACATTTCGTCCTCGGAATACCTTCCGATCGGTATCTGCAGAAAATGATCATCGACCTTCGGATTGATCCGGCAGATCTGATCCTTCAGCGCTTCGGACAGTTCAAAGATCAAAGTCAGTGATCCTTTCAGATACTGAACAGAGAACAGAAGATCACTGATCTTGTTCGCATCCGCATCCGCTTTTCCTTCTTTACTGAGAAAGGCCTCATCCAGTGAGCCGTCGATCAGAACCGTTTTCCCATTATGCTTATCCTTAAAACTGTCCAGCGCCCCGGTATCGCCGAGCAGTGCTTCGAAGTCTCTTTCCCTTATAATCTCGGGCTCTTCGTTTGAACGGATCCCTGCCCTCTTCAGGATTTCAACCGTCCCCTTTGCGATCTCCGTCTTTCCGGTCAGTTCATCTCCGACGATGAGAAAGTGCATGTTTGCGATCGTCCGGTCCTCTTTCGCTCCGGTCTTTACTGCTTTCTTTAAAACTTCCGTATCCCATTCGCTGTAATAGTGTTCCAAAAGAGTGATCGGACCCTGCATCCCCGTCAGTTTTCTCTTTGCGAAAACATCTTTCACAACGGAACCGTTTGCGGCTTTCGCCTCGGGCTTTGCCTTCGTTTCAGGCCTCACCTCCGTCTTCGATACGGGCTTTACCGCAGCTGCCGACGCAGGCTTGGCCGTAACTGCTGCCACAGGCTTCACCGAAACTGCCGTCACTGGCTTTGCCGCAGCTGCTGCCGCAGGCTTCACCGAAACTGCCGTCACGGACTTTGCCGTAACTGACGCCGCCGGTTTTGCCGTAACTGCTGCCGCAGTCTTTACCTCGGCTTTCGTTTCGGTCTTCCCTGTCCCGCCGGAAAAACTCCCGGTAAACGGATAGAGATAGAATCCGTCAACTTCACAGTTCTGTTCGCCGTTCGTGTAAAACTTCCCGATGATCCCGCCATTTCTCTTTCTGCAGCTTTCACAGTACCTTTTTACCCTGTTTTCCGTTATTGTCGTCGACATACTCTTACACCTCCTCACCCAAGCGCACGGATGATCCGTTCCAATGACCATGGCACATACGGAGTGGTGGCCATGATCCATATCAAAAGCCCTGCCAGACAGTCACAGATCTTATGAAATACCGTTGATTCGATCTCGATCACGCGAAGTATGCTGCCGTCATACTTCATGTATTCTCTGTGCAGAAACTGATCTTCCGACTCTTTTATAAGAAGATACCGTTTCAGTTCTTCCGGCGGGATACTCCTTTGCGCTTTCTCATTGTCGTCCATCTCGAAATACATCGCCGGTTCGGAATCGGATAATATAACGCTCGCTATTAAATAAACGAAGGTCACCAATCCGATCAGCTCCGAGAACACCAGGGCATCCGCCGATAACGGTGTCAGCCGGAGTATATAGAAGAAGCAGACCGACATATAGGACGGCAGGATCAGGTATTTCATGACCTGACGCGGGCGGCGGTGAACTCCGGGTCTATCCGGGAAAGCCTCCGTTAAGAGAAATGCGATCGCCGCGATGCCGAACGTAAATGCGGAGGATACGATCCAGAAAGCAACCGTGCCATACCTGGGATCAACGCCGCCGGCCCGGATCAGGAGCATCCTTATGGCAGCGAAGAGGAATACGCTTCCGAGCAGAAGTACTGCACAGCGGATCAGATGATCACTGTCGTCGGAAAGCAGGCGGCTCCCCAGTTCTTTCAGAAGGCTGATCATTGTAAACAACATTCGACGGTAATAATCCATACTCCCACTCCCTTTCCTTTCATCAGGACTCTTCCGTGATCACGGCTTTTGTTCCGCTGCAGTTCTTCAGAAGATCCACCAGCTGTTCGGCCTGTTTCGCATCCAGATTCCGTATCACGAGAGTCCCCTTTTTCGCCAGTTCAACCGCTTCGCATGCCTTTTCCTCATTCAGGTCGAGATATGCCCGAAATGCCGTTTTCATCTTTGCTTCATCGCCCGCGGAGATGATCTTGACGCTTCTCTTTCCGGTTTTTCTGCCGCCTTTTCTCTCGAGTTCCTCGATCTTCCGGTCGATCCTTCCGATCATTTTATCGATATCGGTCTCTTTCGTGCCCTTCCTTTCACGGACATAGTTCTGAATGTTGAAATATGCCGCCTCTTTCCCGATCCTTTTCTTCGCTTTCGATCTGTTTGCAGCCTTCATCCGTGATATGGACATCTCGGTAAAATCAGGAAGCCAGGTAATGAATTTGAGTCTCCCGGATACGATCACGAGAGCCTGTCCCGTCTCCATCGCCGCTAGCTGACTCTGTGTGATCAGCGGTTCTTTCATAACACGGTCCTCACAGCGGCTCTCTGCCTCGCCGCAGAACTGTGACAGTTCCGTCAGTGTCTTCCAGTGGTACACTCGGAATGCGATGCGTACGTCACAGTTATCCATGATCGTGACCGCATTACTCTCACCGTAGATATCATCGAGCTGCGCGATCGACTGAAGCACAAATTCCACACGGATGTTGCGGGATCTTCCCGCGCTCATCAGATGCGGAAGATTCGTAATGGCGCGCCCGATATTCCCGAGCTCTTCCAGCAGCACGTTCATTCTGATCGGCAGTTTCCCGCCGTATTCCTGCTCGGCGATCCGCACATAATGATTCATCAGCTGGCTTACCAGAACCCCTGTCAGGTCGTCGTAGATCGGTGTCTCATCCGGCACGATGATGTAGATCAGCGTCGGCCGGTCGCCTTTGAGTTCATTGATGTGCAGTTCGTCGTGACTAAGGAAATTCCGTACACTTTCGCTCTTCGTAGCCATGGACAATCCGTCGAGAAAGGTCGAACGTATCCCCGCCCGTGTTTCGTTGGCCGTCGTAATATAGCTCTGAAGCTGCATCGCAATGTTCTCATTATCCTTCAGGAGATCCGCGAATTCTCTCAGGTATGTGCTGCTTCCGATCCGCTCTTCTCCCTGTGCGATAAAGTAATACACACTGGCCAGATTGATCTCATCCTCATTTCCTGTTTCGAACAGAGCATAGACAGCTGCCAGAAATACGTTTCTCGCTTCTTTCGGCCAGAACGGGTCCGCATTCTTGCTGACCGGATACATGGCATGTGAGAGTTCTTCCACCATCTGTTCCGCCGCGTGCCTTAATTTGTGGATTCCCGTTTTCCACAAAACATACGGCGCATAGAGAGGATTCCATCCTTCCGCATCTTCTTCATACAGATTACGGAAGTCTATGACATGAACGTCATAAAAGCTCGGTATCATATTCTTCGTATTCGCATAGATCTCGCCTTTCGCATCCGCGATCACAGCGCTCTCCTTCTTCCCGATGAAGGACATGGTCATGGGGATCGTTTCTCTGCGGCTTTTCCCCGAACCGCTCACCCCGAGGATCATCGCATGTCCTTCACCGTCAAAGGTATACGCCTTTCCGTCTTCATAACGGAGGATCGGACCGGCCGCATCCGTTTTCAGCACCTTTTTCCAGTCATTCTTTTCAGCCCATTTTTCACTTCTCATATCCGCTCCTTTTATCAGCACTTTTCCATTTATCCGCGTATTCACTCAGACTCTTTGCCGTGATCCTTGGCCTGAAGTCACTGTAGTCCGCACAGAACAGAAGATCGTCCGCCAGCGATGCTGCCTCCCCGGCATTCGTTACATGGTTTTCTTCAACGATGCTGCCAAGGATCTTTTCGGACTCCTCACCGGACTCGATCTCGATCCCGCGTTCCCGGATATTCCGGACGATGATCTCGGAGTATTCCCTCTGTGAGTATGGTTCCGTGGACACTTCGATATAGTTTCCGAGAGCGCGAAGCACGCGTTCTTTGACGGACCGGATCCGGCCGCCCAGAGATTCATCATAGAAAATGATCACCGTGGCGCTCTTGGCAGTCTCCTTGATCTGCTCCACGAAGTAATCCGTCTGAATCTCATTGGCGCATTCCGCAAGAGCCGAGATATCGATGGCCGCGACTCCTTCATACTCGTTTGTATAAACGGCATTGTCAGAGATATCTTCAAATACGCGCTTCAGCTGTTTCATGCTGCCGTCCAGCCTGTATTCCAGGAGACAGTCCATGCCGCGAAATCTCCTGAGCCTGTTGTCGTAAAGCACCGATGTGATATAGTCTGCAGCCACACTCTGGCCGTTCTCACGAGCCAGATTCATGACTACGTGCGGAACCTTTGCGCCGCCTTTCCGGAAGGCTTCTCCCTTGCGGGCGAGCTCCTCCATCTGCATTTTTAATCCTTCCAAACCAACAGGTTTATTCATATCCGTTCCTCCTTATACGGTCTCCGGAAATCCCACCCGGTCAACGAGACCGTAAGTTCTGGCCTGTTCGGCCGTCATCCAGTGATCCCGTTCCATGTCACCGGTCACTTCCGTAAGGGTCTTTCCGCAGTTCTCGGCCAAAATGAAGGCCAGCTTCTTCTTGGTCTTCTGGATATGATCCGCCACCAGCGAGATATCCGTCGCCTGTCCCTGGACTCCGCCAAGCGGCTGATGGATCATGACTTCCGCACTCGGCGTCACGTATCGTTTCCCCGGTGCACCCGCGGACAGAAGGAATGCTCCCATGCTGGCTGCCATGCCCGTTGCGATCGTCACGATATCACATGCGGTCTCATTCATGGCATCATATATGGCCAGCCCGTCACTTACCGAGCCGCCCGGACTGTTGATGACCAGATAAATATCCTTATCGGATCTTGAAGCAAGGTAGCGGATCTGTGTGATCACGGATACCGCCCTTTCGCCGTTCACTTCGCCGGCCAGATAGATCACCCGGTTCTTCACCATGTCAAGACTGATCAGATCCGTGCTGTGTTCACTGCCGTCTGTCGGTGTAACGATCTGTGGCAAAAATGTCATGGCTCATCCCTCCTCTTCCTGATGATCCTGCAATTCCTCCAAAGAAACGATCTCGGGCCGCGCCGGTCCGTTGTTAAACGGGAGATCTTCCTCGCTGTCCATATCATCCGTCTCTCCGAAGAGTCTTTCGAAGATCCGCTGCTCCACACTTGGTTGCGGCTGAAGATCCTGTGTTCCGTACGTGACTTTTTCGTCATCAAACTTTTCTTCGATCGTTTCAAGCGCCTGCTGAAGAAGGAACCTGTAGAGTTCCTTGTCCTTCCGTGGAACCATGCCCGCAGCCAGATGAGAGAGTTTTACATAGAACATCATCGAAAGATGAATGAGCGAATTCATATAGATCATGAATGCATCCTCGTCAAATGTCTCCGGATCCTGAAGGATATACGAGTACTCCATCGAAAGCTCGCCGTTCTCCATGTCGAGATTCAAGACCGAAAAAGACTTGTCGGCATTGAATTCGGCCATATACATCGAAACGAGAAAAAGCGCATTTGTCTGAACCCGGAATGGAAAGCAGAGCCGGTAGCTCACTTTCCGTGACTGAACATAAATGCTCAGTTCGAACGGTTTATTATCCGTTCCGAATCTGAGACAGACACGTCTCGGAACTTCCTCTCTGAAGAGAAACTTCATATTATGATCCGTCAGGGTCTTCAGGATGCTGTCCATGATCTGCTTCTCTTCCGGAGTACACTCCTTAAGCTCACTGATCATTCTGGCGATCTCTTCTCTCACCTGTTCGATCCTTTCCTGCATTTCGGCAGGTGATTCGGGGGTTCCGGTCTGTTCAAATAATTCCCTCATGTTTTTCATAGCTTTTTTCCTCCTTTTGAATACTGTTCCGGTAATAATGAAGGCATCGTGTCTGCGATCACGATCCTTTCTTCCGGCAGAACGATCTTTTTCCTCGCGATCAGCAAAAGGGAATCGTCCGACTGCCGGATATCTAGGCACTTCATCTCCCGCAATTGCTCCTTAGCTCCGTCAAGTATGATCATCGGTCTTTCCATGACGTTCGCCTCCTTTCCCTTGATGATTCGAGTATGGCGCAAAAACAGTAGCGGCGTCCGTTATCAGAATTCCTTCTTTGGTGAAAATACGGTGGAAGTTTGGTGGAAGTACGTAAAAGTGCACGAAAAAACCGCCAAAGAATGCCTTCTTTGACGGTTTGCGTATGTCATTTCGGGGTTCCTTGCTCCTAATCCGCGGACGGCGGGGCTTCGGAGTAATCTTTGATCTGCTCCAGAGACCGCGTAAATACTGTGATCATATCTTCGATCACCAGTCTGTTTCTTGCAGGAATATCTTTCCCCTGCGTTTCCAGCTCTTTGGCGATCGGCTTCGTTTCGGCGGGCTGCATATCCGCAAACAGGATCAGCAGTTTGGCGGCGCGTACCCTGATCATCAGATCCGGAGCATCCCGATATGTTTCCCACAGCTTCTCTCTGATCCCGGAGGGATCTTTCCCTGTCTCCTTAAGGACCTTTACGCATACTTGGGAATACCGGCAGGGATACATGGATAAATGCTCAAAATAACTGAAACCGCTGCCCGATTCATCAAGCGGAGATTGATCTTCCTCATACGCTGCGAGAGTAGCGCTGAGGATATATTCAAATACCTCTTCTCGAAACCAGATGTCCGCATCCGAACTTTCTCCTATGGCAAAGATATCCGAAAAAGCCATCAGATAAACTCTCTGCATTTCCCTGTGCTCTTTATCCGTAATGCCCCGCAGAACAAACTCCGCGTAATTCGTCCATATGCCGGGATCCGCTTTATATCCGTAACGGGAGGCTTCTTTGCATCGTGTCAGCCACGCCGCCAGCATCAGAATATTGATCGCGGTCACATCGGATCCGAATTCCTTTTTTTCGATCAGATCCGTCACGGCGCTGTAAGGATCCTCATAATCGGCATACCCGGTGATCGCCGCGATCAGCATATAACAGTCCGAATACCCGCTCGTTCTTAATGCCTCTTCTCCGATCAGGCAGGCCTTTTCCCGGATGATCTGCTGTCCTGTTGTCAGTTTGCCTGTATGATAAAGCATCTCCATAATATTGGTATTGATAGAACTGACATAAAACGTTCGGAGAACATCACTTATGTATTGTTCACCGACCCTGCAATTCCATATGCAATGAAACAGCACTGTGCCGATGCTGTCCCGGAATCGGCCTTTCTCGGCTTCCGGAAGTTCCCCGTTCTTTTTCAGCCCTTCCTCAATAAAAAGATCATTCCCTTTTTCATCATTCAGCTCAAACAGCCGCTGAAGATCCGCCCTCTTGGAATCGAACAATCCCCATCCGGCCGGATCCCGTACAATGAGACCGAAGAGTTCTTCCAGTTCAAGATCATCAAAATTTACTCCCGGCATGGCTGCCAGCTGGATCAGCAGGGAAATATAGTAATTCCTGTCCGCAGGCTCCGCATTTTCTTCTTCAGACAGTTCAAACAGCGCAGAGATGATATCATCCCTCAGTTCAATATCGAGCATAACGATGATGATGATGATCTGATTCCAGAAATCATCTTTTTCAAGAATATGCTCCATAACATAATCCAGCCTGCGCTTCCTTCTGGTTTCCCGGGGAAAGTTATTCGTTGTGATACAGCAGGCGGCCAGATATGCCTGATACTGCCTGTGAATGAAATCATAGCCTTCCGTGCTCCTGCTGATCAGTCGGCTGTCGCACAGGAACTGTATGAACCTGTCCACAGAAGCCTGATCCTCGGACCATTCCTGCTGATAATAACGTTTCATCCCGCTCCGTGCCTGTTTTATGAATGTCGAAAGCGTCTCATGACTGACAATGATCTTTTCGTTTTCGGAAGCCGCCATCCGGTATGCGACCTGCGACAGCTGGCGCAAGATATCTTCATAGTTGTAGCGGTCATGATTATTCCAGTTCAGCCATAGCTCTATGGAGCGGCCATAGATCTTCACAAAATCGGAAGGCAGACAGCTGTCATAGCTGCTGATCATCAGAAGACTCGTGAGTTCCAACGGATTCGCGATCAATTCCTTCACATTCGGATTCTTATGGATCGGTATGAGGAAGTCTCTGTCAACATCGAGTTTTTTATCACTGATCCTGTTCAATGCTTCATACCATTTCCCGGCAAAAGCCCTTACGGTCTCTTCCGTCGGTTTCCCGATGACATATTCCTTTTCCGTATACTCCATCACGGCCCTTCCCGGTTTTTCCTGCCGGATGCTCTCCATATACTCGCGATAGCGTGCAGAAAGACAGCATCTGCATTCGTGCGCGAAAGCATCCAGACCTTTCAGAAATTCCTTTCTGAATCCGGCATTGGAAAACTCTTCCAGACTGTCGATGAAATAAACAATTCTTCCGATCGACGGGAATAAGCTTTCCGCGTCAAATCCCGAAGATGTTTCCCCCACAAGGGAATTCATGGAATTCAGGACCAGCTTTTTAAACTGATCGGGATCTGAGATCCCCGGGTAATCCTCTTCCTTAAGGTCCCTGACACTGATAAAGACCGGGCAGGCCCCGTTTCCTTTATCCACGCCCAGCCGGCCGCAGATCGTTTCGATATCCTCTATGGATCGCTCGCCGCCGAACAGTTCCGCATTCTTTCCGAAATGCTCCGTATAATACCTGTAAGCATAGGCCAGAGAGAACATCTTGAGGAGCGTGGTCTTGCCGCCTCCGGGCTCCGAGAGGAACCAGTTCCAGCCCCCGGGCTCTTCGATCCCGATCTCAAGCTCCGCGATCTTCGCATCGATCTTCGCGATCAGACTTTCGAGATCCATATCCGTGAGCCCGTTTCCGACACTGCTGTCAGCATCAGAGCTTATTCCCTTTTCGTATTCCTCTCTTTGGTAATACGATAAGTGCGTATAAACATCCTGAAGTCTGACCTCCGTACCTCCTGACATCATCGCTGCGGGAATGGAGAATGCATCATATGCCTCACAGAATTCCACGATCCTCCTGAGGTATAATTCCAGCATTTCGAGATCCTTCATACTGTCTTATCCTTTCTCGCTCCGATACTTAAGAACCGCTTCGGGGCATTCCTTCAGTTCGGTCTTAAGAATGCTTTCCAATCTGAGAATATGATCTTTATTTCGCATATTGCTGTTTGTATAAACATTGTCCCCGTAAGAGCAGAGAAGAAGGTGCGCCACCGCTTCCTGAATACATGCTTTTTCCTCTTCATCACATCCGTCTGCATCCCACCGGTCCCTCATATATTCATAGAAGGCTTCCTCCAGATCGAACCTGATATCGCTCGCGTTTGTGCCGAAGTCTTCAAAGAATCTGTTGTCCGAAAGGTGCAGCGCCAGTGATGAAGCGATCACCATGACATGATACCGGTTCCGGTATGGCAGCACATCCAGCTGCTCGTCCGTGCGAAACCGACAGCCCTCCCTGAAAGATCTTAATATACGCCGTGCCGCAAGATGGCAGGCGAAAACCGGATTTGAGAACCGTACATGTCCGTGGTCAAACTCGAGCAGCGCTACATTGGTCAGAAAGAGTTCTCCCAGTTCCTCATCATCTTTGTTCTCCTCAAAAACCCGGTTAAACCTCCTGTTTCCCTCCGTTTTGATTGTCTCAATACAGCCTTTGATCAGTGAAAGCATCTCCGCTTCCAGATACGCCAGTCCCTCTTCGCCTTCCTGCAGGCGCAGATACTCATGGGCCAGTTCTTCGTATACTCTCTTATACTGTTCCTTATATACGGTCAGTTCCCGCGATTTATACCGAAGCATGATCTGTTCGATGATCCTCTCCATCGATTCATAAAACACGCCGTTTCTTCGGAACTCCCTGATCATCCAGACAATGACCGCAGGTGTCGTGGCAATACTCCGAAGATAGGTATTCCCCGTTACATATTCATAGATTCGTTCGGCATCTTCCGGTCTGTAATTCTTCGAATAGCACTTTACGTATTCCAGAAATACACTCTTATCTTCAATAATATTCCGGTTCGAGATCGAATACTTTTTGTATTCGCCGAAATCAGCCTTCCAGAACAGCGGCCGCGAAGTCATGATCACCTTCGAATGGCTGCCGCAGTCCATATCCTGCTGAAATTCGCTTAAAAGCCGGATCAGTTTCGACCGGTTATCGGCTCCGATCTCGTCCAGACCGTCTATGAGCAGGACCAGTTTTCTGTTCAGGTTATAACTTCTGATCAGGTCTTCAAAATCCCGTTTCTCTACATACTTATCAATTCGGATGCTCTCGATCCCGGACAGGTTCTCATAGATCCATCCGGCATCGATCGCATCGGCCGGTTTATCAAAATTGATGTTTTTACACTCGATATACACACACAGAAATGAATCATCCACCCCGTGGTAATTCCTGATCACTTCATAACTGTGCTTCTCTTCGGGCGTGATGTCATTTCGGTATTCATAAGTCGCCGAAAGGAGAATGCTTCGCATAAATGTCGTTTTTCCGTATCCGTTCGGTGCTTCGATCAATATGTTATTGCAGTATTTATCCGTGGAGTTTATGTTCCATCTGCAATCGCGGTCTCCGTCCAGCATCAGCGGCAGCTGATACACATCGCCGATCCTGGC
>JAILLW010000032.1 GCA_024692955.1 Lachnospiraceae bacterium | reverse complement strand
CACCGAAATAAAGAAGGATCCGGTGCCGACGCGGCCGGAAGCAGGCCGGAAATATGAAAAAGAGCAGGGTTCTGTCCCTGCTCTTTTTCGCCTTTCGCATCCTTCCGAAGGATCCGGATGGCGGTCAGACCGCGATGACCTCGCATTCCTTCCGGGTGAATTCCCGGACTTTTTCAAGGTTTCGAAGTGCCACCGTCCGGCTCATCCGGTAGGCCAGATTCTTTTCTTCGGGAGCCTTCATAACGATCATCCCGAGATTATTCCAGCCGCCGAAGACTTCGCCGTCGGATGCTTTGATCACATAATTGTTATTCATAATAGTCCTCCCCTTTGTCTTAGCGGATATTTTACTCCCTTTCCCATGGAAGTAAAGCGGAAATCTGCACGAAAATCCGGGGGCGGAGCTTAAGATAACAAGCGTTATTCACAAAAATCTCAAAATCCGCCATCTTGTGGTTATCTCTGGCGTTGAAAGAGCCGAAATACAAGATTCTGTGTATCCCGCGCACGAAGATAGTGGTATAATGTGAAAGAAATGCGTGAGTGCGGAGCAAGAGCCAATCCGTTAAGTCATCATTTTGCGGAACCCGGCCGAAGGTCATTGCCGTGGCAGGCCTGCCTGCCGGCGGTCGAAGGAGAAGGGAAAAAGTGCAGCGGATACGCGACGACATCAAAAACAATAATCTGAAGCAGATCTACCTCCTCTTCGGCGAGGAGACCTATCTTCGCCGTCAGTACCGGGATATGCTTAAGGATGCTGTCGTCGGAGACGATTCGATGAACCTTTCCGTGTTCCGGGGACCGGAGGTCGATGTTTCCGAATTGATCGATCAGGCCCGTACCCTTCCGTTTTTCGCGGAAAGACGGCTGATCCTCGTGGAGGATTCCGGCTTTTTCAAAGACGGTGAGGAGCATCTGGAGCGCTTCCTTAAGGAAGAGCTTCCGGAAAGTACGTATCTTGTCTTTTCGGAGGAGAAGGCCGACCGGCGGAAGAACCTTTTCAAACTCGCCGGTTCCAAAGGAGTCGCCGCCGAATGCGGCCGGCAGGACGAGGAGACCCTCACGAAATGGGTGGCCGTACTCCTGAAAAAAGCGGGGAAAAAGATGTCCGTTCAGGATCTTTCCTTTTTTCTTTCCCTTACAGGAAACGATATGAATAATATCAAAAACGAGACGGACAAGCTGATTTCCTATACGGAGGATCGGCCGGTCGTCACCGCGGCGGACGTGAAGCGCCTTACCACCAGGCAGCTGTCCCTCAGAGTCTTTGATCTGATCGATACCATGGGGGCCGGAAAGACGGACCTGGCGCTTGCGATGCTCCGGGATCTCTTTTCCCTGAAGGAGAGTGCTTTCGGTATCCTTTCCCTGATTGCAAGGCAGTTCCGGCTGATGATCCGGACCGGAGAACTCATGGAACAGGGCTACCGCAATAAGTACGAGATCGGGAAGGAACTGAACATTCCGCATTATGTGGCGGGAAGATATATGACCCGTCAGCAGCAGTACGGAAGAAAACGGCTGATCGGCGCGCTGGAGGCCTGCGCCGAGGCGGATTGGGCGATCAAGACGGGCAGGATGGAGGATACCCTCGCACTGGAACTGCTTATCACAGAGTATTCGACGCCGGAAGCGGCGATCCGATAAATAAACATACAGGAGAGAAAGTGATGCGAAAACGCATATTGAGAACGCTTGTTATTTTATTGATGCTCGTTTCCCTTACCGGATGCGGCATCTTTACAATGGCCGGGAAATTTGTTTCGGGTCTCGGAAAGGACCGGGATGTGAGTGAAGAAGAGGAACCGGCGGTTACGGAACCGGATCCGGAACCTTCCATTGAACCGGAGGGCGATCCGGAGCTTCCGACCGATCCGGAAAACCCGGAGGAAGAGCCGGACCCTGCCGGAAAGATCCTTCCTTTCGTATACGGAACTTCCTCGGTCTATGATACCAGGACCTGGGAGAAGCTTTCCTTCGGAATGCCGGAGGATCAGAAGATCATTTCCGCCATCTCCCGCGACGGCAATTACTACATTCATACCGCGAACGACATTTACAGCGGGGCCCCGGAGGATGATCAGTGTTTCTACATCCTTAACGGGGAGGGAGAACTTACGGCCGTTACGCCCGTGGATCCCGGAGAAGACACCTGGCTTTTTGACTGTGTCCCTTATGACGGCAGGTTCTATTACCATGTAAAC
>JAILLW010000094.1 GCA_024692955.1 Lachnospiraceae bacterium | reverse complement strand
AGGCAGACGCAAGGGACTTAAAATCCCTCGGTGGCAACACCGTGCCGGTTCAAGTCCGGCCACCAGCATTTACGGAAACTGCGCGGAAGAGCGCGGTTTTTTTATTGTTTTCGATTTCCGCATACTTTATAATGTGGTTTGTGAAAAGAAACGCAATGATGCGTTTGGAAAATAAGGGCGAGTGTAAATATGAGCAAAAAGCATAAGGAAATTCGAAACGGACTGGTCGCCGGGATACTTTCGGCTATCCTTATTCTGACACCTCCGGTGGACGGCTTTCCGGTAATTGATGTCAGAGCGGATGAGATCTCCGATGAGATTTCCGATGAGATGATCAGTGAACCTGAAGACGGCGGTCTGATCAAAGATGCGGGAACACCCGAAATCATGCCGGACAATCCGTCAGAAGACCTGTCCGATGATCTTGCGGAAGGCATATCTTATGAACTGCCGGAGGAGATATCGGAGGAAGGATCCGAAGATCCGTATGCCGACGGTGAACCGACGCTTAAAGATCAGGGGACCTGGACGGGATCCGATAATGAATGTGATTATTCATGGAAACTTTTCAGCGACGGAGAAGTTGTGATCGAAGGAGCAGGGCCTCTATCCGGAGATACCGGGACACAAAATGTCCTCAATCTGCTTCCCCCCTGGGCAAGGCCGTCCCGATACCCGCTTGGATCAGCCAATTACGGCGAAGATACGGGCGGCTTTGCCGAAGAAGTAAAGAAGATCACTCTGAAAGCTCATGATGTGGGGGAGAGGGGGCTTTTCTGCAATCCCTTCGGTTCTTATGTTGAGATCATAGATCTTTCGCAGAGCGATCTTAGTGATATCACGGATTGTACCGGAATGTTCGGCGGATGTAAAAAACTGAGATCGGTCATACTGCCGGAGGAAGAAAACAGATTCCGCCCGACGAATATGAGAGCGATGTTTTATGGCTGCGAAAGCTTTGAGGCACTGGATCTTTCGAATCTGGACACATCCGGCGTCACGAATATGAACAGCTGCTTCGATGGCTGTACATCCCTGAAAAATGTGAGATTCGGTGACACGAAAAAAGTGAAGGAATTTACTTATGCATTTCTGAGCTGCCATAGTCTGACAGCGACACCGGGACTCGATACGGATGCGGCGGTCAGTATGTACGGGATGTTCATGTACTGTACCTCCCTGAAATCCTTTGATTTTTCCGGATTCAAAATGGATAACGTCCTTCAGACGGCCTCAATGTTCGAAAACTGCACCGGGCTAGAAAGCGTTTCGGGGCTTCCGGAAGCGGACACTTCGAGCCTGAGTTCAGCCCGCAGGATGTTCTATAACTGCACTGCCCTGACCGACATCGATCTTGAGGGATTCACCTTTAAACCATATTATCCCGACAATGTGGAGGCAATCTATAATGGGGGCTATATCTATGTCTATGATCCTGCCGGAAGATCGCAACGCTATGATCGGGAACTGAACAGCTTTTCGGAGATGTTTTCCCTTTGCAGATCGCTTGAAAGGATCGATCTTTCCGGATTTGATCTTTCAAATATAACCGGAAACAGTTATCTGCTTTTTGCCGACTGCATGAAACTTACGTGGATCAAAACGCCGGATCCGCAGAAGGTAAATTCCCGGATTCAGCTTCCCGTGAGTCTGTGCGATCAGGCCTCCCGGGCATGGAGTTATCTTCCGGTGAAGGAGGACAGGGATGCGGATGAGCAGCCTTATCTTTCAAGCCTTATACTTGAAGTGACGGTCTTTGAGGTCGAGGATGAGATCCGGATCAATCATGAGGGGTATGCGATCGCGAATGTCCGGCTTGTAAACGGGAGCAACAAATACCTTTTCCCGCTGGAAGAAGTCTATGATGCGGAAGGGAGTTTTATCGGAAGAGAGGGGAGCGATGACGGTCTTATTACCTACAACCGCATCGCGGAGGCCGGCGGCGTTCCCGTGAGAAAAGCGGAGAAAGTCGATGCCAACGGCTATGTGAGCATCTTCTCGGATGTCTTCCGTTATGAGGAAGGCGGCGTAAATGAGCACTCCTGCGATATCAATGTGTATTATAAAAACGTAAGGATCCTGATCCTCCGCTTTAAGAAGATCATTGTGGAGCCCTTCTCCTATGAGAAGACCTGGACCGCGAAAGTGAATCTGAAGGGGGAACTGAATAATAAGCTCACTGATGAAAGCCTGGATTCTTCCCTCGCTCTGGCGGCGGAATGCTCGAAGACACTTGAGATCACAACAGTCTACAATAAAGACGGTACGAAGGATCTGAAGCTGAAACTGGGAAACGGAACAAACGGCGATCTGTCGGGCAATTTCGGGCTCAAATCCCCCCAGGATGAAAACCCCACGTTGTCATTCATTCCCTTCAATATCGGGGTTTCCGGCGGGATCATCATTAATGATGTTTCCGGATTTGTGATCCGGGACTACAAGGATGCGGATCTTCCGGAGATCTCGGCATTTATTGCTAAGTTACTGGCCCGTATGTCAGGAAATGTTTTTCTTGTCCGCCTGTATGAAAACGAGGGAGTTCAGCCTGACTATTATGCTTCCGAGTACGGGACATCCATCGGGACGGATTTTAAGGTGCTTAAGGGAACCTTTGAAGGAAAGAACGCGGAGGCGGAGGGAACGCTTCTTTCCATATCCGAAAAAGGTACTTTCCTGAAAGGAAACATTTATGACAGAAACTTCGGCGGACGGGGAAACCGTTACGGGCGGAGGTTCGTTCAGGAAGTGAAGGGGGAGGCAGAAGAGAGCCTTGAACTTACGGGAAAACACGATGCTGTTCAAGCAACGAGGACGTTCGAACTCAAAGATGAGGATGGTTACCGGTACGATATTACCATCTGGGGAGAAGAGAAGAACGATCCTTCCGCAATCACGGGAGTCGAATATTCCAATGTCTATCATGAAGGGGAAGAAGACGCGGAAGGATGGACTCCGGAATATATTCAGAAACTGCTTTATATGGGAGAAGAAAATACCGATTGTCTGAGAGGCTCCTATCCGAAGCTCAGCGGCTTTTATGACAGCGAGCTGGAACTGTTCAAACGGGATTCGTTCATCGAATATAATAAAGACCTCCGTACGCAGGGAATCTTCACGGATGTCCTTAAGCGCTCGAGAACACTTGCGGATCTGAAACTTTCTCTGAAATCGCCGGAGGCAGAACTGAACGGTACCATAGGTGTCTCCGGAGAATTGAAATTCGACGAGGTGAAGGAATCGGTTTCCTACAGCTTTGCCAACGGAAAGACGCGCTGGAACCCGCACAGTCAGACCAAGGAAGGGGTCTTCACAAACAAGACGGTAAGCCCTGGGGAATTCGGTGTTACGGACAGCGATTTTTCGAATTTTCTGGAGGAAGTGATTGACAAGACCAAAGAGCTTGAATCAGAGCTTGATCAGAAACTCCAAAAGGCGGTCAAAAAAGCGGGAGAAGAGACCGTGAACCGGCTGGCCAAAGTATGTGGGGACAAAAATGACTGGGCCGGATTCTGGGTGGAGATCCTTGCGCTTGCCGACGATAACGCTCCGCAGGGCAGTCCGGCGCCCTCCTATGACATCAGCACATATATTGAGGATTCTTCCGCAGCTCCCCTGGGGAGCAGTGCCGACGGGAAAGCACCGGAGAAGGAAGAGAGTTTTGCGGCCACCGTCGGGAATCCCTATATCATCTCAGTCATTGATCAAGCGGAAAACAGGATCACGGACTGGCAGGGAAGGAGCCTTACGCTGGAACTCGGTTATACCGAAGAGGATCTGAATGCTGCCGGAGTCACTCTTCAGGATGCGGGGAATCTTGCGATCTACCGGTATTCGGAAGAACTGATGGGCTACCTTTGCTGTGGCGGAAGTGTTGACAGGGATCGGAAAAAGGTGACGCTTAGGATCACGGAGCCCGGACAGTACATCCTGGCCATAGACCATGCCGCGCCGAAAATAACGGCCTTCCGTGTATGGGAAGAGAACGGCACACCTGCCATCGTTGCGGCTTTCGGCGAGGTGAGCGGTTTCTCAAAGCTCTCTTTGAAACTGGACGGGAAGGAACTGGTAAATCTCCGGAATATGAAGGATTATTATTTCCCGGAGTATAAGGCGATCTTCGTACCGATCGGTGATCTTTCTTCCGGCACCCATACGGCAACGCTTTATGCCGCGGATCTTGCCGGAAACGCCATGCCTTCGCCGATGGAACTGAAGATAAGGATCGGCGTCGGAAACGGAGACGTTATCGGGGAAGATATCCCGGATGGAGGGGAGATCCCGGAGGGACTCTGGGTGGCGCTTGTTCCCGAGCCTGGCAATGAGGAAGGCTCCTATGCCTATACCGGTTCCGCAGTTAAGCCCGAAGTCCGGATCTATGATCATACGAAGCTGCTCCGGGCCGGGAAGGATTATACCCTGAAATATGTGAACAATAGAAAGGCCTATACACTCTCCGAGGGCGATCCGGGATTCTTTAATTCGAAGAAAAAGACCTTATCTCCGGCGGTCATCGTGACGGGAAAAGGAAACTATTCCGGAAAGGAAACGGTTTACTTCAAGATCCTGCCTGCCGGGATCGGCCCGGAGAACGAAGAAGTATCCGTGGATGCTTTATCGGTCGCTTATAACAAAAAGGGACAAAAGCCCTTATCCGTACTTACCCGGAACGGAAAGAAACTGAAAAAGGACACGGACTATACCGTTTCCTATTTCAGGGTCGGAGACGGAGGAAACTTTGATCCGGAAACACCGGGAATTCCCCTCTCCTCGGTCAAAGAACCCGGGAATTATATGATCCGTTATACCGGAAAGAAAAACTTCACCGGATCAAGGGACGTTCCGCTTACGATCCTTGATAATTCCGGTACCGTGAAGCTTCTCAATAAGCTTTCATTTTCGAAGATCGCGGATCAGCCGTACGCGGGAGGGGATGAGATCAGACCTGCTCTTACGATCCGGGACGGCGCAAAAGAACTGACTGCGGAAGACTTCACCGTCACTTATCGGAACAATACGATCCCCGGAACGGGATATGCCATTGTGACGGGAATCCCGGAGCGCGGCTACAGCGGCACGAAGAGGATCTCCTTTAGGATCGTCGGAAGGTCTCTTAAGGGAGCGGTGCTTTCGGGTATTCCGAAGGAGGGGATCCCTTACAGCGGGAAGCCGGCTCCGCTTGATGAAATGCTGAGATCCGGACAGATCCGTCTTATCGCAAAGGACGGCACCCCGCTTACCCTTTTTGACAGTGAAACAGGCACAGGGGATTATACGGTTTCCTATTCCGGAATTGCGAAGGCCGGCAAGGCAAAAGCAACCTTCATCGCGAAGAACGGATGCAGCGGGAAGATCACGAAAACCTTTAAGATCGCGCCTTACAGTCTGAACGGGGCCGGGATCGAGGTCGCGGTCGATACGGATGAGGGAAAGATCCCCTATGCAAAGGACGGGGCGAAGGCTTCCGTTACCGTTTCCCGTGACGGAACCGCCCTGAAGGAGGGGAAGGATTATACACTGACATACAGGAACCATAAAGCGGCCGGAAAGACGGCGACCGTCACGATCAAAGGAAAAGGAAACTACAGCGGCATTTATGACGGGGAACTTTCCTATCAGGTGGAAAAACAGAACCTCGAAAACCTCACCCTGCTTGTATCGGACAGAACCCGGCAGAACCGGAAGAATGCCTATGGGACGAAATTCAGCATCAGGGATCAGAACGGAAAGACCCTGAAGGCAGGGACGGATTATGAAAGGACCGTATTCTATAAAATGGCCGACGGCTCCGACATTCCGGAAAATACCGTGCTTCCTGCGGGGACGGAACTTAAGGTCGTGATCAGGGGCATGGGAAATTACGAAGGGATCTGCGAGGGGAATTACCGCATTACGAAAAAGAGCCTTAACAAAGCAAAGTGCGGGGCCTCGAAAAAGAATTATACGGGCGATGCGATCTTCCCTGACGAGAGCGACATCACCGTAAAGATCGGCGGAAAGAAGATCCCGGATACGGAGATCATAAACGGAAAAGTCATCACGAACTGGGAGATCGTGGAGGGAAGCTGCCGGAATAATGTAAACAAGGGGAAGGCCACGGTTACAATCCGCGGAGTCGGCAATTACGGCGGAAGGGCCACCGTCACCTTTACCATCGGTTCAAAAGGATTCTCCTTCTGGAAACGCGGATCATGAGGATCCCGGAGTTAATAAATACGTAATAATCTTAAGAAAATGTTTATCAGCACTCTGCTTGACAGAGTGCTAACAGGGTGCTATAACGGTATCAGAACGAGGGAGGAACAAAGATCTCCCCGGAACAAAATACCAGATCAAGTCTTTATATAAAAGGAGGTAAGGATCATGTTAGTACCCAGCATTTTCGGAGAAGATTTGTTTGACAGCTTTTTTGATGACTTTGCATACCCGGCAAGGAGAGTCCCGAAGGACAAGGAAGCAAGACAGCTTTGGAACGCGAACGCGATGCGTACCGATGTAAAGGAAACGGATACCGGTTTTGAACTGGATATCGATCTTCCGGGTTATAAGAAAGAGGAAGTATCCGCGGAACTGAAGGAAGGTTATCTGACCATCAAGGCGGAAACGAAGAACGAGCATAACGAGGAAGACAAGAAAAAGAAATACATCCGTCAGGAGCGTTATTTCGGAAGTTGCCAGAGAAGCTTCTATGTCGGTGAGGATGTGACCGAGGAGGACATCAAGGCGAAGTTCGACAACGGAACCTTAAAACTCTTCGTTCCGAAGAAAGAGCATAAGGAAGAAGTTCCGGAGAAGAAGTTTATCGCGATCGAAGGATAAGTTTCCGGATAAAAAGAACCGGCGCTGCCCCGGGCGGCGCCGGCTTTTTTTGCTCAAAAGATTGCGGCCTTTGATCATGGCATATATAATAAAGAACGGTTTTCGAAGGGAAGTGTCAGCCCGGAGCGGATATTCCGCCGGGCAGTGAAAAAGGGAAGGCCGTGAAGGCGGCAGAAAGCGGGGATTGTATGAAAACGGGACTGATCCTGGAAGGCGGAGCGATGCGCGGCATGTATACGGCCGGCATTCTGGATGTATTTATGGAAAATGATATCCGCTTTGACGGTGCCATCGGGGTATCGGCCGGCGCCTGCTTCGGCTGTAATCTGAAGTCCCGCCAGATCGGGAGGGCGATCCGTTATAACAAAAAATACTGCAGGGATAAAAGATACGGGACCTACCGGAGCCTTCTGAAGACCGGTGATGTTTATGACGCGGATCTTTGCTATCATAAGATCCCGGAGGAACTGGATCCTTTCGATTATGAGGCTTACCGGAAAAACCCGATGAAGTTCTACGCCGTGGTCACGGACGCGAATACGGGACTTCCGGTCTATCATCTGTGCGAGGATCTTCAAGGAGAGGGAATGGAATGGATCCGTGCTTCCGCGTCGATGCCGGTCCTTTCCAAAACGGTAAAGATCGGTGACGGGGAGTATTCGGACGGGGGAACCGCCGATTCCGTACCGCTCGCGTATTTTCAGAGCATCGGTTATTCCAGAAACGTGGTGATCCTGACACAGCCTCCCGGCTACCGGAAAGGGGCGCCCGGGCATATGGGGATCATCCGGATGGCGCTTCGAAAATACCCGATGCTTCTGGAGGCTCTCAGAACGAGGCCTGACCGGTACAATGAAAACATTGCCTATGTGCGGGATGAGGAGAAGAAGGGCAATGTCTATGTGATCGCGCCCTCCGTTCCGGTTCCGTCCCAGGGGACCGAACACGATCCGGAGGTTTTGGAAGCCGCTTATCGGATGGGACGCGAAGATGGGGAGAAACATCTGGAAAAGGTCCGGGCGTTTCTGAAAAATCAATAAAATAACATGCGCTATCGCACATTTTTTCATCCTGTGTGCTATGATGATGAAGTTGGAAAAGACGGGTTTTAAAGGCCTTGAAAAAGGCCGGAAATAAAAGAACGGAAAAACGGACGGAAGAAAGAGGACAGGAAGATGACAAAGATTGATATTTTTTCGGGTTTTCTGGGGGCAGGAAAGACCACCCTTATCAAAAAGCTGTTAAAGGAAGCATTAAACGGCGAACAGGTCGTACTCATCGAGAATGAGTTCGGTGAGATCGGCGTGGACGGCGGTTTCTTAAAGGAAGCCGGAATCGAGATCAGGGAAATGAACTCCGGCTGTAT
Source organism: Lachnospiraceae bacterium (assembly GCA_024692955.1). Taxonomy (GTDB): domain Bacteria; phylum Bacillota; class Clostridia; order Lachnospirales; family Lachnospiraceae; genus JAILLW01. Next base: position 1,135 of record JAILLW010000094.1, on the reverse strand, counting down.
CTGCTGTTCCCTGGTGGGAGATTTCGGTACATCCCTGAAGGAAGTGCTCTCGACCTACAAGCCGGACAGGATCCTGATCGAGCCCTCCGGAGTCGGGAAACTTTCGGATGTCATGAAAGCGGTTAAGAACGCCATTGACGAGCATGATGTGGTATTAAACAGTGCGGTAGCCGTGGTAGACGCTTCCAAGGCGAAGATGTATATCAAGAACTTCGGTGAGTTCTTCAACAATCAGATCGAACATGCGGGGACGATCATTCTCAGCCGTACTCAGAATATCAGCAGTGAGAAGCTGGAGAATGCCATAGCGCTGATCCGGAATTATAACGAAAAAGCCACCATCGTGACCACCCCCTGGGATGATCTTGACGGAAAGACGATCCTCGATACGATCGAGGGCGCGAAGGATCTGGAAGCGGAGCTTATGGCGAGCCTGAAGCACGACCCGGAGGATGATCATCACCATCATCACGATCACGACCACCACCATCATGATCACGATGACCACGACTACGATGATCACGACCATGACCACCACGACCATGATCACGATGACCACGACCACGATCATCATGACCATGACCACGACCATGATCATCATGACCATGACCACGATGACCACGATCACGACCATCACGACCACGATGATCACGACCATGACCATCACGACCATGATCACGATGACCACGATCACGACCATCACGACCACGATCATCATCACCATCATCACGCGGATGAGATCTTCGACAGCGTCGGCATCGAGAGCCCGGCATCCTATACCGTTTCGGAGATCGGACACATCCTTGACGAACTCGGGAATGAGGAGAAATACGGTACCGTGCTCCGCGCCAAGGGCATGGTTCCGAATACGGACGGCGGCTGGATCTGGTTCGATTACGTACCGGAGGAGACCAATATCCGCGAAGGCGCTGCGGATGTAACGGGCCGCTTCTGCATCATCGGCGCCAGGATCAACAGGGAAGCACTGGAAGGATTGCTGAAGAAATAATGAAACCGGTATTTATCATCAACGGATTTCTGGAAAGCGGAAAGACCGAGTTTATCAACTACACACTGGCACAGCCCTATTTTCAGACCAAAGGGAGAACTCTCCTTGTCGTCTGCGAGGAGGGAG
>JAILLW010000047.1 GCA_024692955.1 Lachnospiraceae bacterium | reverse complement strand
GCATAAAGAGATCGTGGACGTTTGCGAAAGCAGCGGCTACGGGTATGAGATCATCTTCGTGGATGACGGGTCATCGGATGGTACCGTGATGGCCTGTAAAGACCTTAAACCGCTGAAACTGATCCGGATGAGGAAAAATTTCGGACAGACCGCGGCGATGGACGCGGGGATCAAGGAAGCGAAGAATGATTTCATCGTGACCATGGACGGGGACAGGCAGAACGATCCTGCGGATATTCCGCATATGATCGAATATCTTCTGGAAAACGATCTGGATGTCGTATCCGGCTGGCGGAAGAACCGCAAAGATACGCTGATGAAGCGCTTTACAAGCAGGGGGGCGAATCTGCTTCGGCATATGATCGTTCATGACGGGATCCATGACAGCGGATGCTCCCTGAAGGTATATCGGAAGGAGTGCTTTAACGGGGTGAGCCTTTACGGGGAACAGCACCGTTTCATTCCGGCCATCCTGAAGATCAAGGGATTCCGGATCGGCGAGGTGGTAGTAAATCACCGTCCCCGGACGGCAGGAAAAACGAAGTACAACTGGAAGCGTACCGTGAAAGGCTTTGTGGATATGATCTCGGTATGGTTCTGGAATAAATACGCAAACCGCCCGATCCATTTACTGGGAGGTGCCGGCCTCTGCTTTATCGGACTCGGCTTCGCCTGTGCGATATGGTCGGTGGTGCTCTTCTTTATGGGAAGAAAGATGTCGAATAATATCTTCCCGCCTCTGCTTACCGTGTTCTTTGTGATCATAGGTCTTCTGCTCTTCGTCTTCGGTTTGATGAGTGAGATGATGATGAAGACCTATTACGGTGTACACGCGGATTCGCCCTACAGTATCAGGGATATAACGGAAAACCAAGCTTCAGGACAGCAGGCTCCTGAGAATCCGACAGGTGAACAGGTATGAAGATCCTGATGATCTCCCATGAATATCCTCCGGTCGGCGGTGGAGGTGCGAATATCTGCATCCATCTGTCGAAGGAATTTGCCCTGAAAGGACATCAGGTCGATATCGTATCGATCTGGTTTGAGGGGGAAGAGGATGTCACGCGAAAGACCTTCGGTAACGGAAGTGTCAATATCTACCGCCTTCATTCAAAAAGAAAGTCGGTGGCGCAATCCTCCTTCGCCGAGATGTTCGATTATATCCGGAAAGCGCTTCCTTTCTCGAAACGCCTTGAGAAGGAGCAGCATTACGATATCTGCTTCGCGATGTTCGCAATCCCGGGTGCTCCGGTCGCGTGGGTTCTTAAGAAAAAGTTTCATCTGCCATATATTATCCAGTTCGGAGGAGGGGATGTACCCGGATTTCAGGACCGGTTTAAGATCATATATAAATTCCTCGGGCCCGCGGAAAAGGTGCTCTGGAAGAACGCGGGCGCGCTTATTTCCAACAGCGACGGTTTAAAGGAGATGGCAGAGAAGTTTTACCGGAAGAAGGAGATCCTGGTCATCTATAACGGCGCGGATCATATTGATCTTCCGGCAGACCTGGAGGAGACGAAGCATAAGGAGTATGACTTTACGATCCTCTTTGCGCACCGTCTGATCCGGAGAAAGGGCCTGCAGCTCTTCCTTCCCCAGATGAAGGAACTGGCCGAAAAAGCAAAGGCGGATGGGAAAAAGGTACGGCTTATCGTAGTGGGAGACGGGCCCTGCAAACAGGAATACGAAGATACCGTCAGGGAACTCGGGATCACGGATGTGGTCGAGTTTACCGGTCAAAAGAGCAAAGATGAGCTTCCTTCGTATTTCCTTATGGCGGATGTATTTATTCTTCCCTCCTACAAGGAAGGAATGTCAAATGTAGTGCTTGAGGCGATGTCCTACGGACTTCCGATCCTGATGACACCCTGCGAGGGAAGCAAGGAGCTGATCGACGGAAACGGCTTCGCGATCCCCGCGGAAGCATTCGGTGATCACGCACTTCGGCTGATGCGGGACAAAGATCTCCGGATCTCTTTCGGGAAACGCAGTCAGGCGCTCATTGATGAAAAATTCCTATGGAGTGAGCTGGCGGACAGTTATCTTACACTTTTTGAAAAGACCATAAAAGAAGCATGATTCTGATTTTAGGCGGAAACGGATTCCTCGGATACAATTTCATCAAACGAATCTCGAAGCGGGAGAAAGTCCGGGTTTATGACCTTAACTGGTCGCATTCAAAGGATCCGGAAAATGTAGAGGTGATCCGGGGGAGTTTTCCGGAAGCGGATTTTGACGGTCTGCTTGAAGGAGTGGACGCCGTTTTTCATCTGATCTCCGCTATCGTACCCTGTGACGGAACCGGGCAGACTGCGGATAGTATTGAGAATACGATCCTTCCTACGATCCGTCTGCTGGAGGCTATGAAAAGAAAAGGGGTAAGCAGGCTCTTTTTCGTTTCGTCGGGTGGAACGGTGTACGGGGAGTCCGGAAAACGGTCCGAAGAGAAAGATGCTCTTAATCCGGAATGTGTATATGCCGCGGAAAAGGTTACGCTGGAACATTATTTTCATCTTTATGACAAATATGACGGGATCCGCTGCATAAGACTGAGGATCGCAAATCCCTACGGACTTGATATGAACCCCAAAAAGCGTCAGGGGATCATCCCGATCTTTGCCACAAGGATCATAAGCGGCGAGACGATCGAGGTCTGGGGGGACGGAGAAAACCGGCGGGATTATATCTATATCGATGAGGTGATGGATGCGCTCGAACGGGTCTATGACTATACAGGCACGGAACGTGTATTTAATATCGGAACCGGGGAATCGCATACCACCAACGAGATCATCCGGTTCATAGAAGAGAAGGTTCAGAAAAAGGCGGATATTCAGTATTTGCCGGCACGCAAGTGCGATATTGAGGATTCCCGGCTGAATGTCTCCCTGATCGAGCGGGAGTGCGGATGGAAGAGCAGTCTGTCCGTAAAGGAGGGGATCGGGATATTTATCGACAAGTATACGGGGAAAGCGGGAAAATAGTTTCGTGAAGGAAAAGCTGATACTGATCGCGGCCGGTCTGATCCTGACGGTTCTGATTTTGCCGGCACATATCAAAATGTGTTTTACTCTGGCCGATGATTATCCTGATTCGGCTCCGATCTATATGGAAGTTATGCATGACGGGCTTTTGAACGGTCCTGTGCAGCTTCCTTTTTCGTATTCGGACATCGATAAAGATCATGCCTTCGGAAGGATATCGCTGAGAGATTTTCTTACGGGAAACAATGATACTGTTTATCGGATCACGGATAACTGCAGGATCGGGGGACTGATGGTCCGATACGGCTTTTTGGGGCTGTATGAAATCAGTGCGGAAGATCTTTACGGGCATCTTCAGGATGCTGAAAACGTGGACCTGTCGGAGGGATTTCTGACACAGGTGTCGGAAATTTCCGGATCGGGGGAAGAAGGGATATCTGAGGCAGAGAGTCGCTTCCGCATCACGGAAATCCGGAAACATGTGCTTCCCGGTATCTGCGTTCTCTGGGCAGGAACCTTTATCCTTATCGTAACGCTCCTTTATATCCTGAACAGGTATGTCATAAGAGACGGTTTCATGAAGTTATGCGCGGCAGAGCGGCTTGAAAGGGTTCCGGCCCTGAAGACGGTTCTTTTCGCTATATTTCTGAGCTTTTTTGTGGGGAAGGTTTTTACGATCCTTTCACTTTATGCCGGGATCGTGGAAAAAGAAGAGATCTGCTTTCTCATCATTGCCGGGGTTTTCGTATGGGAAGCTTTGAAAAAGACAGGTACAAAGACAGGGTGGAGGATCGGATCGATGATCCTTATCCTTGCGGTACTGTCGCTTTCTGTCATTTATATGACCTCTTATCTCACTGTGGATGAAAGGGGTGCGATCGCCGAACAGGCGGAACTCTGGAATAACGACTTCTGGCATTTTTCCATGCAGAACGCTCACACGAATTATCTCATAATGGGGACGGTCTTCTTCCTTATGCCAAAGGGGATTCTTGAGATCCTTGACATTGACGTTTATCAGTTTGCGAAGCTTCTTCACTGGCTTGCGGGATTTCTCGTCATGCATGCACTGATCCTTTTTTCGGAGGACAGACTGATCCGTACGGAAGGGAAAAGGAAGCTGCTTTCGATCACGGGGCTTTACGCCACTGCCTTTACACTGCCCGTTTTCTGCATCTGCCTTACGAATTATAATTATGATCTTTTCTCGGTGGTTTTCGGGATCGCTTCACTGATCGTGATCTGGCATGCGTGGGAGAAAACGGATGCGAAGGAAGCCGTGATCGCCCTGATCTTTTGCACTCTCGCGCTTCAGGAGAAGATTCTCGTCTATCCGCTGATGATGGCGGAATCCGTTCTCTTTACGATGATCCTGGTGAAGACGGGGAGAAAGAGCCCGGAATCGCCTTCTGCACCGGCTGCGGAACTTTTGGCGTACGCAAAAGGGGTGCTTCTTTCAATTCTGACTTCCTGCGGGGTCCTTCTGCTCACCGACTGGTGGGTCTGCTCGATCCTTATGAAAGGGCGCTATTCCGGGATCTGGAGATCTTTCCTGAGACCTCTTATATATGTGGAAACGGATCTTCTCGGGAAGTTTTCGGGATTTGCGGATTCTCCTCAGTACCTGATCGACATTACGGCACTCGTATTTCATTTTGCGATCCTGTTTCTCGGTGTCCTGCTCTTTTCGTTGATCGAAAAGGGTGTGTCGTGTTTCAACCTTGAAAAGCCTTTCTGCGTGATTGCATCCGCAATGCTGCTTTTCTATTTTCTTATGGGGATCATATTCACTTATCTCCCGACTGAAGCATTCGTGAAAAGCGACCGTATAAGGTATCTTATCGATCACATCGTGATTACGGTCAATGCGGTTCCGACTGTTTTCCTGCTTGCCTTTATGATCTTTTTCTTTACCCGGCTCCTCAGGCCGGATGTTGCTTCTTTTCCGCTTCTGATCCTGCTGTTTTTAAGCTGGGGAATGACGATCCTGTATACGATCATGGGAGAATACAATTCGGCGCGGTATTCGAATGTTTACATCGTGTCGTTCCAGATGGTGGCAACAATCCTTCTTCTTGTGTCGGCAGAGTGGGGAGAGTTGAGAAAAACTACAATATATGGTATAATTGCAGGAATGCTCCTGACATTGATCGAAGTCATTCCCGGTGCCCGGTTCGCCTATACGATCTTTTATCCGTACTGGAATATGATGCCGAAGCGGCAGGGATACATCAGTGACAGCGCCTGGGGAAGTCTTCAGAGCGTATACGACCGTGCAATTGCGGAGTACTGCAGGGAAAGCGGGACCGATATCCGGAGCATCCGGATCTATACGGATTACGGCGGGAGAGACTTTGACGATTACCACGGGATTCCGGTAACGTTGTTCAGGACCCTCGGCGAGACTTCCGTACCCGAAGAGAAGGTCGAAGAAATGCTGACCGGAGACTCTTTCTTCTGCGTGGAAGGAAACTGTGTTTACAATTATCCGGAAAAGTATCTTTTGGGGCTTGAGTTCCCCGGGGCCGCTGAGGAGTCACTTACGGAAGTGACATATCGCGGCATTCCGGTCGCCCGGATCTATTCCGGAGAGCAGATGTCGGAACTATGGAAAACAGACTGATCTTTGTGGTGAAGTCCGTAAGGAATTCCCTGCTCGCCAAATACATCCGGGAGGACGGATATGAGGTTCTGCCGCTGGTTGAATGTGATAACGGACCGGTAAACGGTGTGGAATGGATCCTCTTCAGAAAAAAGGGGATCGATCTGAAACGGAAATACAACAGGAACCTTACCGGAATCCGGGGAACACTGGTGATCTTTGATCCCCTGATGAAGAGGCGGGATATCGAATGGCTGAAGGCCCGGAATCCGGAAGCCAGGATCATTTTTATGTACTGGAATCCGGTGGAGCGTTCTTCCGTCAGCGTGGATGAACTGAGACCTCTCGGGATCGATATCCGTACCTACAGTAAAAAACAGTGCGAGATCTACGGGATCGGATACAGCTCGTTTTTTTACTGCGAGAGCATGTACCGGAAAGCCCTTTCGGAAAAGCCCGAGATCGCGTATGATGTGATCTTCGCCGGAAAGGACAAAGGGCGCCTTAAGAGGATACGGGACTATATCGACCGGAATGCTCTTCGCGACATCAATTGGTACTTTTATGTGACTGCGGATCATATCTGGGAAAGATTCAGGAGCAGGGAATACCGGAGACAGATCTCATACTCGAAGCTGATGACTCTTGAAAACAGGGCAAAGGCGATCCTTGAGTGCGTGCCGTCGGATCGGGCGGATATCACAATGCGGGTGATCGATGCTCTGGTGCTTCGGAAAAAACTGATCACGAACGCAGCGGAAGTCAGGGACTGCGAATGGTATGATCCGGAGAATGTTTTTATTGCCGGGCAGGATGATCCGGACAGGCTGAAAGACTTTCTGGAATCCGGATACCGGGAGCCGGAGGAAGCCCTCTGGAGCGGTTACCGGATCGGAAACTGGATTGAACGCAACATCGGCGGATGAGCCGGAAATAACAGATGCTGGACAATTTCAAAGCGTTCCAAAAGATCCTGGCTCAGCTGGGATACATATTGCAGAAGAGACAGAAGAGGGATCTGATCAAAGTCTTCGCTGCCATGCTCGTGGAGGCGTTCCTTGAACTTCTTAGCGTTTCCGTAATCGCGCCTTTTCTGCAGATCATGCTGGAGGAGAGCACGATCCGGGATAAGTGGTACATCAGCTGGATATACCGGATCGATCCCGGAATTTCAAATGTCGGCGTCCTTTTATGTTTCGGAATCACGATCATCCTGCTGTTTCTTCTCAAGAACGCGGTGGGACTCGGCTGTGCTTATATCCGCTATAAATTCGGAACGAGGATTCAGAAGGAGCTTTCCACGCATATGCTCCGTTCCTATTTGAAACGGCCTTATTCCTTTTTCCTGAATACGAACAGTTCCGAGATCCTTAGAGGGATTGAGAATGACATGGAGTCGGTATATCTGACGCTCCTCTATGTTCTGGAAAACTGCTCGTTCCTTCTTGTAATCCTTTTTATCGCGGTATTCCTTTTCGTGACGGACTGGTTCACGGCCCTCTGCTCGATGTTGCTTGTCGGGATCTGCTTCCTCGGAGTGACACTCTTTTTCAAGAAAAAGATGAAAAGCGCCGGACGCGCATATCGCGCCGCGGTGGCGGACCAGAAGAAATTCGGCTATCAGTCTGTGACCGGGATCAAGGAGATCATGATCCTGGATCGCAGGGAAGCTTTTGTAAGACAATATGAAGAAGCAGCAGAGAGAACTGCCGGAGCGCTCCTTACGAATAATTTCGTGACTGCCTGTCCTGACCGGGTACTGGAAGGAGTCTGCATCGGAGGGTTGATCGCAGTCCTCTGTATCCGGATCGCGCTGGGTGTGGATATGACCCGGTTTACGCCGGTTCTGGGGACCTTTGCCATGGGGGCGTTCAAGATCCTGCCCTCGATCTCAAAGGTGTCGGCCAGACTGAACCATATCATTTTCTATCAGCCGAGTGTGCACAGCTTTTATGAGAATTACAAAAAGGCAGAGGAATTTGATCGCGAAAACGATGCACTGTACGAAAAGGAAAGGGCATTGGAAGCGGAATCCGAACAAAAGAAGTTTGAAAAAGAACTCCGCTTAAACAATCTCTGCTGGAAATACGAGAACAGCGAAAAAGAGGTGATCAGGAATCTTTCTCTGGTGATCAATAAGGGGGAGGCCGTTGCGTTCATCGGAGCCTCCGGCGCCGGAAAAACGACGCTGGCCGACATCATAATGGGCCTTCTGAAGCCACGGAAAGGAGAAGTGCTGGTGGACGGAACGGATGTATCCGGGATTCCGCATCTCTGGTGCCGGATGATCGGGTATGTGCCGCAGTCCGTATTTCTTACGGATGATACGGTCCGGGCGAATATCGCTTTCGGGCTTCCGAGGGATCAGATCTTTGATGACAAGATCTGGGCAGCTCTCGAAAAAGCTCAGATCCGGGATTTCATAGAAAAGCTTCCCGACCGGCTGGATACGATCGTCGGTGAGCGCGGGATCAAGTTTTCCGGCGGACAAAGACAGAGGATCGCTCTTGCAAGAGCACTTTATGAGGATCCCGATATTCTGGTGCTGGATGAGGCCACTTCCTCGCTGGATACGGAAACGGAGAATGCGGTCATGGAATCGATCGATGCGCTGCATGGTCACAAAACTCTGATCATTATTGCACATCGCCTTTCAACGATAAGAAACTGCGACCGGATCTATGAGATAAAGGACGGTGTGGCGATGGAAAGGAACCATGAGGAAGTGGATCTGATCAGCGCCGCGGCGGAGAAATCCTGAAAACCGGAACGGTACAATTTGGATCATACACGCAAATGAAAACGGATATCTTAAAAAAACTGAAAAGAAAAGAAACACTTCAGGGGATCGGGATCCTGATCCTTTGCCTGTTTTCGCTTTATTCCGTATACCTCGTAGTCCGGACGGCTGCCTACAGCACTTTTCTGATCGATGATTTTAAAAACCGCTCTTCATTCCGGAATTTCGAGTGGCACGGGATCTCAAGCTACTTTTCCTATTTGATCCGAAGCTTCCGGAGAGGCTTTTTCACACAGCAGGGTGCCTATTTTCCGAGATTCATCACGCTTTTCCGGGTGAAAGAACTTACAAGCCGGGGGGCCCTTGCGCTCAGCATCGATATGATGATAAATGCCGGATTGTTCTATCTGACATTTATTTTGCTTCTTTACACTTTTATGAAAAAGCGGATCGGAAGCTTTTCGTATTCCGTTATCTTTATCTCAGTCATCATCTTTGCCCTGACCGCCTTTCAGGTCTACGATGAGATCTATTACTGGATGGCAGCGGCGGGCATATACAGTTATCCTTTATCCTGTGTGCTCATCTCTCTGATCCTGATCCTGCAATACCGGCAGAGACCGCATGTATGGCAGCTGATCGCCGCCGGGATCTTCGGATTTCTCGGAATGGGCGGGGTATTGATGATTCCTGCGGCAGGATGCAGTATTATGCTCCTCATCCTGATCTATGATCTTCTGAAAGAGAGAAAGACCGATAAGGGCAGCCTGATCATGTTTTTTGTATATCTTGCGGGCGCGCTCCTTAATGTTGCGGCTCCCGGTAACTATAAACGGCAGGCAAGAGTGACCGGACTTCCGAATATTCTGGAGCCGGAACTGATCGCGACGGAGACAGCCGACGGGGGAGAGGCCGCAGCTGCATCTTCCGGATCTTCTCCGGGGATCCTTTCCAGGCTTTTCGGCGCAGTGAAAACCACCGTATTACAGTACGAAGCCAGAATCGTGTATTATCTCGGAGAGACCTGTCTGATCCTCCTTCTGATCCTGCTTCTTATCGTGGGGATCGCTCTTTTCAGGAAGGGGATCCGCATTGAGAGAGCCTATCTGATCGTGAGCATATGTGCGCTTTTTGTTCCTTTCATCGTGACGTTTCCCGTATCCTTCGGCTACGGAAGCATGGAATTCCCCAGCCGCTGTCAGTTTGTGTTCGACCTTTGCTTTTATCTGACGACCTTTAATCTGGCAGTTCAGGCGGGGATTTTTATCGGAAGCAGGATTGAAAACAGGGAGATCCTGTTTTCGCTGATCACTCTGCTTTCGGTCATCTGTGTGGTACTTATCTCGGTTGACGGGTTTTCAATCTATGATATTAAGACCCGCCAGATGCGGGAGGATCTCCGGAACCATATCTATCAGGACCATCATGATGCATGCTTTGCGGTCTATGACTATATGGATGCGCATACGGGCGAAGACGTCGTGATCGAGGCGGAAGATTTCCCTGAACCGATCCGGAATTTCCGGAATTTCTGGATGAGCGCGTATAATTACGATCACTATATCAACACGAATGTCGCGAAGTACTACGGATTAAAGTCCGTGATCGTTCACATACCGGAAGAAGAACAGGAGTAAAGCATGAAAACAGTCATTCTCGCAGGCGGCGTCGGAAGCCGCATTTCCGAAGAGTCGGTGCTTCGTCCGAAACCCCTGATCGAAGTCGGGGGCAAACCGATCCTCTGGCATATCATGAAGGAGTATTCCAATTATGGGTTTAATGATTTCATCATCTGCTGCGGCTACAAGCAGCATATGATCAAGACTTGGTTCGCCAACTATTTTCTGGCGAATTCGGATATCACCTTTGACTTTTCAAAAGGAGGGGATGTGACTGTCCACAGAGCCTGCAGTGAGAACTGGCGCGTGACCTGTGTGGATACCGGACTTAACGTGATGACGGGCGGACGCATTTTACGGATCCGGGATTATGTGGGGGATGAACCCTTTATGATGACCTACGGAGACGGTGTCTGTGATGTGGATATCCGGAAACTGGTGGAATTCCATAAGAGCCACGGGAAAAAGGCGACTCTGACGGCAGTGGTCAGGAAAGAAGAAAAGGGAGTTCTTTCCATTAACGAGATCGGTGCGGTAAAAAGCTTCCGCGAGAAAAAGACGGCGGATAACACTCCGATCAACGCCGGATATATGGTACTTGAGCCGTCGGTATTCGACTATCTGAAGGATGACAGTACCGTCTTTGAGCAGGAGCCGCTGGAGGCTCTGGCTAATGAGGGAGAACTGATGAGTTACCGCCACGAGGGCTTCTGGCAGTGCATGGATTCCATGCGGGAAAAGGAACTTCTGGAAAAAATGTGGGAGACCGGACGGGCTCCCTGGAAATCTTGGAGCTGATCTTTGGGGAGAGGAAAGCGAAAGCGGAAGGACCGGAATAACCGGTAAAGTCAAAAAACAGGAAAGGAAAAAGCAGAATGAGAATACGGATCGCGGATTACATTGCTGATTTTCTGGTGGAAAAGGGAGTCACGGACTGCTTTTCCGTCGTGGGCGGCGGTGCGATGCACTTAAATGACGCCCTCGGACATAAGGAAGGGCTGAAGGTCACCTATAATCATCATGAACAGGCCTGCGCCATGGCGGCGGAAGCCTACGCCAGGATCGACAACCGGATCGCGGCCGTCTGCGTGACCACGGGACCGGGAGGGACGAACGCGATCACGGGCGTGGTTTGCGGATGGCTGGATTCCATTCCGATGTTTATCATAAGCGGTCAGGTCCGCTATGACACAACGGCAAGATATGCGCTCAAGGCAACCGGCTTACTGCCGAGAGCCGTCGGGGATCAGGAATATGACATCATCCGCTCCGTGGAGCCCATGACGAAATACGCCGCGATGCTTGAAGAGCCGGAAGAGATCCGGTATATGCTGGAAAAGGCCTGGCATTTAGCGACAACGGGACGCCCCGGACCGGTCTGGCTGGATATCCCTGTAAACTATCAGGGGATGGAGATCGAAACGGAAGGACTCCGGGGCTACGACCCGGAAGAAGACGATAAGCTGCTTCCTCCCGCCGTGGAGGAAAGTACGGTATCGGAAATTCTGGAACTTATCAGAAATGCGGAAAGACCCGTTTTCTACGCGGGCTACGGGATCCGGCTCTCCGGCGCCTATGAAACATTCCGCTCTGTCCTCGAGAAACTGAATGTTCCCATCGTGACCTATTGGAATGCCGTGGATCTGATCGAAGATGAACATCCGCTTTATTGCGGGCGTGGCGGCAATATGGGGGACCGCCCGGGCAATTTCGCGGTACAGAATTCGGATCTTATTCTGGCGGTGGGAACCAGGATTTCGATCCGCCAGGTGGGATATAACTATGAGACCTGGGCGAGGGCGGCTAAGGTGATCATGGTGGATATCGACCGGGCCGAACTGAAGAAGCCCACGCTCCATGTGGAGATGCCGGTCTGGGCGGACGCAAAGGACTTCCTTTCAAAAATGGACGCACTGCTTCCGGATGGAGAAAAGTATTTCCGCAAGGAAGGCTGGATCAGTACCTGCGCTCACTGGAAAAAGGAGTATCCGGCTGTGCTTCCGAGACAGTGGGAAGAGAACGGAGAGACGGCGAATGTTTATGCGTTCATCCGGTATCTGAGTTCAAAACTTCCCGAAGGGAGCCTGACCGCGGTATCGAACGGAGCCTGCTGCGTGGTGGGAAATCAGGCTTATGTGATCAAAAAGGGCACCAGAATGACGAACAATTCCGCCATCGCCAGCATGGGTTACGGCCTGCCGGCCGCCATCGGCACCTGCCTTGGCGGAGGAAGATGCGATACGATCTGCCTCGAAGGCGACGGGAGCATAATGATGAACCTGCAGGAACTGCAGACGATCCTTACAAACAGACTGCCCATCCGGATCTTCCTTATAAATAACAGTGGTTATCATTCGATCCGGATCACGCAGTCCAATATCTTCTCACACCACTCGAGAGTGGGAATCGGAGAGGAATCAGGGGATCTTTCCTTCCCGCAGTACAAAAAGATCGCGGAAGCTTTCGGCTATCCCTATATGGCGGCGAGAAGCAATGCCCAGATGAAGGAAGTGGTGGACCGGGCGCTATCCATGAGCGGGCCTTTGTTCTGCGAGATCTTCACCGATACGAAGCAGGTCTGGGAGCCGAAGAGCAGCGGGAAACGCCTTCCCGACGGACGGATCGTGAGTCCTCCGCTTGAGGACCTGGCACCGTTCCTTGACCGGGAGGAGCTTAAGAAGAATATGTTTATTCCGATGATCGAAGAGGAAACCTGATATATGGATGATTTTTTCGACCGGCTGCATAATGCCCAGTTTGAACTGATCTCGGAGTTTGACAGGGTTTGCAGAAAATATGACATTCGGTATACAATGGCATACGGAACCCTTTTGGGGGCGGTAAGACATAAGGATTTTATACCCTGGGATGATGATATGGATGTATATCTGTCCTACGGACAGATAAAAAAGCTTATCGCACATAAGGACGCGTTTTCGGAGGGATTCCGGCTGATCATTCCGGAGGACTATGGCGACCGGTATTGTGACTTTGTACCAAGACTGGTGTATCTGGATTCGCGGGTGAGGCCGGCTGATGACCCGAGGCAGAACTATTATCTGGGCTTGCGCAATCATCTGCAGGTCGATATTTTCTGCCTTTCTCCCATGCCGGAGGGAATTCCGGGGAAGGCTCACTGCGCCTATCTGATGTTCCTTTATTCCATGGCGAATGCGTTCCGCTGGCCGGGAGAAAGACTGAGGGAGAATTACTCGTTTACGGAGAAATTGATCTCTCTGATCACACAGCCGGCAGGATCACTTTTGGGGATCGACCGTATCCGGCGGCTGCTTCGAAAAGAGCATGAGCGTCTGTCGGGAATAAGATCGGATAAGGCTGTCGTAACAAACAACGCGCGGAAGTATTTTTCGCAGGCTTTTCCGAGAAGTGCGTTCGGAAAGAGAAGTGAGATCCCGATGCACGGGAAAATGTTTTTCGCACCGGCAGATCCCGACCCGGTCCTGTCCGTTCTTTACGGAGACTATATGAAACTTCCTCCCGAGGAGGAGCGGACCAGCTGCTCCGTGGATCCGGAAGCGTTTTGGGTTCATATGAAAGACACTGAGGATTTACAGGATGGAAAGTGAAGTAGAAAGAAAAAAGATCAGTATTCTGATTCCGTGCTTTAACGAAGTGGAAAATGTAGACCTTATGGTCTTTTCCCTGAAGAATATGCTAAAGGAGTCGCTTGAATCCTATGACTATGAAATCGTTCTCATAGATAACTGCTCTACGGACGGTACTAGGGATAAGATCGAAAAGCTCTGCGCGGATGATAAGAAAGTAAAGGCGATCTTCAATGTAACGAATTTCGGACAGTTCAATTCTCCTTTTCATGGAATGTGCCAGTGTACGGGGGACTGTGTGATCCCGATATGCTGTGACTTTCAGGATCCGGTGGAACTGATACCGGTATTTGTGGAAAAATGGGAACAGGGACACAGGATCGTCAGCGGAATCAAGACAAGATCCAGAGAATCGCGGATCATGTATTTCTTCCGAAGCATTTATTACAAACTGATCCGCAATATGTCGCCGGTTAAGATGATCGAACATTTTACGGGATTCGGACTCTATGACAGGACATTTATCGAGCTCATGAGGCAGCTGGATGATCCGATTCCCTTTCTTCGCGGGATAGTTGCGGAATATGGAGAAGGCTTCGGCATTATCGAAGTGGAATACGAACAGGCAAAACGCCGGGCGGGGAAGACGCACAACAGTTTCTACTCACTCTATGACGCGGCAATGCTTTCCTTTACCTCCTATACAAAAGTGGGCTTAAGGCTGGCCACGTTTCTCGGTGCGATCAGCTCGGGGATAAGCATCATCATTGCCATATTCTATCTGGTTATGAAACTTACCCATTGGAACCGCTTCTCCGCGGGTCAGACACCTCTGGTGATCGGGGTGTTCCTGATCGGCGGGATCCAGCTCTTTTTCATCGGCCTTATCGGAGAATATATTTTGAACATCAACACAAGAGTAATCCACCGCCCTGTGGTAGTGGAGGAAAGACGGATAAACTTTTAGTTTCGTATGAAAGATCTGACTACGATCAAACGCATATGGCGCTATTTCGGATATATACTGAGTAAAAGACAGAAATGGCAGTTGCTTGGTGTGATGATCCTTGTGCTTCTCGGATCACTGACAGAGCTTCTTGGGGTATCGATCATTCTCCCGTTTATTCAGGCATTCCTGACTCCGGAGATCATTATGGACAAATGGTATGTCCGGATACTGCAGGGAATGCTCAGGATCGCAGATACACAGACACTTCTTTTCTGGCTGGGGATCCTGATCGTGGCAGTCTATGTGTTCAAAAATGTATTTCTTTCTTTTGTGGCCTACGTGAGGAGCAGATTTGACAGTGCTCTTCAGAGATCGTTGGCTGTGGAGATGCTTCAATCCTATCTGGATCGTTCCTACAGTTTCTTCGTAAAATCGAATACGGGTGATCTGCTTCGGGGGGTAAATACGGATACTCTCGGAGTCCACAACTTTATTATGACCTTTTTTAAGTTTGTTGCGGAGGCCCTGGCCGTGTTTTTCATCTTCCTGTATCTGGCGGGACAGGATCTGATGCTGGCCATCGCAACTATGCTGCTTGCGGGCTTCTGCTCCGGAATTATCACTCTGTTTGTAAAAAAGAGGATCAACCTGCTGACAACGAGAAGCCGGACGGCAGCTGCGAAACGGGCCGGCGCGGAAGTTCAGATCATCAATAATATCAAGGATCTTCTGGTATTTGACAAAACCCGTTTCTTCATGGACCAGTATGAGGAAGATTACCGGGTTTATGCTGACGCACAGGCAAATACGGAATTCATCAGAACTCTTCCGGAGAGGATCATAGAGGCTACCTGCATATCCGGGATCATTCTTTTCATTGTGATCCGTATCCGTATGGGAGCCGAATCCATGGCTTTTATTTCTACGATGTCTGTCTTCGCGATGGGAGCATTTAAGATCCTTCCCTCGATCGCGCATATTGCCGGCTATACGCAGGTATTTATCAAGAACAGGCCAATGGTGGAGGAAACCTACAAGAACCTGAAGGAAGCCCGCGAGTATCTGAGCGGTCTGGAACGCACGCAGAGTGATCGGGACAAAGAATCGCCGCAGTTTTGTGACAGGATCCGGATCGAGGATATCGTATGGCAGTATGAGAACTCCAAGGAGCCGGTGCTGAATGGCCTGTCCATGGAGATCAGGAAGGGGGAGATGATCGGGATCATAGGTGAATCGGGCGCCGGAAAATCGACGCTGGGGGATCTTATCCTTGGGCTTTATGTACCTCAGTCCGGAAAGATCAGAATGGATGAGACCGATATTGTGACCATTCCGGCCACATGGCGGAAATCCATAGCCTATGTCCCGCAGATGCTGCTCCTTTTTGCGGAGTCGATCCGGTTCAACATCACGTTTTCGAATAATACTTCGGAGGATGACAGGATCTGGGAGATCCTGAGGGAAGCATCCATGGAGGAGTTTGTAAGATCCCTTCCGGATGGGCTTGATACGCTTGTGGGAGACAGGGGCATCAAACTGTCGGGCGGGCAACGTCAGAGGATAGCCATCGCGAGGGCATTGTTCGCCGGACCGCAGATCCTGCTTCTTGACGAAGCGACCAGTGCACTGGATTCCGAAACGGAGGAAGCTGTGGTGGAATCCATCAATCTGCTTTCCCACAAAATGACTCTGATAGTGATCGCGCATCGCCTGACCACACTCCGGAGCTGTGACCGGATCTACCGCATCGAAGACGGGAAGGCATCTGAAGTGAAAAAAACGGAACTGGGCATATAAAACCTGACACTTGAATTTGGAGGTTGAAGCATTGAAAGCATTGATTTTGAATTCCGGATTGGGAAGCCGAATGGGCGTTCTGACCAGCGAACACCCGAAATGCATGACGGAAGTGAGCACGAGGGAGACGATCCTCTCAAGGCAGCTGAAGCAGCTTCTGGATCTTGGGATCACGGAAGTAGTGATCACCACGGGCCTTTTTGACAAAGTCCTTGAGGACTATTGTGATTCGCTGGATTTCCCCCTTTCCATTACCTATGTACACAATCCGAAGTTCCGGGAAACGAATTATATATACAGCATCTGGTGCGCGCGAGAGCATCTGGATGATGATATCCTTCTTATGCACGGCGACCTTGTGTTTGAAAATGAAGTACTGGACAGACTGCTTGAGTGCGAAGGATCCTGTATGGCGGTTTCATCGACCCTCCCCCTTCCGGACAAGGATTTTAAGGCAGTGGTGC
Source organism: Lachnospiraceae bacterium (assembly GCA_024692955.1). Taxonomy (GTDB): domain Bacteria; phylum Bacillota; class Clostridia; order Lachnospirales; family Lachnospiraceae; genus JAILLW01. The sequence continues at coordinate 35,245 of JAILLW010000047.1, read as the reverse complement.
GGGACGGAAAAGTCCTGAAGGTCGGCGTGGAATTCTTTGAAAATGCGATGGAGGCGCAGGCACTCTATCATCTGAAGCGGGAGGACTGGAAGCGCTGGTTTCAGAAGATCGGAGAATTCTGCGAGACCGGGAAAACAGGCGTCTATGCGGAAAACGCCTTGAATGAACTCAACGGCGCCTGCAATATCACAGCCTGTGACATGCGGGATCTGCTCTGCGCCGAGATCGACAATCCGGAGGATCTTGGGACTGTTTCTGCCCGGCTTAAGGAAGTAGAGGCTCGGATGGTATATATGTGCTTTTCCACGGATATCATACATGGCGGACATATCGATATCATCCGAAAAGCACAGCGCCTTGGAAAACTGATCATCGGGATCCTTTCGGACGAGGCGGTCGCAGGCTATAAGCGGTTTCCTCTCATTCCCGCGGAAGAGAGAAAGATCATGTTCGCGAATATCAGCGGTGTATATAAGGTGACAGATCAGAAGACCCTTTCCTACAGGGATATCCTGACGGAACTGAAACCTGATTATGTGGTTCACGGGGATGACTGGAAAGAAGGCTTTCAGAAACCCGTCAGGGATGAGGTACTTTCCATCCTTTCATCCTACGGGGGCAGGCTGATCGAGTATCCATATGCCGCGGATTCCAGATACAGGGAACTCGACGCAAGGGCGAGGGCCGAGCTTTCGCTCCCGGATATGAGAAGGGCCCGTCTGAAAAAGGTTCTGCAGATGAAGGGCCTGATCACGGCGATGGAAGCGCACAGCGGGATCACCGGACTGATCGTGGAAAAGACTGTGGTCTATCAGAACGGGGGGACACATCAGTTTGACGCCATGTGGATCTCCAGCCTCTGTGACTCTACCGCGAAAGGAAAACCGGATATTGAACTTGTAGATATGACGAGTCGATTCCGCACGATCGATGACATTATGGAAGTCACGACGAAGCCTATCATTTTTGACGGAGACACGGGGGGACTTATCGAGCATTTTGTATATACCGTCCGCTCACTGGAAAGAATGGGAGTTTCCATGGTGATCATCGAAGACAAGACGGGGCTTAAGAAAAACTCCCTGTTTGGAACCGAAGTGGAACAGACTCAGGATACGATCGAGAACTTCTCGGCCAAGATCAGGGCGGGAAAGAAAGCGCAGAAATCAAAAGACTTTATGATCTGCGCGCGTATTGAGTCGCTGATCCTGGATAAAGGTCTGGATGATGCGCTGAAAAGGGCATTTGCCTTTCGTGAAGCAGGCGCGGACGCGATCATGATCCACAGCAGAAAAAAGGAACCGGACGAAATATTTGCGTTTCTCGAAGAATTCCGAAAGAAAGACCCGACGACTCCGGTGGTTCTGGTTCCGACTTCATTTAACACAGTATATGAAGAGGAATTTAAGGAACGGGGGGCAAATATCATCATATATGCGAATCAGCTGACCAGGACCGGATTCCCGGCCATGCAGGATGCGGCAAGGACAATCCTCGAGAATCACAGGGCAAAAGAGTGCGATGACAAATGTATGTCCATAAAGGACATTATTACCTTAATACCGGAGGAGTAAAGCACCGTGGATACACAAAAGATTCTGAAAGCCTCTCCGGAATATCGGGAACTTACGGACTGGACCGTTAAGAACGGGATCCGGAAGATCCTTCTTGTATGCGATGATGCCTTTCGATATCTGAAGATCGCTTCCTTTCTGGAAAATGAAGACAAACATCCCGGATTTGAGATTGTCCGCTTTTCCGACTTCCAACCAAACCCTCTTTATGAATCGGTGGTGAAGGGTGTCCGGCTGTTTTCCGAGACAGGATGCGAGGCGATCCTTGCTGTCGGCGGAGGCTCCGCCCTGGATGTGGCAAAATGCATCAAATTGTATCAGGGACTGAATCCGGAGATCAACTACCTGCAGCAAAGACCGATGCCGAATACGATCCCGATGATGGCAGTGCCGACCACGGCCGGGACCGGATCGGAGGCCACGCGCTATGCGGTGATCTATTTTGATGGAGAAAAGCAGTCCATATCCGACACAAGCATCATTCCGGATACGGTACTGATGGATGCGAGCTCGCTGAAGACCCTTCCGGCCTATCAGAAGAAGAGCACCATGCTCGATGCTTTCTGCCATGCGATCGAATCTTTCTGGTCTGTGAACAGCACGGAAGAAAGTATGAAACATTCAGCAAACGCGATTCGGGGGATTCTTTCGAACCGGACAGGATACCTTAAAAATGATGATGCTTCGAATGAAGGGATGCTGTACGCCGCGAATGAGGCAGGGCAGGCGATAAACATCACGCAGACGACGGCCGCGCATGCCATGTGCTATAAGCTAACATCGGTCTACGGGATCGCTCACGGCCATGCGGCAGCTCTCTGCCTGAAGGAGTTATTCCCCTGGATGATAAGGAATACGGATCTTTGTATCGATCCGCGAGGCGAAAGGCATCTCGGGCTCGTTTTCCGGAAGATTGCGGAAGCAATGGACTGCGGATCGACAGAGGATGCAGCCCTGCTTTTCGAAAGGATATTTCTGGAAACGGGACTTGAGACCCCAAAGGCAGCGGAAGAAGATATATCGCTGCTTGCTTCTTCCGTCAATCCGGTCCGGTTGAAAAACCATCCGGTCCGGCTCGACCGGGATACGATCGACCGGCTATATCATAAGATTTTGAGGTGCGAATAAAATGAAAGTTGAATCATTGGTAAAGATCATCGGGGCGGACTTCTATACAGGGGTACCGGACAGCCAGTTGAAAGCGCTTTGCAATTATCTGATCCATGAATACGGGATCGATCCGAAGCATCATATCATAGCAGCCAATGAGGGGAACTGCGCGGCACTTGCTGCCGGATATCATCTGGCTACGGGAAAAGTTCCGGTGGTCTATATGCAGAACAGCGGGGAGGGAAACATTATCAATCCGGCTGCCAGTCTGCTGAATGAGAAGGTCTATGCGATCCCGGTCCTCTTTATCGTCGGATGGCGCGGAGAGCCCGGTGTTCATGACGAACCGCAGCATATCTATCAGGGAGAAGTAACGATTAAACTTCTTGAGGATATGGGGATTGAAATCTTTGTGATCGGAAAAGAGACCACGGAAGAAGAGATAAAAACGGCAATGCGGCATTTCCGGGAGTTGTTCGGGCAGGGAAAAGATGCCGCCTTCGTGATCCGCAAGGGGGCCCTGACCTTTGAGGAAAATGTGACATATAAAAATGAGAATTCCATGACACGAGAGGAGATCATCCGGCATATCGTGAATGTAAGCGGGGATGACCCGGTCGTTTCCACCACCGGAAAGGCATCGAGGGAACTTTTTGAGATCCGCGAAGCAAACGGACAGGATCACCGGTATGACTTCCTGACGGTGGGCTCCATGGGACACGCGAGTTCCATCGCTTTGGGAGTGGCTCTTCAAAAACCGGAAAAAAAGATCTGGTGCATTGACGGGGACGGCGCGATGCTGATGCATATGGGAGCGATGGCTCTTACGGGTGCGAACGCGCCGGAGAACCTCGTTCATATTGTGATCAACAATTCATCTCATGAAACGGTGGGAGGAATGCCCACGGTTGCGGGAAGTATCGATGTGACGGGAATCGCAAAGGCTTGCGGGTATCCCTATGCGGCATCGGTTTCCGGTTTTGATGAGCTGGATCATGAACTGCGGCTGGCCAAAGAGCGAAAAGGATTGTCACTCCTTGAAGTGAAATGTTCGATCGGGGCGCGGGAGGATCTCGGAAGACCGACTACGACTGCGCTGGAGAACAAACTCGGATTTATGGAATATCTGTCGGAACCGGTATGCTAAAGCAGAACCGTAACATGTGAGGAGGATAATATGCCAAAGGTAAGCATCATCGTACCGGTATATAACGTGGATGAATATCTGGAACAGTGCATCTGCTCCCTGTTTGCCCAGACAGAGCAGGATTTCGAGATCATTGCGGTCGATGACGGAAGTACAGATGAAAGCGGAAAGATCCTGGACAGACTGGCTGATGAAGATGCAAGGCTCCGGGTAGTACACAAAGAAAATGCCGGAGTAGGTGCCGCCAGTAATCTGGGACTTGATATGGCTGAGGGGGAATGGGTTACTTTCGCCGACAGCGATGACTGGTGTACTCCCAATATGATAGAAAGAGCTCTCAATGCGGCCGCCGAAAACAATGATTACGAGATCGTAATATTCTCACTAAGCCGGTACAAAGGAAATGGAATTCCTGCTAAAAGTGAGGCACTGCTTCCGTTTGCTCCGGGAGATATAACAAACGAGCGGGAATTTATCGAATTGCGTACAATAACCAGATTCTATCCGGACGGTTCCGGTAGGGCCGGGGCGCTCAGCGTAGGTGCTACATGGGGGAAACTGGTCAGGAGAGAGTTGGTCGAGCGATTGCATCAGAGATTTGATGAGTTACTTATCCGTGCTCAGGATACCGTTTTCTGGATAGAACTGTTTGAAAATGCGAAAGGCATCTTTTACCTTGACGATGAATTATATTGTTACAGGCAATGGAACGGATCAATTACCTTCGGGAACAGTTATATTCAGAACAGTGATGATATATTTGGAAGATTAATCCACTCATATGAAAGCTTTGCTGCCCGCTATAAGAAAGATGAACGGTTTCGGTATGCCATACTACTTCGTGGATTCAATATAATTACGTGGAGCCTTAAGCATAATTACTCAAATCCGCAAAACAAAAAGAGCCTCAGAATCCGAAAAAAGGAGTTTGCAGATTTCATAATGCAGGAACCATATCAAAGTGCGATCAGAGAAGTCCCGTCTTCACTTGCTCCGAGACTGCTGTTTCTGCTGAGAAGAAGAATGTATTTTTCCTGTATCCTTCTCTATTCGCTTATTGTTACCTGAAGTCCCGTCATTTTATCCGGCAGAAAACCGGATTCATAGTTATGTGTTCCGGGAATCCGGGGTTAAAATCTAAAATATATGAAAGGGTTAAATGTTTCTCCTACAAGGAATACAATACATATAACAAATAGAGATACAAATACCATATCATGTACAAAGCAATACCAGTTACTATTGGTTATGCATGGTTTCATCAGTTTTTTTATCTGTGATGCGATCCAACTTCCTATTGGTGTAGCAATGATAAAACCTAATAATAAATATATTATATTTGCATCAAGTTCTAACATTGAGACTGTAAAGGGAAAAGGAAAAGCACTTTTTTCCTGAGTAAACAATCTCAAAACCCTTGATATCAAATAGCGTGGACTGTTTGTATCCCACATAAACAAGGTCCAGCCTACTATAGTCAAGAAAAATGTATATACCCACGATATGAACTTCGGAATATTCTTTAGTATTTTTCCAAGGAATACTTTTTCGAGAATAAGCAAGAATGCATAATACAGACCCCACGCAACGAAACTCCAATTGGCTCCGTGCCAAAGTCCGGTAACAGCCCATACTATGAGTATGTTAATGATCCATCTTAGCTTGCCCTTTCGATTTCCTCCAAGCGGAATATAAATATATTCCCTAAAAAAAGAACCCATGGATATGTGCCATCTTCTCCAAAAGTCTGAAACCGATAGTGAGAGATATGGTGAATTAAAATTCTCTTTGAATTCAAATCCAAAAATTTTTCCCAACCCTATTGCCATATCAGAATATCCCGAAAAATCAAAGTACAGCTGGATAGTAAACGATATAGATGCCAGCCACATCGTTTGCGTACTAACCCTGCTAAAATCCATCCCTGTAATGCTATCAACTATATACCCAATCTGGTTTGCAATAATGACTTTTTTGGATAAACCTACCAGGAAACGCTTTGTACCTTCTTTTATCTTGTCCCAATCCTCGTTAGATGTTCCCAAGGCTTGCTCAATATCAACATATTTTACAATAGGTCCCGCAATCAGCTGCGGAAAGAAAAAGATGTAGAGAGTCAACAATCCAATATTATTCTGCCTGCGGACCTGCCCTTTATAAAGGTCTATTACATAAGTCAAAATCTGAAAAGTATAGAATGATATACCAATCGGCATTACTAAACTAATATGTGATATGTTTAAGTGTGCAAACTTATTAATATTGTCAATCACGAAATTCGAATACTTGAAAAAACCTAAAGGAAAAAGAATCAGTATAAGCGCCAATATAAATACATATTTGTTTTTTTTCTCTATTTGCTTCGACAAGAAATAAGTGATTGAAACAGATGCGGCAATCAAAAAAACATATACCGGCTCGCCGCATGCATAAAACACTATCGAAAACGCTGTCAGGACATACTTCCTGGCCAATACATATTTAGCCGGAATCAGAAAATACGTAAGTAAACAAACCGGAAGGAATAGAAATAAAAATGTTAAACTCGAAAACACCATTATTTATTCCTCCTCATCTCCAAAACCATCCGTAAAATGAAAACTATACTCTTTTTTGGTCCATACAGCTCCCAGACCGTTCATTACGATTGTGTCTATGCCATATTTTTCAATGATTTCATCAACTCTTACCGATGACATGTTTCTGTAATCAAGATAAACCTCGGAATCAAAGTGTGTACCAAGTACATCTCTTATTGCCCTTCCTGTAGAATCAGTTACAAGCAGCAAGTTATGTCCTGTATTTGATCCTTCATTTCTAATCAAGTAGTATTCATTACTCAGATCATTTCCATCATTATCAAACGCACTGCAATAAAAATGAATATAATGATCATAATATCTGGCCTTTGACATCTCTCCGGCTTTATAGGTATCCCAAAGGCATAGGGTTACCGGTGTTTCCTCACCTGTTTCCAGATTTATTGAATAGCATTGTCTGTTTCCTAAATCATATTCCGGCACAATAAACTCATCATAAGCATTATATAGATCTTGAAGATTATTAGCACGACTTCCTCTGTATTCAACACCATACAACTCTGAAAAATTCCATATTTTCATCGGCTGCTTTACTGGAGAAGTATTCACATAATCCTCAGCTATCATGCTGTATATGTCCTCATATCCTTGTGTAAAACCATGATAGTTCCAATGGTGATCGGTTTTATAAAACAAGTTTTCATAACCAAGATCATCAGAATATATCAGTCTTTTCACCTTCATATACTCAGGCATTGATTGCGCAATTAATTCAAAATAATCCGGAGTATCATATCCCAGTTGTCCATCAAACCACTTTGTGCTGCTTAAGGAACTGACAAAGTATGAATAAAAGTTTATTTCCGGATACAATTCGTGTATGTGCTCAATCTGATCTGAATGAGCTTGAACCTGTATACTGTCCGGTCCCTCAAATCTGGGCCCATCAAAAATATAATCCGTCCCGTTGAAACGATACAGAGTTCCTATTTGGGTTATTGAATAATCTTGATAAGGGAAAATTTCAAGCCTTGGCAATCCATAAACGGGCCAACGTTCATAATTAGTTTCTAAATGGCCATCAACATTCAACTTTTCATTTGCATTCGCATGAAAAACTGATGAACCGGCTCGCCAGATTTTATTATACGCATTACCTAATAAGGCCGTATAATCAGAAAAATGAACGGTTATCCAATTTCTCCCGATAAATTGATCCTTTAAAGCCTCTTCAAGTCTTTCTGAAGCTGTTGCCTTATATACAATGCTGCCCTCTTCCGGCGGATTATTCACCACCATATCAAAAGTCATCAGTGTCCTGTTTTCCAGTTCTGATGTTTCACTGGGCTTATTGAAAAAATATGTACTCAAACACAGAATACCAATCACAAGTAAAACAATAACACCACTGCTTGACTTCAACTGAACATCCTCTTTCTGCTTGAATTATTGCTGTATATAAATATTAACTACTCCTATGCTATTATATTGTTTTTGAGCCTTTTATCAATATACTGATTAAAATCGGTACATCTTTTCATGTTGTATGATTTCAAGCACTTCATAGCCGGGACATAGCACATTGAAGTACCGGAGAAAGGCTTTAATTCAGGCCTACACTCTTACGATACAGAGAAAACTTTCGGAGAAAATGCCTGCTAAGAAGGAATACGGTTATCGAAAGCAGGCAAGCCACGATCAGTGCCGCAACTTCCCGAAGTGCCGGATTGCTGATTGACTGAAGAGCTTTTTTCACAGGACTGACACCCAGCATGTGGATAACATAGATGTCCATTGAATATGTGCCGCCTTCCGCAAGGAACGTGCGAAGCCTTCCGCCGGCATTTTCCGCAAGAGACAAAATGGCTGTGATCCCGAGGATACCTCCTGCATAATAGAAAAACATGCTCAAAGGATCAAGCCCGTTTTTCGACATCATATAAGCATCGCTGTGTATTTCAAAGAACCGGATTGCAAGAATACAATATCCCGCAAATATGACGCAGACTATGACCATCGCTTTCTTGCCTGAAAGAAATGTTCGAAATCCCTTAAATCCGTTCAGGTATTCGATCGAAACGAATCCCAGGATAAGAAAGGGGAAAAGCCACCGAAGTTTATACAGACTGAATGGCTGATCGGGAAGGACAGGAAACAAGATAATAAAACAAAGCATCATTATTGATAAAGACAGAACTCCGGCATATTTCCGAAACTTTCGGGTAAAGGTCACAATCAGGATAAGGAGCAGTTCGGCGATAAAAAGAACAATCAGGAACCAGACACTTCGTGAGTGCAATAAGATATCGACTGCTTCCTGCATAAACCCGTTTAAAAAGCCGGCTTTGGATTCCGCAAGGAGCAGAGCGGAATGCAGACAAAGAGAAATGAGTGACCAGATACAATAGGGAAGGAAAAGGCGTTTTATCTTGCACTTCAGAAGTGTCCCGCCGGAATGCTTCTTCAGTTCGTATGAAAGAAAATACCCGCTGATCACAAAAAATACCGGCATATGAGAAGAGGTGATCGCAAACTTGACAATGCTGAGGGTGCCTCCGATCAAATGTCCCCAGACAACAAGTATCACAGCTATGAACTTGGCGATATCCAAAGAACTGTCTCTTTCCATAATCATTCCAATTTGACAGGTATATATAATAGATAAATATACCAAATCAGGAGTGGTTTTTCCATAACTTCAGAGAGCGAAGATGATGTAGGGCTTTTGGTTAAAACTGACTCCGCGCATCTTTCAAAAAAAAGTGCTTCATGATATACTGCTTAACGATGATGCACAGATCTGAGATGGCTAACGACAACAGCATAAAAAACGTTATAAGGACGATGATATTCTTTTTCATTGGGATATCTCTTTTTCTGCTTATTTCTCCGGTCTTTAATCCCAGTAATACCAATTTTGAGCATTCGGAAATGATGGTCAAGGGATATTATGAACTTCCGGAGAATTCCGCGGATGTTGTATTTGTCGGAAGCAGCGGGGTATACCGCTTCTGGCAGCCGGCGTTCGGCTTCAAAGAAGAGGGGATCGCTAGTACCGCTTTTGCCACGTCCACCCTTCCCGGTTTCTGTGTCAGGGAAGTAACGGAAGAAGTTCTGAAGACACAGAGCCCCAAAGTCCTTGTAGTGTCGCCTACCATGTTTCTGAAGGTCGACGACCTTCTGGAAAACAGAATCTATTTTCTTTCCATGAATATGCGACCGTCCAAAACGCGGTTTCATATGTTGGGAAGTTTTTGCGACTACCTTGGAACGCCATATGCCGACAGGCTCCGCTTTTATCTTCCCTTCCTGCAGTTTCATTCGGTCTGGAACGAGTTTTTTGAGGGATCTTTCCGTCGGACAATTGAGCCATTGCTGAATTCCTGTTATCAGGGACGCTTTTTGGAGGGACAGGCAACGGGCATATCGCATTCCGCCACTCCGGACTGGGAACTGCCTGTTGATGAACGGCTGGAAAGAGCTCTGCGGGATTATCTGGATTACTGCAGGGGACTTGATACTGAAGTGATCTTTTATGAACCTCCGATATGGGAAAGTGAAGGAAGGGCAGCGAATTCCGCTTATATCAAAAAGATCATTCAGGAATATGGATTCGAGGTGATCGATTTCGGCAGTGAGGAGAATTATCGTCTGCTGAAGCTGGATGAGGACTCGGACATTATGGATGGTACCCATACCAATGTAAGGGGGAGTTATAAGTTTTCAAAGGTATTTGCAAAAATGCTGAAGGACCGCTATGACCTGCCAGACCGACGGGAAGATCCAACCTATCAGGACTGGGTGGTTAAAGCGGAGCAATATTATGAAATAACAGAGCCCTATATGCAGGAAGAGCAAAAGGAGGATGGGGAATGAAAGAAAAAGTTCTGGCACTTCTTAAGGAAATCCGCGGAGATGTTGACTTTGAGAATGAGGAAAAACTGATCGATGACGGAATCCTGGATTCTTTTGATATCATTGGAATTGTTTCGGAATTAAACGATACGTTTGACATTGATATCACGGCTGACGAACTGGAGCCCGAAAACTTCAATACGCTTAATGCGATCGTTGCACTTGTGGAATCACTGATGTGACGGTAGCTTCGGGAGATTCGCCGTGTCGATGGTATCTTTTCAGTTTATTCTTTTTTCCGCTGTTGTGTTGCTGCTGTATTATACGGTGGCGAGACGATGGCAGTGGATTCTTTTGTTCTGCGCAAGCATCGCGCTGATTCTTTATGTCAGTCCGAAAGCAGCCATACTTACCGCGATCACTACGCTGTCGGTATATCTGCTGGGGATCGCACTGGACAGAAAAAATGAAGAATACCGCTCTGCCGTAGCCCAAACGGATGAAAACGGAAAAAAGAAAGAACTGAAAGAAGCGTTTAGGCGCAGGAAACAAAGATATGTATTCATCGCGGTTCTGATCTGTCTGGGTATCCTGTGCGGTGTAAAGCTTGCCACATCTTTTGTCGATGTTCTGAATGAGTTGATTCTTGACCGGCTTGGGAAGGGATTGTCACGAACTGATATTCTGGTACCGGTGGGGCTTTCCTATTATACGTTCAAAGCAATCGGCTATGTGGTCGATGTCTATCGGGACAGAATCAGAGCGCAGAGAAACATCTGTAAACTTGCCCTGTTTCTGCTGTTTTTCCCTACTCTGACACAGGGGCCTATTGACCGCTATGAGGATACCGCGGAGCAGTTCTTCCGCTTCCACCCATTTGAGTACAGGAACCTTTCCTTCGGGGCACAGAGGATCCTGTGGGGCTATATGAAGAAACTGATTCTCGCCGAACGGCTCAATGTAGTGGTAAATGAACTGTTCAGCGGGAACTATCAGGGGTTTTACATTCTGGTCGGAGCGCTTCTTGCCGGTGTCCAGATCTATGCCGACTTTTCCGGCGGTATCGATGTTACATTGGGACTTGCCGAGTGTATGGGCCTGCGGCTCACGGAGAACTTCCGCCAGCCTTATATGGCAAAAAGCGTGGCGGAGTTCTGGCAAAGATGGCATATTACGCTGGGTGTCTGGATGGGGAAATATGTATTCTATCCGATCTCTCTTTCGAAACCCTTTTCAAAACTAGGGCGAAAGGCAAAAGAGAAATTGGGACCGGAAAACGGGAAGGTGATCGCACCCAGTATCGCTTCCTTTATCGTTTTTTTCCTGGTAGGAATCTGGCACGGTGTCGGGATGAAATATGTCATATATGGGCTGTATCAGGCATTCTTCGTGTCTACCAACACACTTTTTTCAAAGCATTATGAGAAAATGCGCGGCTTTTTTCATATCGATCCCGAAAGAAAATCATGGCAGATCTTTCAGATGATACGGACATTGATGCTTATCACGATTGGGAGGCTGATCACGAGAGCGGACAGCGCACAGCATATTTATAACCTGTTTAGATCCATGTTCGCGGAGTTCAATATCTGGGTCTTTTTTGATGAATCGTTTTTCAACCTTGGTCTGGACAGGAAGAATTTCTTCCTGATGCTGTTCGCAATTCTGATCCTGCTTGCAGTAGATATCATAAAAGAGCGCGGGATCCGCATCCGGGAAACAATTTCCGCCCAGAGCCTGCCGGTACGATGGCTGATCTATTATCTGGCAATCTTTGCACTGTTGATATTCGGTATGTATGGCCCGGCATTCGACCCTGCGAATTTTGTCTACGGGGGATTTTAGTTTGAAAGGAAATACGGAAATGAAAGCGATCACATACCTGGATCTATTTGAGAATACGGTATCCCGATTTCCGGAAAAGACCGCAGTCATTCTGGAAGACAGTATCATCACGTACCGGGAGCTGTTTGAAAAGTCGAAAGCCTTTGGATCCGCGCTGAGCATACGGCTTCAGGGGAAGACACGGGTCCCGGTGTGCATCTTTATCGACAAGGGGATCGAATGTCTGATCGCCATGCTCGGTACCGTCTATTCAGGGAACTTTTATATCCCGTTGGATGTCAAAACTCCGGTTGGAAGATTAAAGTCCATTCTGGACACGCTTGATAGTGATCAGGTCATATGTACGGAGAGGGAAAGAGCCTCCCTGACGAAGCAGGGTTATACCGGAGAACTGATATCGTTTGAACAGATTACGGAAAATCATGAGACCGCCGATGAGGACCTTCTCGAAAAGATCCGGGAGCAGATGCTCGATACGGATCTGATGTATATCATTTTTACCTCCGGTTCGACGGGTGTGCCCAAAGGAGTATCCATACGACATATATCCGTACTGGATTATATGGAGGCTCTTATCTGGGATCTCGGCATCACATCGGAGGATACCATCGGGAATCAGACGCCTTTTTATGCAGATATGTCCCTGAAAGACATATACCTGAGTTTTGCAGCAGGTGCAACGATCTGCATTATTCCGCAAACTTTTTTTATGTCACCGAAGAAACTGCTGAACTATATGCAGATGCATCAGGTTACATGCATTATGTGGGTCCCCACCGCATACAGGCTTGTTTCACAATTTGATGCTTTAAGCCTGATCCGTCCGGAGGGACTGAAAAAGTTTGTTTTTTCGGGAGAATCCATGCCGATCTCGACTTTTAACTATTGGAAAGAGAAATATCCGGACGGAACTTATATTCAGCTCTACGGCCCCAGTGAGATTACCGGTGCCTGCACTTCCTACCATGTACAGGGGGAATGGAAGGAGGGGGAAACGATCCCGATAGGGAAAGCGTTCCGGAATACGGGATTATTGCTTATCACGGATGACGGAAGGATACTTGGACAGGAAGAAACCGATACTGAAGGGGAGATCTGTGTATATGGGACCTGTCTGGCGGCCGGATACTACCGGAATCCGGAAAAGACCCGGGAGGTATTTGTACAGAATCCGCTTTTTCCCGGAACGGATACCAGAATGTATCGGACGGGGGATATGGGGAAATGGGATGCCGAAGGAAATCTTGTCTTTATCTCACGCAGGGATTATCAGGTAAAGCATGGCGGAAAACGGATTGAACTCGGTGAGATCGAGGCAGCGGTCGACGAGATCGCAGAGATCGGTATGTGCTGCGCCGCGCACAATCGCATAAATGATGAACTGATCTTGTACTATACGGGGGATATGGATAAAAATGCCATACGGGAGAGAATCAGTAACAGGCTCCCCAAATATATGATACCTACAAGATTTGTAGGTCTTGAGAAACTGCCGCTGCTTCCGAACGGAAAACTGGATCGAAAGATGATGGACCGGTGGGCAAATGAGCCGGGGGCGCAAAGGACAGAAAAATGAAGCTTATTCGAGATTGCGCTGAACTGGAAAAACTGACCGGTATTCTGAGAAAAGAAGCTCGTTACGGCAATTTTGTTATGAACCGGGAGAGGATCGTTTCCAATATCGAAAGGGGAACATTATATCTTGAGGAGGAAGGGGAAAACCTTTATATACTGGAAGAGGAAGCAGCTTTTTTCAGACTTTTTTATTTCCTGAAGGATCTTTCGGAGCCGGTAAGGCTTATGCCCGATAAAACGATGGTGGTGGAGTTTCCGTACAGAGAGAACTATACGGAGCGCGACAGGAGGCAGACAGATTTTCTGTTAAAGAGCGGGTTTGAACTTGCACGGCAGAGTTCCATGATGGAATTGAGATCTTCTGATGTATGTAAGATTTCCTGTCCGAAGATCGACGGACTGCGGATCGGGAATGGTATTCGTAAAGAAGCCGATGAATATGAGGAGATGCTGGAGTCATCGTTTAACCCGCTGTTCGCTTTCCTTCCGGGCCGTAAGGAAATAAATGCCATAATCGAGGAAAAACGGCTTTTTGTTGCATACCGGGATTCGATACCGGCAGCGATTATGAATATTGAGCTTGAAAGAAATGTGGTATGGACGAATCATATCGTGGTCAGGAAAGCATATCGAGGACTGGGAATAGGCCGGGCGATTCACCAATATGTGCACGAACTGTACGCGGACCGGTGCGGCTTTTTCCGATGCTGGGTTGACATTCACAATACGCCTTCCGTAAAGATGCATGAAAGGGCGGGATATCGGATATCCTCCCGGAAAGCGGATGAATATATCCATTCGATAGATGGTTCAGACATAAATACAGAAAAATGACGCCTCAAATATCGAAAGCCGTTATGTTTTCAGATTCCCTCTTTCTTTCTGCCAGGTACGAAACTCATACATTATGATGCATAACCGATAAAGATGCATCTTAAGGATTAAAACCAGAAAGCGAAATTCCCGCACGGAAACACTGCGGATTGCTTTATGATATGGCTCTGAATTCACTAAATTCGCCAATTCCTGTTTTCTCTTTTTTAGACTGTCCGGATTATTGCTGTTAGCGAAATTGTGCTTAAGATTCCAAAGTATAATATCCGTGGCCCGGAGATATAACGCATTTATAAAGCGCTCATCTTTATTATACTTTGCGATGAATCTGCTGTATTCCCTTAGAATTTCGTCAAAGACCTGTGTGCTGTCGGGAATATATCGTGCCCCATAGGTGACGGAACCCAGCCATCGCCGGTAGTGATACATTGCTTTGTCAAGATAGTATATTTCCTGTGCGTTCTCAAAGAGCTCAATCCAAAACACAGTATCCTGAGCTCTTATTAGCGTGGTATTAAAACGATGATGCAATCTGTCAATCAGGGAGCGCCTGACCAGTTTTGCACAAGCACCTCCAACGGATATCGACCCGGGTTTTCCCGATTTATCGGAATAGTACTTTGATATAGAACGTAACTCTATGAATTCACGGTAGTCGGTAACATTTCCGCTTCCAAACGGCAGCAGTTTTGTATTCTTGCCAAGAGGTTTCTTTTTGTCGGTATCAAGAGAAAAAACGACTATTTCGCATTTCTTATGTTCCAGAAAAAAACTGTATGCTTCTTCCAGCATTGTTGGATCGCACCAGTCATCACTGTCAACAAATGTAATAAATTCCCCTCTTGCCAGATCGAGTCCGAGATTTCGGGAAGCACTGACACCTTCATTATTTTTATGATACACTCTGAGCCTTCTGTCCTTTTTAGCCAATCTGTCTAAAACCAGACCACTTTCGTCGGTACTCCCATCATCAATAGCTATTATTTCAATATCCGTTTCGGTTTGAGCGAAAAGAGAACAGATGCACTGGTCCACATACTTTTCTACATTATATACGGGGACAATAATGCTGAATTTTGCCATATCTTCCCATCACCCTTCCATATGCGTCAAATAGATGCCCTTATCTGCGGGGGGCTCCATATAATTTCCATATATTCTGAACAGTTCATCATGAATACCGTTATTGACGGGAAAACTTCTGTTTCCGAACATAACACTCTCCGTAGACTCAAAATCATCTTTTGGAAAGAACTGCTGGTATTTCAGAATCAGCAAAGCGTTGGAGATATACCTCCATTTCGTTTCACTGTCCTGAAATCGTGTCATAGCATGCTCATACATTTGACATATTTTATCGTAACTGATCGATTTTCCGATTAAACGTAAGAAAAAGACAGGTATACTGCTAAAGGGAGAATAGTCCGCATAAGAGAATGAATACCTTTTGGACAACGCAACTCCATAAATCAACTTATATTGCAGCTGCATCAGATATCGCCCGATTGACGTATCGGGAGCATTATCCACAATGAATATGTCAATAGCCAGTTTGTGCAGATAGCCACCACAAGTACTTTCATAGTCAGACGGAGACATTCTGTCTATCGAAGTGTCGACAATCCTGGGGATAAAGTCATGAAAGTATCCAGAATGGTCAGAATAATCTACAAATGCATACCGTGACGGCAACTCTGAATTCATCAATTGACGAAAGGATTCGAAGTCCTTTCTAAGAACCTTGATATCAATGTCATCGTCCCAGGGAATTATACCATGTTCACGAAGTGCACCTATTGCTGTTCCGTAAGCCAGAAAATAATGGACTGATTCTTTCCGGCACAGATCATCAATAACGCATAACAGATTATATAAATGATGCTGATACTCCGATAACTCCATAATCAACTCAATTGTTGCTTGTCCCCAATCTCATCAGTCGGATAGGTATTGGGCCCCTCCCAATACACCCATCCTTTGTCAGGGATCTTCCAATTGGTTCCGTACTTGTACTCAAGAATCTTTTCGGGATTTCTGGGGATCAAAACAGTCTGCCTATGAATCGACACTTTTTCTGTTTCCGTAACTCTCGGACATTTCTTGATGACACACTTTCTGTGATCGTAATCAGTCGAATCCGGCGGAATATAGAACAGGTAGCAATACATCAACGCACTGTCAGCATCCGGGAAATAGTATTCAATATCTACTGTCACATGGTGCTTGCGATATGCCTGTTTCTTGATTGCTCCCCTTATGGTAATTTCTTTATGCTTGTGAAATCCCATACCTGAAAGGGTTTGTTCGACTTTTGCAAATACTTCATCAGATAAGGCCAGTACCCCAACATCCACATCCAGATCATTCTTAAGCAGACCGTTTTCACGCACTATTCCGAGAAGGGTTCCGAAATCAGCGAATGAAATAAGGTCAAGCTCTCCCAGTTTTTCATTGACTTGAGCCAAATATTTCAAGCCATTCATTTGAGTCAAGACGCGTTTGGCTTCTTTTTTAATTTTAGGAATCAGATTTATACCCATCAATATACACCTGTAACCAAGTAATACATCCAAGCGAAAATTTTCGTTTATTCTATCAAAAGTGATATGGAAAGTCAATTATATCAGCTTCTGGTGTTCACTTGAATTTACGCTCGGTAATTCTGGCAGCAATTCAATTTGAGAAATGGATGAATCTAATCAATACTACACTGACTGCGCAGTTCCCTTATAACGGAGATACTCCCGGAGGATCATAGCAGCAAGGACTGCGAGTCCACATATTGATAATACAGATCCGGCTTTTTTGTACGGTGTATGATAAAGAAATTCCACCTTATGATTGCCTGCCGGAATAATGATTCCCAAATAACGGCCATTCAGGCAGTAGACTTTCGTCTTCTCCCCGTCAACATTAGCCTCCCATCCTTTCGAAAACGGTATAGCCATACAAAGCAGTTTACTGCTGTCGAGAGAAATGTCACCGGAAACGAAATCGGTTCCGAACTCCAGATTGTCTATTGTATTGCTTTTCAGAGCATTTATCTTTTCGGAAAAACCGTCCATCGAAACGCTGTATACATTCAGACTGCTGAAAGTATAGATACCGGTTTCCGGGAAAGTGATCGTAATCTTATCTGTAGGTACTTCCGAATAGCCGAGATTTGCGATAAAATCATGTCTTCCGCCTGAAAAGGGTGCATCCGGAGGTAGATAAGCTATCTCTTTTTCGGTCCCGAAAGATGAGCTTATCACGATTTCCACATTTTCAACCGGCTTTTGGTAGATCCTGTTTTTCTTAATGGAAATCTGTCTGTCTTTCGAAAGCATTTTCCAATTGGTATGATTATACAGGTTATGAGGGTCCACGGATGTATCGCCGAAATAAAGATCATACTCCGACACAGGCCGGTAAGACAGGCCTTCAAAACCGATATAGGTTTCGGAGTTACCTGAAATTGTGTTAAGAGTCAGTTCAATTCTGCAGTTTTTTGCTGTGGTAATGATGGAGTTTTCAAAAATGCTTATATCCGAACCTTCGCATTTGAGATCATAAGGTATCTGATAGTCCGGTGATGCCTCATCCAATACCTCAATCTCATCCGGTTCAGCATCGATATAAGCCGCTTCGAGCTGTATCTCCTGTTTCTGAACAGGATCACAATCTTTCCAGGTCTTCGCTGGTATATATCTGTCATAACAATAGGCGGGTGGAAGGAAACTCTCATTCTCAAAAACAGAATAATAATTTGCTGCAGGATCTGAATTGAGTTTATCAAGAAAAGAGAATCCGTAAGGCATTCCTGTACTGTCATCATTGTGAACGGAATAGTATCGGACAGAAGATAATACCGTAGGAGTGGTTCTGTCGTCATATCCTTCATAGAGAAAATGCCGGGGTTCCCTCATGGAAAGATCTGAGCGATATTTGCTCATATATGGATTTGACAGGGTCCAATAATACTGTGTGCTGGATAAGCCATAGTATATATTGGCATTTCTCTCAAGATCCCTACCCGATATTCGCATATAAGGAGTGTCAGATATCTCGCTGATCAAGCGGGCTTCATTGTTCTCCCATTCATAAGGGATCTTAGAGTTTTCAAGGCATTTCAAAATATAGTTGTCTCCGCCCGGTGAATACTTCCAAAATGCGATATTCACTGCACCTGCGATGATAACTGTGATCAACAAAAGCGGTTTTACCAGTTCAAGTTTTTGCTTTGCATTCACGGACAATACAGTAAGGGAAATAAAGAACATGGGGATGGCGGACAGGGCCGGTTTTACACGGGATTTGTCGAATAACAGAATAACCGCATAATATGCAATACTGCATACGAAAAGCTGCCAGCTCTTCTTTGCGGTGAGCGCCTGCAGATCTTCCCATTCTCTGACCAGTATATAAGTACACAACAGACAAAATCCCCAACACCAGCGATTAGACATATAAGACATTCCATTAAGCAGCCTGCCCGCAATCGGCAGAAGGATAATGAAAATGCATAGGAGGAAAAGGACTTTAAGAAAAACATCCTTTTTCTTCTTCAGGAACAGAAGCATTATTGAAATCAGCACAGGGGCCGAAAATCCAAGACACAGCCAGTAAGGTCTGTCAGCTGAAAGGAAAAGGGATGGCAGTTCACTGTAGTATGATAATGGATAGAAAAGATGAAACGGCTGCCGGCCGGAGGATATTCGGCTGTCGCTTAAAAACATCATGATCACCGGAAGAAAGATAATACCGGCAAGACATATACCGAGAGCACCTGAAAATGCGGTTTTTAATGAATAAACCGCAATGCTTTTCACCTTTTCATGATGCTCTAAGCGGAGAAAGATCATTCGTACAAAGAAATATATTACTGTAAGAAGTACGATCATATAGAAAAAGTAGAAATTGCTGGCAGCAGAGGCAGCAGTGACTATGATAAACAGCCAGGACTTCTCTTTTTTAAGGATCTTTTCGATTCCAAGTATCATCAATGGGAAAAGTATCATCGGATTTATAAAATAAGGATGCCTTGCAGCACCGACCAGAGCCCAGCCGCAAAATGCGTAAGCAATCGATCCTGCAAGAACAGCGTATCTGTTCTTTGCGCCCGTACCGAAACAAAGAACGGAAAATGAGATCCCGGCCAGATACATACGGAGTATGCTCAGGAAAGAGAAAAACCAGTGCATATACCTGACAGGAACAAATACGGAAAGAAGTGTTAAAGGATCACCGATCACATAGTAATGGAGAGCGTTTATGATATCGCTGCCTTCACCGATAGTGAAGTCCCAGTCGGGAACTATTATTCGGTGGTCATATAAGAGATGCCTTATGATCCCGCGAAGATAAGTAGCATAATACACAAGGGCTTTCAGATACTGAGACCATCCGTCATCGTTATATATCAGGGACCTTCCGGAAAAAAGGAACCATGAGAAGCAGAAAAAAGCGGTAATAAAGAAGAATGCCGAATAAACAGCATAGTATGTTTTCTTCTTAGAATCATCTGAGAATAATACTGCAATGCGGGGCATTACCTGAACCTCTCTGTAAGTGTTTTATGAACATTTTACCATAGATTAAGCGAGTATGTCACAGAGCACATGTCAGGTGTGAAACGCGCATGAAATATGACTACTGAAGTGTTCGAATGAAATACCATATAGTATATTTATTGAAAACAAACTTGCTAAAGTGTAAAATGCGTATTATTGTGGTTGAAATACAGGAATAACAAAACTTCACAAATTTCAAGTGTTCAAGGCTTCATTAAATTATCTGTACTGCTTGAATAAGAAAAAGAAGTAATGTAAATTTGGAAAGACTTGCATATATGTTTGACGGAATAGGCGGAGTAGATGGATATCGATTTTGTAATAACATGGGTAGACGGAGAGGATTCGGAATGGATCAGGGAGAAGGAAAAGTATGCTCTTGAGGAGACAGGGAATACCGATAACAGGGAAAAGAGATTCCGCAGCTGGGATAATCTGCAATACCTGTTTCGTGGTATAGAAAAGAATGCTCCCTGGGTTCATAAGGTATACCTGATCACATACGGTCATTACCCGAAATGGCTGAACCTGGATAATCCAAAGCTTGTACTCATCCGGCACGAGGACTACATCCCATCCGATTGGCTGCCAACGTTTTCCAGCAGGACAATCGATATGAATCTGCATCGTATTGAGGGCTTGTCCGAACATTTTGTTTACTTTAACGACGATTACTTTATTATAAACCGCATAACCCCTGAACTGTTTTTCAAAAAAGGACTTCCATGCGATACCGCGATTATGGAAGTATGGCCGCGAATGAATACCCGCGAAGACCCATTCTGGCTGGCACCTCTTATTGACATCTCTTTTCTTAACAGATATGGAAGGAAGCGTGCTTCCATTCTGAAGAACTGGATCAAATGGTTTTCACCAAGATATGGAAGAAAAATCTTCAATAACATAGTTCTGTTCTTTTTTGTCCGTTTTACCGGGTTTTACTCCTGCCATTGTCCTTACTCTTATCTGAAGTCGACTTATGAGGACTTATGGAGTATCGCGCCGGAAGAACTGTCAAAAGTCTGCTCTCACAAATTTCGTCAGTCTGATGATATGAATCACTGGATTTTTTCCTATTGGCAGTTTTACAGAGGGAAATTCTTTCCGCGATCGCCAAAGGTTTCAATTAAATATGAGATATCAGCAGCCACAATTGACGAAATATCAGCGGCTCTGAAAGAAAAGAGGCGCCCTCTTATGTGCTTTAATGACAATGCGGAAGAGGATGATTTTTATGAATTGCGGGAACGTCTGAACAATGATCTAAACAGGCTTTATCCGGAAAAATCGTCGTTTGAGATTTAGGAGTTTCGTAAGAAACCTTTTGCGCGAATGATAGCGGTTAGAGCTTAATATGAAATGGTCCTACTTTATATTTTAATGGGATATGGTTTTTCTTGAAGATCACATACAGTTGCAGCATCAGCAGAGGATCGTGATACATCCTGAATGCTCTCCGTATACACAGATTTCCGGAAAACCCAAGAGCATCCACCTGGTCCTTCGGAAGCCTTTCCTGAAGGAATCTTACACGTTTACAGACACTGTGTGCCTGTACGAATTCTTTTTCTCTGTTTTTTTTATGAGTCACCGACCTGTTATTCGCAGTGATGCAGTAGATGGGATGATCATAATATTCAATGGTATCCGAAAGCCATCCCGAATAAACGGTAAACATAGAATCTTCACTGGTAAGGATCTCTTCGAATCTGAGATTGTTTTTCTTCAGAAAGGAATGGCTTATCATCTTTGAAGTTACCCAGGAATAACGGTATCGGATCTTTCGCTCATTCTCTTCGGAAGGATCGGAAAGATAAGTGCTGATCAGTTTCTCGTAGAAGGCATGCCTCTTTCCCGGCTCACCCGTTTCACTATCAGCACTTGTATGGCAAAAGAAAATCTGATCAGCTTGAGAATCGGCGTGTTTTCGCAGTTCATCAAATGCGCCATCAAGAAAGTAGTCATCAGCATCCGCAAACAGGATCCACTTTCCCGTCGCAAACCCGAGACCTACATTCCGTGCCGCACCAACGCCTTTTGAGTTCCCAGTGTTTTCAACGAAAATCCGGTTATAGCATTGTTCTTTTTCTTTGAGGGCATTAAAAACTTCCATCCCCTCAGTACTTTTATCGTCAGCGACGATCACTTCGATATCCGGATCACGGGGAATGGAATCAAGCAGTCGCTGTAGAGTACTTATGGAATTATAATACGGTATAACGACCGAGAACAGTTTATTCGCCATATTACTTCTCCAAATACCTTCGCGCTGCTGCTTTTGACGGAAGAGAGATCATCTTTCCAAGTTCCGACTGTCCATAATCCGTAAGGTAATTATGACTGCCTCCGTAGGGAGTCAGCGTGATTTCCCCCATATAGATACGATCTTCAACACAGTAAAGATCGATTCTTGCAAGCGGAAAGGGCCTGGACAGTATTTCCGCAACGCGGATCATTTCATCAAGCTGTGCCGGCTTTTGGTGTTGATGATCAGATCGGTATTCCGGTTTGACATATTCCAGATACTGCCAGTCACATGAATAGTAATCACGCCCTTTGTTTCGTTCCGAACACACCAGAACGGCTTTTGCTTTTCCGTAGGAACAGACGATCTTGAAATCGTTCAGGAAAGGGTGACCGGGCTGCATAAGCATTTTTTCACAGATGATCCGGGGTTTTATGCCGGCATAATGATATTCTCCCCGTTTCAACGCATAATTGTACTTGAACACCTTTGAGAATTTTTCTTTGATCTTATCAATATCAGCTGTGTCCTTGTCATATACAAACTCCCTGAACCTGTCTCCGGCGCCGTGCGTGGCTTTCAGGACAAACGCCGCCGGAAGACCGGAAAAATCTATCTCACTCGGATCTTCCCATATTTCATAGACAGGAACCAGAAGACTGTCAAGGCCGCAGTCGGCGACATATTGCCTTACAGCATACTTATCAGCAAAACGGCCGTATGTCTCATCATACAAATGAGCCATCAGATAATGGATCTTTTCGTCATAGGACTTGGGATTACGGAAACTGCATATTTTGTCAGGATGGACGCTATTGTAATAATACAGGTGCAGCAAGGTTTTCGGAAAGTGTAACGATCTGTTTTTCAGAAAAGCTTTCAGCGTCATCGTCGGAAAGAAATATCATAGCCTGCTATTGTCAACAACGAAATGATAAGGGACAGAATTAAAAAAGTCAAGGCACTGCAGGAGTTCCGGGTTGTAATCAAGTATGAAAAGAACCCGGTGACAGTTAAGGGGAGTATTTCCATATTTTACCGAAAAATCGGGGGTGAAAAATCCTCCATATTCTGATAGTATTTTCTCGGAGGTACGGAAATGAACTTCACATCCATCCGCTTTTTGCCATTCTTTTTCCTGATATTCATACTCTACCATCAGATTCCTTCCGGATACCGGTATCTTTTTCTCCTCCTTTCGAATATCCTGTTTATCCTGAGCTGGGGGCCGGGATGTGCCCTTACTATGCTCATCATTATCGCGATCACCTGGGCCGGGGCGATGCTTACGGAACGGGCGGGAGAGGCTCGCACGGAGCAGGCGGGAGAGTCGCGAACGGAACGGGAGGAAAAGGCGCGCACGGAGCGGGCGGAAACCCGCCGGAAGGCCGTGTTCCTGACATTTCTTCTGATCACGGTCGCCGCCTTTTTTGTTTTCAGGCTGAAGATCGGCTTTGCCGGCGTTCTCGGATCCGTCGGGCTGTCGTTTTATTCCTTGCAGGCCATCGGGTATATGGCGGATGTTTATATGAAAAAGACGAAAGCGGAAGGGAATATACTGAAATATGCCGCCTACGTTTCCTTCTTCCCGACGGTCATCTCCGGCCCGATCCAGAGGAGCACAGGGCTTCTTAAGGAGATCCGGGAAGGGACCGCCTTTTCCTATGAGCTGGCAAGGACCGGCGTTCTGATGATGCTTTCGGGCTATCTTCAGAAGATCCTTATCGCGGACAGGATCCACCTTCTTATCGAGCCTCTGTTTTCCGATATCGCTTTAAAGAGCGGGGCGGCGCTGCTTTTCGGCTGTCTGATGTACGGGATCGAGCTGTATGCCGATTTCGCGGGCTACAGCCTCATCGCGATCGGAGCGGCGAACCTTCTGGGGTTCCGGCTTGATGACAACTTCCGCCGGCCTTATTTCGCGGCGGATATAAGGGATTTCTGGCGAAGATGGCATATAAGCCTCTCCTCATTTCTGAGGGATTATGTCTATATCCCCCTTGGCGGGAACAGAAAGGGCACTTTCCGGAAATACGTGAATCTGATGATCACCTTCCTTGTAAGCGGGATCTGGCATGGAAACGGATTTAAATATATTGCCTGGGGGATCCTGCACGGCCTCTATCAGGTGGCGGGTTCGATCGTAAGCCGGGGAAGAAACCCGGTGGGAAACTCCGGCTCATTCCTGTTTTACCGGCTTATAAAATGCTTCTTTACCTTCCTCCTTGTGGAATTCGGGTGGATCTTCTTCCGGGCCGGATCCTTAAGGGATGTTTTTCTGATCTGCAGGAGAATCCTGTTTAACTTCGGACTCGGAGCCACAATTGCCGACGGGAGCTGGATCAACGGATACGGGATGCCCCGCTTCCTCCTTCTGGCGGTGGAGATCGTGATCTTCTTTATCGCGGATCACCTGACGGAAAAACACGGCAGCCTTCAGGCTGTGCTGGACAAAAGACCGCCGGTTATCCGCCGGGCACTTTATATCCTTGCGGCGACGGCCCTTATAACGGGAGCGCTCTACAACTACGGGACGGATCCCTCGACATTTATTTACGCGCAGTTCTGAGAGATGACTGATTTTAGACCAATGGATCAAAAGCCGATGAAAGCATTCATAAAAAGGACACTGTTCCTGCTCCTCATACTGACAACCGTGCTGATCATTCTAGATCTGCTGTCCATGACGGGACCCTTCAGGACTCCGATCGCGAAGCTTACGGGATCGGAAAGTTATATCTCGGAAAATGTCGGTGCGGATGAGATCCGGCCCTTCATTGAAAAAGCGGCCGGGGCAGATAAAACGACAGTCCTTTTCCTTGGAGACAGTGTCTGCCGCCAGCTTTTCAACCGGCAGCAGGAGAACGCCCCGGGCATCTCGATGATCGGGAGCAATGCAGCGATTACGCCCGCAGGGCAGTATATTCTGGCAAAGACCTATATCGATGCCCACCCGGATACTTCCGACATCTTCCTCTTTATGCGCCCCGATTCCCTGACGAAGACCTTCGATACCGACTACGGGTATCAGTATACGGTCATGCCCTTTGCGGAAACCGGTACGATCGGTGAACTGGATCCGGATACGATCGAAGCCATGGAAAAAGTGTACGGGAAGCCGTTTATGAATCCCGTGATCGTCCGGATGATCGACCGGTCAGGCCCTGACAGGAAGCTTTATCTGAATCTGCTGAAAGAGTATTCGACGCCGTATGAACCGGATCCGCCCCTTGCCCTTGCCGACCGCTATATCGGAAAGATCAAAGCGCTCTGTGATGAGAAGGGGATCCGGCTGCATCTGCATCCCTGTCCGGCGTTTGAATCGGGAAGAGATGAGGACGAAAGACTTCGGGCGGATTATGAGATTTCGGAGCTTTCCCGGTGGTTTCCGGATTATTTCGAGGAGATCGTATATTATCCGGATGAGGAATCCTATGACGGCGTGCATTTTGACCGTGATCTCGTGAAAGATGAGTACATTCTCCGGGTGATCCGGGAATGCTACGGATCCTTCCTTCTTGCGGAATCCGGCCGGATATCATTGGCAGATCTATATCCGGGTCTGTATCGCTGATTGACGGAAAATCCTGACAGGATTAAAATGAAATGTACGGCTTTTGCAGGCCCGGAAGACCGGGAAGACGACTGAGGAACGGGCTTGAAATATCATAAACACACATTGGAAAGAAAGGAATTAAAAAAATGAAAAGGACTGAGTTGGGAAGGATTCTGGCGGCACTGCTTGCGGCGGTGATGCTGCTCTCGCAGGGGGTATTTGCCTATGCGGGAACGCTGACACCGTATGACGATCCGCAGGAAGTAACGGAAAGCGCGGATGACGCGGCGGATTCGGACACTACCGGTATCCGGAATGGAGAGGCCGGAAGCGAAGAAAGCACTGAAAACGCATCCGACTCCGGTGAAGAGAGCTCGACGGAGAATGAAATCGCGGCCAGTTACGGCGCGGAAAGCGAGACGGACGGCGATACGGATGAGATCTCTCCGGATGAAGATGAGAGCAAAACCGGTGAAACGGATACGCCCGATACCCCGGATACCCCCGGTGACGGACTTCCGGAGGATATTACGGTCGAGGAGGATACCGATGATGACGGCGATCTTTCTTTGGAGGAAAAGGAGAGGATCGAAAGTTCGGAGGATTATCAGAAATACTACGCGGGTCATCTTCCCTTCCCGGGGGAGGAAGAGGTCCCGGATGTCGATCCGGAGCTTACCTACCGGGATATGCGGAATCAGTTAAGGGAACATGATGAGATCATTCCGGATGCAGCCTTCGCGGAGACCCTTCAGAAGGCGGAGCAGAGGGCTTATCCCGAGCCCTATGCAAAAAGTGATGAGCTGAAAGAGTATCTGGAAGAACACTACCCTGCGACACGTAATCAGGGAGATGAAGGAACCTGCTGGGCTCATGCCGCCATCGGGACCACGGAATTCTACGCGTTAAAGCATAACCTTTTCGAGGGCAATCCGACACTCATCGACTACAGTGAGCTTCACCTTGCCTACTGGTGCTATGTGAAGGGGACTCCCTCCATCGCGGGAGATACCGGAGACAAAGTGGATTATAAATACACATATAGCGGCTATTCGAACGGGATCCTCGGGGTCGGAGGAAATGCGGTATTTGCCGTACAGACCCTGATGCAGAAGCGCGGTGTCGCGGAAGAGAGGGTGGCACCCTATTACAACGCGTATAACGTAAAAAGAAAAGGTGACCTTGATTCCGATACGGAGCGTGAGGATACGGTATATCTCCGGAATGCTTATAAGATCGGCAAAAAGAACAGGGATCTTGTCAAGCAGGTCATTCTGGAAAACGGGGCGGCGGGAGTGTCCTTTTACAGCTACTTTGAAAGCGATGAAGAATGGAAATCGTATGATTTTGAAAACAACGGGGCCTATTACTGCCCCTACAGCAACTGGGGAACGAACCATGAGGTGGTGATCGTCGGCTGGGATGACGATTATCCGAAGGAAAATTTTAAATCCCGCAAGGGCAAAAAATACGTGAAGCCGTCGAAAGACGGTGCCTGGCTTGCGAGAAACAGCTGGACTACCGATACGGATGTGAATGATTACAGTTCCTATTTCTGGCTTTCCTACGAGGATAAATCGATCCCCGGTTACTGGGTATTTGAGCTGAATGATCTTGGAGATGCCGAGTTTGACAACAGCTATTTCTATGATTCCCAGATGCACAACTATGCCAACACTTCCGCGATAAAGAGCGCGAATGTCTATGAGGTATGCGGGGGCGATTCAAAGGAAACCCTCCGGGCCGTCAGTTTCGATATCGATCCCGGTATGAAGAATGTGGACTATACCGTAGAGATCTACACGGGTGTTGACAAAGACGAGGGACCTGAAAGCGGAGAGCTTCGGGAAGAAGCGACTACGAAGGGAACCATCGCCATCGGGGGTACCTATACGATCACTCTGGAACAGGCAGTGGAGATGAACGAAGGAGACTGCTTCTCAGTGGTCGTGTCCTTAAGCAATGGAAAATCCGTGAACTATGAGGGGAATTTCAATTACTGGAAGTCCCATGGCGTCACGGCGAGCGCGAACGCAAAGGAAAAACAGAGTTATATCAAAACTTCCAAAGGCTGGTCCGATTTCGGAAAGAGCAAAAAGAAAAACCTGATCATTCACGCGCTGACCGTTGACGGGGTCGAGGGCGGAAGCCTGACACTCGATAAGGACGGGATCGAATTCAAAGAATACAAAGGAGAGACAGCGCAGCTTTCGGCAACCGTAACAAAGAAAAATGGCAATGATGATGACCGGTATCCCATGATCTACAAGAGCACCGATAAAAATGTGGCGGAAGTTGATGAAAACGGTCTTGTCACAGCCGTTGGAAACGGCGAAGCGGATATCATCGCGCGGAGCAACGGAAGAAAGGATGTCTGCCATGTAAAGGTGGATATTCCGGTCTGGACCGTTGAGATTGACGGTGCGGGAGGAAGATTCGCCGGAGTGGATGCGAAGGGAAATAAGATCTATGAGGACAGCATTTCCATGAGTTTTCTTAACGGGGAATCCATGATCCTTCCCAATCCTCCTGTCAGGGCACATTATGATCTGATAAAGTGGGAAAACCGGGAGGTGCCCTCGACTTTCTATGATACGGAAGGAAACCTTACGATCGAAGGGAATATGAAGATCGGCGCGGTCTGGGAGATGAGAGATTCCGTGGAGGATCCGGTCTGTGAGCCGGATGACGGGGAAACAGTACGGCCGGGGGATAGGATCATACTCCGGACCGAAACTCCGAATGCCACAATATGGTATAAACTGAACGACTCGGACGAAGCCCTTCGCTATACGGGCCCCATCCCGGTTACGAAGGATATGGCGGGAGATCTTTCGATCAAAGCCCGGGCAACCCGCGCGGATTATAAAGACAGCGCCGAGGAAACATTCACCTATACCGTTTACCGGGATACGGATGCGGAATGGGGAGATATTCTGGAAACTGCGGACCGGGAACAGTGCGGTCTTGATGAAGATGGTGCTCCGCTGAACATTCCGGAAGGAATCTGGATTGCCAACGCGAGCATGCAGGAATCGGTTTCCTATCAGGGCTCTGCCGTTACATTCCCGGATCTTCGTGTCTATCTCGGAAATGTGCTTCTTGTATCCGGCAGGGACTATACGATCTCATACAAGAACAATAAGAACGTAACCGCGAAGGCTTCCTTTACCGTAAAGGGAAAGGGAGGGCTTGACGGACAGGCGGGACGGACTTTTTCGATCACGCAGCGTAACATCGCGGATACGAATGAGACGGACGCGATGGAGATCGCTTATACCGGAAAGGCACAGAAGCCGGCCCCGGAGATACGCCTTGGCAATTATGTCCTTAGCGGGAAAAAGGATTATTCGATCACATATTATAAAGGATCCGTCGAAAGCTTCGATGAGGAAAACCCGGGTGAGGCCGTTTCCGGCGTGAAGGATGCCGGGGATTACGTGATCCTCCTCCGGGGGAAAGGCAATTTCGGAGGGACAAAGACCGTCGGATTGAGCGTAGCGGAAAAGACCCCGATCTCCCAGGCTGCCATCACCGGTTTTAAGTCGCAGATCGCCTTCAAAACCTATGCCGATCCTGATGAGGAAGTTAAACAGACCCTTTATTCCGAAGAGGCTCCCGACGGGCTGAAACTGACCTTCAAGAGTGAGGTTCTTGAGCCTGATGAAGATTTTGAGATCTCCTATCAGAATAATGACAGGCCGGGCACTGCCACGATGATCATCAAGGGGAAGGGAGATTATACCGGAACCGTAAAGAAGACCTTTAAGGTGAAGGGATTTCCCATGAACAGAGCGGCTTTACAGGCGGGAACCTTTAAAAGCAGCATCGAATGGAATCCGACTCTTCTTACGGAGGGCGCTCTCAATCAGGAACCGGAGCTGACCTATGAGGGAGAAGAACTCACAGAGGGAGTGCATTATACGCTCATCTTCAAAAACAGCAAAAAGCCCGGCAAGGCTACCGTGACCGCTGCGGGCATGGGGCATTTTGAAGGGAAATGGCAGAAGACCTATAAGATCACAAAATGCGATATTCGAAAGACCGATGGAAAACTCCGTGTATACAGGGTTGACGGTAACGGAGAATGGAGCGGCACCGGGGACCAATTTAATTATAATTCCTATTCGAAGAAGGCGACCTGCAGCATCGGAAGCGAGATTTTCACGCCCGGCGGTCCGAGGCCTTCAATCGCGCTTGTCTGGGAAGAGAACGGTGAGAAGATCGAACTGAAAAAGGGAAAGGATTATACTATTTCCTATAAGAATCAGAAACACTACGCCGGATATGAACACAGATATACGGATATCGTGATCAAGGGAAAGGGTGCGTATACACAGAAAGCTACGGCGAACTTCGAATGGGAGCAGAATTCTCTACGAACCGGCTCTTCCATTTCGGTATCGGATAAGGCGAGGACGACAAAAGCGAAGGGACTTTATTCTACGCCCGTCATCACGGACCTGAAAACAGGAAAAAAGCTGAAGGCCGGAGTAAATTATGACAAGAATGCGAAATATGAATATGAAGAGGATGCCACTCTGGCAAACGGCGAGGTAAGGCATAAGGGAGAACCGGTAAAGGCTTCCGATGTCCTTATGGAAGGTACGACTGCCGTAATTCGTGTAACTGTGAAGGGATTACCATTTAAGACGACGAAAATTGTCTGGACCTGGTGGGGTGAACCTTGGCCCATTTACAGTTATAAACATGAACATTATCTTGAAGGCAATGAGAATGCCATCTCCGCCGTCTACGAAGTCCGGGAGGGTGTGGTCAACTCGGCAACGGTCACTGTTAACGGCGGAAAGGCCTATGCGTATACCGGAGCGCCCATAGAGCCCGGAAAGGATACCATTACGGTAAAAGTCGGCAATGCGGTGCTTGCGGATGACGATTATGAAATCGTCGGATACAGCAGCAATGTGGCGCCGGGAACGGCTAAGGTGATCCTCCGCGGACTCGGCGATTACGGAGGCGAAAAGACGGCGACATTTAAGATCGCGAAAAAGAAAATGCAGTTCGTTACAAATGACGAATGAGGATATGCAGATAAGGTTGATGGAACTACCCGGGGGCAGCTACCCCCGGGTAGTTCTGTGATGTACTCTGATGCTACAATTCTCCGACCGAAAGCCTAACAATCTTCCGACTGAAAACCGCACATTCTTCCGATTCAAAATTGATTTCTTGAGGACTGTGTCGGGAGCGATGAAACATTTGATAAGGATTGATCTGTGGAATAAATGACCGTTTTTCTTGATAACTCCTTTGATTTGTTGTAGCATAATTCCGTATGAGCCGGAATCCCGTGTGAAGTGAGGATGTATGGAGGGCCGGCTGTCAGTGCTGCTTCATGCGGGGGAAAGAAAGGAAAGGCGAAAGCTATGAGAAGAAAAAGGTTTACCGGATTACTTGCGGCGGGAGCGGCCGTTTTTTTGTCGGCGGCTGAGATCCTGTCGCTCTTTTCCTATGCGGATAACTCTTTGCTCTATGAAGAGACCGTTGAGGAGGAAGAGACCGCTTCGGAGGAGGGCTTTTCGGAAGCGCTCGGGGCTGACGGGGAGATCCTGCTTGAGGATTTCCTCTGGCCGGATGAGAACGGAAAATATTCCGTAACGGTATCTCCGGCAACGGACGGGGCGGAATACTGCATCTATGTCCTCCCGGGGATCTATCGCAGCGTGGAGGAGATCCCGTTTGAAACCGCGATCCGGAACCTTATCTATATCGATCAGAAGAAGGCAGCGGATGGACAGGCCGTTTTTGACGGATTTGAACCGTCAAGGACCGTGAATGCCACGGTGGTCATCGGTGCGGAAGAATCCGCCGGAGGAACGAGAATCTTCGGATACCTTTCCAAAAACATATTCCGCGTGGCCGGCTATGCGGATAAGACCACTCATAAAGAACTCCCTTCTTTTATCAGTGTAGAGGCAGGAAAGAGCTTTGAGGAAATAAAGGCGCTTCTTCCCGAAGACGGAGCCGCCATGGTCGTATCCGAATATCAGGATCCGATCTATGTTCCCGTTTCCTTTACCTGGGCGGAAAACGAAGATTATGATCCGGAGGCGACGGGGAGTGTATTCCGGTTTGTGGCGGAGGCTGCGGTCACGGATCCTTCCTATCCGCCATCCTTTGGAAATATCCTTAAGCCGTATTCCGCGGATATCGGGATCCCGGAAGGATCCGAAACGGTTATGATGATCACCGCGGAGAAGACAAAAGTGATCTATAAAAAGGATGAGGAGCTGGATCTATCGGATATTACCGTATCCGAAATCTGCTATAACGGGATGGTGCTCCCGGCCCCGGAGTTCACGGCGGATGACAGTTCCGTAAGAATGGACATTCCCGGTGAATACGAGATCACAATAAGAGTGAATTACGGTGAAAGGACGCTGACCACGGGGATAAAGATCCGGGTGGAGGATACCGGTGAATCCTCGTATTGCACCGTTTCCTTTGATACGAGAGGCGGAAACAGGATCGCCCCTTTGATCGTAAGGAAGGCGGCGGAAACTGTCATTGATGTGATCCCGGAAAAGACCGGATATACATTTGACGGCTGGTATTTTGATTCTTCCGAAACGAGGCCCATGGGCGAAAAGGCCGCATTTACGGAAGATGCCGTCCTTTATGCCGGATGGATCGACAACGGAATACCCGCTCTTTCTTCCATCGAGGCATCTCTCGGGTTTGTCAGTCTGAAAACCGGGGAGTACCCGGATCCTTCGGCTTTCGTTGTGAAAGCGCATTACGAAGACGGCTCCGTACTGCAGACGGAGGATTATCTGGAAAACTCCGATGATGTGGATTATGAAACGCCGGGCAGGAAAGAGATCCTTTTCAGTTATACGGAAAACGGGATCACAAAGACCTGTATCGTGTCATTTATGCTCTACGACGGGGAGGAGGAAGGGCTCTGCTCGGTTTCCTTCGATACAGGATGCGATACTTCGATCCCGGATATGGCTGTTGTGAAGGGGGATCTTATCACAGCTCCGGATGTGGTCCTTTCCAAAGAGAATGCGCGCTTCCTCGGCTGGTATCTTGACGGAAAGTTATGGGATTTTAAAAAGAACCGTGTATCCGGGGATATGACCCTTGCTGCCGGATGGGCGGGTAAAGCCGTATCGGAAGAGGATGAGCAGATCTTCTGCTTCCTTTCGGATCCCGGAGATTTCGAATATACGGGAAAGGCGATCAAACCTTCTGTGACGGTGATGGACGGAAGCGGAAAGCTTCTCGGAAAGAGTGATTATTCCCTGTCCTACAGGAACAATACAAAGATCTCGACGGAGCAGGATACCGCCTGCGCTGTGGTAACCGCGAAGGGGAACTATCAGGGTTCGGTCGAAGTTCCCTTTAAGATTACGAAGCGCTCGCTTCTGGAATCCTCCGGGATCACGATCACCCTGAAGGATCAGTATGATTACAAGGCAAAAGGATATACCCCGGCGCCTGTTGTAAAATACGGAAAAACAAAACTGAAAAAGGACAGGGATTATACGCTTTCCTATGAGAAACTGAACAGCCCGGACGGCTATTCCGGGACCATGGTCAAGGCTCCCTTAAAGGAGGCCGGTTACTATCTGGTCAGAATTACCGGAAAAGGGAACTATGACGGAACTGACAGTCGTGTCATAAGGATCGCGGGGAAAGGGCTTAAGAATCTATCCAAAGCCTATGTCACCATCGGAAAATCCGGAAAGACAGTGGCTTATACGGGTAATTCCACGAATATCGACAATGAAGTCACTGTGAAGCTCAGCAAAAAAGGAACTCCGCTCGAATACGGACAGGATTACGAACTGATCTATCCGGAGGATACACAAAGCGCAGGCGCAAAGACCGTGATCGTCCGCGCGAAAAAGGATTCCGAGAAATGCTACGGGGAAAAGAAGATCACCTATACGGTATCCGGCGTGAAGATATCCTCGGCCAAGGTTGTGATGAAAGCATCCTCCGCTGCCTATACGGGAGACCGGATCACGGACCGGATCGAGAGCGTGAAGGTGAAGGTTACAAAGAGCAACCGCGCCTCGCTTCAGGCGGCAGCCGGCGAGGATCTGGCGCTTAATTCCTGGTATACCCTCGGGGATTCCGACTATACGGCGGTCTACACGGACTGTGTCAACGCGGGAACGGCGACGGTGACACTGGAAGGTACCGGAGTATTCACGAATTCCGTAAAGAAAAAGTTCAAGATCGGAAAGGCATCCTTAAAATCCGCTTCGATGCTGCTTAATGTGGAGACGGATGTCCTTCAGAATAAAAACGGGGCGAAAGCGGATGTAAGCCTTGTTTACGATTCTCCTTCCGGAGAGGTCACTCTGACGGAGGGCAGGGATTATACCCTGAAATACGGGAAGCATACTTCGGCCGGAGAAAATGCCACCGTGAAGATCACAGGAAAAGGGAACTTTAAGGACAGCAGGACGGAGAAATACACGATCATCGCCAAATCCTTACGTTCGGCCGACATCCGGATAGCGGTGACGAATCCGGCAAGAAAGGACGGCGCGGCAGGAAACTTTGTTTATAAACCGTCCGTAGCGGTATACGATGACGGAGTTCTTCTTAAGGAGAATAAGGACTATACCGTGGACCGGAGCCTTTGCGTGACCGAAGAGACGGTGAAAGGCGGCGGGGAAGGCGGATATGTGCGGATCCTTGAAAAGCAGGGAGGAAGTTATACCGGTGAGACCATGATCCGGTACCGCGTCGTGGGAAGATCCCTTTCGGATAAAGCCTGCGTCATCGAGATCGATGATCAGATCTACACGGGATCGCCCATTGTATTTGACCTTTCAAAACCGGAAGACCGGGCAATGTTCCGGGCGGAGTATAAGACCGGAGAGAATACTTCGGAACCGATGAAAGCCGGCAGGGATTTCGAGATCGTTTCCATCTCGAAGAACCTGAAGGCGGGGACGGCGACCGTGACGCTTCGCGGGCTGGGAGATTACTCCGGCACGGTAAAGAAAAGCTTCACGATCAGAAAACAGAGATTATCATAAGCGGGAAAAGAGGGCAGAAGAATGAAGAAGAAAAACGTTAACAGACTTATCGCGGCATTTCTTGCGGCACTGCTCATCTTCGCGGAATTTCCCGCAAATGTGCTGAGCGCAAGAGCAAATGAACTGACAGGTGTGTCGGAAAACGAAGAATCCGAAGTTGTGATCTCCGGAGAAGAGTCGGGTCCGTCCGGTGAGGAAGTGTCGGAAAAATCCGAAACTGATCCAGGCACGGAAGACGGATATCACGATGATTCCGGTGAATACAGCCGGGAGGATGAAGGGTTCCTTACATATGAATCCGACGGATATTCTGAGGAAGAAACGGCTTCCGATAAGGAGGGCGACGAGGCCGGCTTCACGGAAGAAGATGGGCATACAGAGGACATTTA
>JAILLW010000065.1 GCA_024692955.1 Lachnospiraceae bacterium | reverse complement strand
TAATCCTTGACCCAGTTATGCCATCTTTTGAACAGCTTCAGCATAGACTCCCTCCTTATGTTCCATAATCGAGGTGACAGGATTCGAACCTGCGGCCCCCTGGTCCCAAACCAGGTGCTCTAGCCAAACTGAGCCACACCTCGCAATTTCCCATTAGAAAGTATAGACAAATCCCGTTAATGTGTCAAATACCGGATCTCAAATTCGGCGTTGCCGTCTTCCGCGAGGGTCATGATGATATAGGAGGGTCTGCGCCCTTCCTGCCGGGGATAAGTGAGTGAGCCGGGGTTCAGCGCGATGATCCCTTTCGACATGTCGACCACGGGCCTGTGGGTATGCCCGTAGATCATGATATCCGCGCCGCGCTCCGCGGCTTCGAGACGGAGAAGATCGCTTCCCATAGAAATGTTATAGTAATGACCGTGGGTCAGAAATACCTTATAATCGCCGATCATAAACTCTTCTTCCCGGTTGAGGCCCGAGAGGAAGTCGTTATTTCCCGCCACCATGTGCACCGGGCAATGGGCGTTTTCGGCATAAAGGGCTTCGCTCCCCTCTATGTCGCCGCAATGGATCAGAAGATCGACGGGGGCCTCCTTTTCCATGACCCG
This sequence comes from Lachnospiraceae bacterium, assembly GCA_024692955.1. Taxonomy (GTDB): domain Bacteria; phylum Bacillota; class Clostridia; order Lachnospirales; family Lachnospiraceae; genus JAILLW01. The sequence continues at coordinate 51,137 of JAILLW010000065.1, read as the reverse complement.
GAAGAAATTGTCATCATATCGGTGTGTATCGCTGATGATCAGGATCTTTTTCATGAAGTATAAGCCTCCGCGATCAGTTTCCGTATCATCCGCATCGCTTTCCCCCGGTGGGAGATCGCGTTCTTTTCCTCATCCGTGAGTTCCGCGGTCGTATGCTCATAGGGAGGGATCAGAAAGATCGGATCAAATCCGAAGCCGTTTTTGCCCCGCTCCTCATGGGCAATCCGCCCCTCAAGCGTCTGCTGGGTGGAAAGCTGTCTGCCGTCCGGAAGGACCGCCACCGCGGCACAGACGAACCTGGCGCTCCTCTTCTCCCCTTCCGCATCCCGGAGCCTCGCGATGATGTTCCGGTTCTTTTCGCGGTAGGAAGTGTCCTTTCCCATATAACGGGAGGAATAGATGCCGGGTTCCCGGTTGATGAAATCCACCTCCAGCCCGGAATCATCCGCGATCACAAGGGTACCCGGCAGCATCCCGGCCACCGCCTTCGCCTTGATCGCCGCGTTTTCAACGAAAGTTTCCCCGTCCTCCACGATATCGGCATCGATGCCCTTTTCTCTCATGGAAAAGATCCGGACCTCTTCTCCCCCGATCGTCAGACCTTTCAGGATCTTCCGGATCTCATACATCTTGTCTTCATTGTTGGTCGCAAATACGATCTCCATCATTCTTCATAAGCCTCCATGATCGCGTGGTAGATGCCTGTCGCGATCTTTTCCCTGTAATCATCCCTCTTAAGGAGGATCACCTCCTGAGGATTGCTGACCATTCCGACTCCGATCATTGCAGCCGGTACGGTAGCGTGCCTCAGCGCGTATTCCGTTTCGGACGCCTTGCGAAGTCCGAGGGCCTTGCCTCTTACATCGGTCGTCACATTCCTTACCAGAAGATCCGAAAGCTCGATGCTCCCGAATCCCGGTATGAAGTATTCATCATTATAAGCCGCCGTGATCCCGTAAACGGACGGGTCGTCATTGCTCTCCGCCCCGATCATGACATACATGTCAGCTTTGGTCTCGTTCGCCAGAGCCACCCTGTCCTCCACGGAAGGATTCACGTCATCGATCCTCGTATAATAGGCCTTCACGTCCGACGCATCCAGCATCGTCTTCAGCCTTTTTGCGATATCCAGGGTGAGTTCCTTTTCCGTAAGACCGTCGGAGCGGTTTCCGATATCCGCGCCGCCGCAGAGCGGATCGATCACCACGATCCTGTCATAGATCTCCCTCGGGTTCAGAAATGTGATATAGAGATTGTTATTCTCGAGAACGGTCCGGTATTCGTGGATCCCGTCCATGGCAAGTTCAAGCTTCACTCCCTCCTCGGTGTCTTCAAACACGCCGTTCCGGATGGAGCTGCGGTTTCCCGTCAGGGCATGCACCGCGTAAAAACCCGGCTCCACGCCTTCCATCAGGATCACGAGTTCCGAATCCATATAATGATTCTCGATCCGGATCTTTTCCGCCTCAAGTTTATCGGCAAGCGGGATGCAAAGGTAATCCGCGGTGTTTTCGCCGTCCTCGAATACGAGGGTGTTCGGCTCCCTTGCCGCCTCCTCTTCAGGAGCCGGAGCCTCGGAAGACCCCACCGAATCCTGTGCCACGTTCGCGATCTCGATCGTCTTGTTGATCCCGAAATAGATGACCGCCGCCATCGAGATCAGGAAAAAGACGGAACCTATGATCGCCGTATATCGAAACAGTCTTTGTGCCGCTGCCATTTTAAATCACTCTTCCGGTCCCGCGCCCGTCCGCTTCTTCGGCGGCTTCGGCCCCGGGAAAGAATAAAAATACGTTTTCATCATACCGTTGTAGATCTTCCGGTTCTTCGCGGCTTTTTGCATAAGCGCCTTTTCCGCATCTTCATACGCCGTGATCAGGTAAAGGGAAAAGGAATCAAGAGCCCGGAAACGCTCCCCCAGCGTCCGGTAGATGGGGATCACGGATTCTTTGTCTTCAAGCCGCTCTCCGTAGGGCGGATTTGTGATCACGAAACCGTACTTCTTCGGATGGGAAAGTCCGGAGACATCCTTCCGCTGAAAATGGATCAGATGATCCACACCGGCCGCCTTCGCGTTCGCCCTCGCGATCTTTACCATCTCATCATCAAGATCATATCCCTGAATATCCGTATCGACCGTAAGGTCGATCATACCGGAAGCCTCTTCCCTTATGTCCGTCCATTCTCTTTCCGGGATCAGATTCTTCCATTCCATCGCGGTAAAATCCCGCTTCATCCCGGGTGCGATCTTCGCCGCCATAAGAGCCGCCTCAATGGGAAACGTGCCGCTTCCGCAGAAAGGATCGATAAGGATCCTGTCCGCTTTCCAGGGTGTCAGCATGATAAGGGCGGCCGCCAGATTTTCCGCGATCGGCGCCTTTGCCTTCAGCTTCCGGTACCCTCTTTTGTGAAGGGATTCTCCCGTGGTATCGATCCCCGCAGTCACCTCGTCCTTATGAATAAAGATCCTTACCGGAAAAGACGCTCCCGTCTCCGGGAACCATTCCATATGATAGACGGACCGAAGCCGTTCCACCATGGCCTTTTTCGTGATCGACTGGATATCGGAGGGCGAAAAGAGCCTGCTCTTCACCGATCCGGCCTTGGTCACGAAGAAGCGGGCATCCTTCGGGAAATACATCTCCCAGGGGATCGCCCGGATCCCTTCGAAAAGCTCATCGAAGGTTTCCGTATGAAAAGAACCGGCGTTGATGAGGATCCTCTCCGCCGTTCTTAAGAATACATTCGACCGCACCACGGCCTCCGCGTCCCCTTCAAAGAATACGCGGCCGTCCTCGACTCTTGTGATCTCATAGCCGAGGTCATCGATCTCCCTTTTCAGGACCGATTCCAGTCCGAAATGGCAGGGCGCGATGAGCTCTGTCCGGTATAAAGTACCTTTTTCCTTCCTGTCCATAGCGGAAAGATTTTAGCACAATTTCGCGGGGTGCGCAAATAGAAAGGCGCCGGCAGTATTGTCCGCAGGCGGCGCTCTCCGAAAATGAACCACTAACCCCGTCCCCGGGGGCCATTTTCAGGCGGCACGAAAAAGGGGACAGCCCCGAAGGACTGTCCCCGAAATCACGAGACTTTATTGTAAGTCCGTATCTTACTTCCACGCGTTGTACTGGCTCTGGAACTCAGCGAGTACATCCTGATAACCGGCTTCGTCAAGAGCTGCCTGATACTCTTCGATCGTGGAATCAACAGCATCAGCCGGGATTCCGCCGTTCTCAAGCGCGAATCCGTACTGCTCGAATACGCTCTGGCAAGCGGTGTACTGAGCTTCTACAGGAGTCTTGTCGAAACGGAAACCTGCTGCAGGAGAGGTCTTCGCACCACCGTTGAAATCCTTGTAGAGGTCAGCCTTGTTCGCAGGCTCGTTGCCAAGAGGGGTAACGATCGTAGCGGAAGCGGACTCCCACATGGAGTGGTTGTACTTTTCAGAGGTCTGCTCGATCTGACCGTTGCCGTCATAGTTGAAGTCCTCACCCTCGATACCGAAGGTGTAAAGGTCAGCAAGCTTGCTGTCAGTGTAAAGGAGACCTAAGAAGTCTACACAAGCCTTAGCCTGCTCGGGAGTGCTGGTAGCGGTTACGCAGTAGCAGGAACCGAGGGCGGAAGTGGAATGTGCCCAACGATCGGTAGCTGGCTGCATGGTAACGTCCTGGCCGTAACGGGCATCTGCCTCGTCGTTAACCGGGATATCGGTCCACCATGAAACAGCCCAGTCCTGAGTCTGAGTCGTGGTATCGGTGGTCGTCTTGGTTACAGCATCCTCGGAGATGTAGCCCTTGTCTGCCCAGTCACCCATCAGTTTGCAGAACTCTGCATACTGAGGAGTAAGGATCGTATCAACAACTTCGTTCGTAGCCTTGTCAACGCCTACCCAGTTAGCGGTAGAGTCAGCAGTGAAGAAATCGAAATCGTTGATGTACCAGCGATAGAACATAGCCGTCTTCTGGGTTAAGAAGGGATACTTAAGACCGTCAGCCTTCGCGTCAGCGAGCATGGGCTCAAGGTCGGCAAGCTTCTTAACGGAAGTGATGTCCCATCCGTGAGCATCGATCAGATCCTGACGGAACATGAAGTCATAACCTTCCACGTTGTCTTTGTAAACGGGAACGAAATAGTTCTTGCCGTTGTACTTGGTAGCTTCCCACTGACCTGCATCCATGGAATCATAGAGAGGGGTGCCGGGAAGAAGGTCGGTCAGATCATAAACCGCGTTCTGGGGAACGAGGTCGTTCGTGCCGATGGTGCCTTCCCAGGAAGCCGTCCAGAGGAGATTGATCTCGCCGGACTGAAGGGCAAGGTTTGCTTTTTCGGTATACTCACCGGAGCCGATATCCGTTAAGGAGATCTCAACACCGATCTTGTCGCCGATGTAAGCATTGATCGCATCCTCAACCTTCTTTACCTGATCGGTATCAGGAGTTGCAAGGTTGAATGTGCAGCGGGTAAGGTTGATGTGAACCTTGTCACCCGAAGCTGCCGTGTCAGCAGTGTCAGCTGTGTCAGCTGTGTCAGCCGCCGCGGTATCCGTCGAAGCGGAAGTGTCAGCTGCCGTGGTCGTGGTATCTGCCGCAGAGCTGTCGGTCGAAGCCGAAGACGTGTCAGCGGAACCGCTGCCGCCGCAGCCGGCAAGCAGAGACATCGTCATAGCCGCAGCAAGTACTACAGATAAAACTTTCTTCTTCATTACTTTTCCTCCCTTAATAATGAAAATGTATATTCTCTCACCGGCACCATGCCGGCGTTTGAATATCAAACTTATGTATATTAACCCTTCACCGATCCGACTGTCAAGCCTTTGATAAAATACTTCTGGAAGAAGGGATATACCACCATGATGGGCCCGATTACGACGATAACGGTGGCCATGGTCGCGGAATACTGGGGGATCGTTCCTCCCATCGCCGCTCTTACGGAAGCCGGCACGTTCGAGTTGTTGAGAAGGAACTCGATGCTCTTCTGAATGTTGACCAGAAGGAGCTGCAGAGGCTTCTTGTTATCCGAAGTGATATAAAGCAGAGCGTTCTGCCAGTCATTCCAGTAGGCCGTCGCCATCATGAACCCGACAGCCGCGAGGGAAGGCTTCATCAGGGGAAGCGTGATCTGGAAGAAGGTCCGGTATTCTCCGGCACCGTCGATCTTCGCTGCCTCCATCAGTTCGCTCGGAATGCTGTTTACGATATAGGTCCGAAGGATGATGACATTCATCGTCGTGACGCAGAGCGGCAGGATCAGAAGCCAGAGGCTGTCCTTCAGATTGTAATAGGTAGTAAAGATAATATATCCGGAGAGCTGTCCGCCGTTAAAGAGCATGGGGATCAGCAGATAGACCGAAAGGAATCTCGATAAGCGGAAATCCTTACGGCTGATGGCATAAGCGTACATGCTCATAAAGAGCAGTCCCATCAGGGTTCCCACAACAGTCACGAGGATCGTTACGTAGTAGGAACGGCCCAGCTGGGCTCCGTAACGCATAACGGAATTGAAGCCGACCATCGACCAGACCTTCGGGAAGAAGGAGAAGCCGTGCTGGGTGATATACTTCTCATCCGTGAACGCCGCGATGAATACCAGCAGCACCGGAAGGAAGCAGAACAGGGTAAAGATGAACAGGATCAGCCATAATACATACTGTCCGAAGGTTCTCTGATCTTTTCTTGAAGGAGCGAGGTCCAGTTTATTTCCTTTAGCCATTTTCGTCTCCTCCTTAGAATAATGCGTTCTCAGGCTCGATCTTCTTCACCGTGAAGTTCGCCAGAAGCATGAGCAGCAGCCCGACGATGGACTGGAAGAAGGACGTGGCCGCCGTGAACCCGAAGTTGGAATTCTTAAAGATCGCGTTCAGCACGTAGGAATCGATAACCTGTGTCTTGTCATAGAGCACACCGGAATTTCGCGTTACCTGATAGAAAAGACCGGTGTCGGATTTCATGATACTGCCGACCGAAAGGAGCAGCATAACCGTGATCATCGGAACGAGGGAAGGGAGCGTGATGTGCCAGATGCTCTGCCACTTGTTCGCACCGTCGATCTCCGCCGCCTCATAGAGGGCGGAGTCGATTCCCGCGAGTACCGACATATAAAGCACGGAACCGTAACCCGTGTCCTTCCAGATCTTTACGATAAGAAGGATCCAGGGCCAGAGGCTTGCCGTGGAATAGAATCTTGTGGAAAGGCCGAAGGTCTTGTTAAGAAGACCGGTATCGGTGCTGATGAAAGCGTAAACGATGAACTGAACCGCCGCGTAGGAGATGAATACGGGGATGATCATCAGGGTCTGCATGGTCTTCGCGGCTTTCTTGAAGACCAGCTGGTCGATGGCGATGGCGAGCGTTACATTAAGGAAGGTGCCGATCGTCGTAAACAGGAAATAATAGAGGATCGTGTTCCGCGTCATGGTAATGAAGATCTTCTTGGACGCGATGAGGAACTTGAAGTTTTCAAGTCCGTTCCATGGGCTCTTGTAGATCCCGAGTGTCGTTTTGTAGTCCTTGAAGGCCATCACAAGACCGGTCATCGGAACATACATGATGAAGAACAGGATCAGGAATACCGGCAGGGCCAGCACCACATGAGCTCTGTGCTTCCAGGTGTTTGCTAGGAAACCTTTCATTTACGTAACCACCTCTCCATACTTTTTGCAATACGAATACGGACAACAGTTTGGCCCGCAATGAACAGTATATATCATCGATTCATTTATTACAAGCATTTTGTTCATTTTTTCTTCAAAAATCATCCATATTATGTACAAATCGAACAAAAAACGTTTTCCATTTTTCCGAAAACGTTTTCGCTGCATCCGGTTTTCATTACTTCTGAAATGCGACGGTCCGAATTTCCGAAGACACACGTTCTCTTTTCGGTCAATCCCCCTTTTTACAAGAATTTGCACGCTTTTCCGGGCGATCTTCCGGTCCTTGCCGGCATATGACCGCCGGATCCGGAGCCGGCGAAAAAGTGGTTTTCAAAGAATTCTGTCTTCTCTTCCCTCCTGGCGGGAAGCGCTCCGAGTGGCTTGGTTAAAGGATTTACCGGCATTATCACAGTATGCTTTGTACAATTTGGACAGATTGCATCAGTTATTGTTGCATATCAAGGGCAATTTGGATATAATCCAAAATAGCACGCGCATTCCCTAAGCGCAAAGCATATCGAACAAAAGGAGAGAATCTATGAAATTCGGCCATTTCGATGACGCCGCAATGGAATACGTCATCACGACACCCAGAACCCCGCTTCCCTGGATCAACTACCTCGGATGCAAAGACTTCTTTACCCTGATCTCAAACACCTGCGGCGGATACACGTTCTACAAGGACGCGAAGCTTCTTCGTATGACGCGTTACCGCTACAATGATGTTCCCTACGATACCAACGGGAAATACTTCTATATTAAAGACGGAGATACGATCTGGAATCCCGGCTGGCAGCCCATGAAGACGGAGCTCGATTCCTACGAGTGCCGCCACGGCATCGGCTATTCGAAATGGGCTTCCCGAAAGGGCGATATCAAAGCGGACGTACTTACCTTCGTTCCCATGAACGACACCTGCGAGATCTCGAAGGTCACCCTCACCAACGAAGGAAGCGCTCCGAAGGATATTCAGCTTTATTCCTATGTGGAATGGTGCCTCTGGAACGCGGATGACGATTCCCGGAATTTCCAGCGCAATCTTTCCACCGGCGAAGTCGAGATCATCGGCTCCGAGATCTATCACAAGACGGAATACCGCGAGCGGAGAAATCATTACGCGGTTTACTCCGTAAATACCGAGGTGGCCGGTTTCGATACCTCCCGCGAAAAATTCCTCGGCTTCTACAACGGGGCGGACAACCCGGAAGCGGTAAAGAACGGCGCCTGCACGAATTCCGTCGCTTCCGGCTGGTTCCCCATCGCATCCCATCAGATCAACGTATCCCTCGCTCCCGGCGAAGCAAAGTCCTTCGTCTTCGTTCTCGGCTACCTGGAGAATCCCGTGGACGATAAATGGGAAGCACCCGGCATCATCAAAAAGGATCCGGCGAAAAAACTGCTTGCAAAATACCGGACGGATGAGGATGTTGAAAAGGCTTTCGCGGAATTAAAGGATTACTGGAAAAAGCTTCTTTCGAAATATACGGTGGAATCCTCCAATGACAAGGTCAACCGCATGGTCAACATCTGGAACCAGTACCAGTGCATGGTCACCTTCAATATGAGCCGTTCCGCCTCCTATTATGAGTCCGGCATCGGCCGCGGAATGGGCTTCCGGGATTCCTGCCAGGATCTCCTCGGCTTCGTGCATCTTATCCCCGAGCGCGCAAGGGAGCGTATCATCGATATCGCGTCCACCCAGTTCGAGGACGGTTCGGCCTATCACCAGTACCAGCCTCTCACCAAGCGCGGAAACGCGGACATCGGTTCCGGTTTCAATGACGATCCCCTGTGGCTGATCGCCGGAACCAGTGCCTACATCCGTGAGTCGGGCGATATGTCGATCCTGGACGAGATGGTTCCTTTCGATAATGACGAATCCACGGCGCAGCCCCTTATGGAGCATCTTAAGAGATCCTTCGATTACATCGTGAACCACAAGGGTCCCCATCGTCTGCCTCTCATCGGACGGGCGGACTGGAATGACTGTCTGAACCTCAACTGCTTCTCCGAGCATCCCGGTGAGTCCTTCCAGACCTTCGGCCCTTCGGAGGGCCCCAACGCGGAATCCGTCTTCATCGGCGGCATGTTCGTGAAGTACGGTGAGGAATATGCCCAGCTCTGCGAATTAAGAGGCGACAAGGCGGAAGCAGAACGCGCCCGGAAGGAAGTCGCCATAATCTATGATGTGCTCCTTGACACCGGCTGGGACGGCGAATGGTTCGTCCGCGCCTATGATCATTACGGCAACAAGGTCGGATCGAAGGAGTGCGAGGAAGGTCAGATCTTCATCGAGCCCCAGGGCTTCTGTGTGCTTGCCGGCGTCGGCGTAAAGGAAGGGCACGCGGTAAAGGCGCTGGATTCCGTTAAGGAACGGCTCGATACCGATTACGGTATCATGATCCTCCAGCCCGCGTATACGAAGTATCATCTCGAACTCGGCGAGATCTCTTCCTACCCGCCCGGGTACAAGGAAAACGCCGGGATCTTCTGCCACAACAACCCCTGGGTATCCATCGCGGAGACGGTAGTGGGCCGCGGCGACCGCGCCTTCGAAATCTATAAGAAGACCTGTCCCGCCTACTGCGAGGAATTCTCCGAGATCCACCGCACCGAGCCTTACTGCTATGCACAGATGGTAGCCGGCCGTGACGCGAAATTCCACGGCGAGGCGAAAAACTCCTGGCTCACCGGAACCGCGGCATGGACCTTCGTCAACATCTCCCAGTACATCCTCGGTGTCTATCCGACCCATCAGGGTCTTTCCGTCGATCCCTGCGTACCGAAGGGCTTCGGCGACTTTAAGATCACGAGAGCCTTCCGTGAGGGCATCTATCATATCGAAGTGAAGAACCCGAAGGATGTGGAAAAGGGAGTTGCCTCCATGACCGTGAACGGCAAAGAGATCTCCGGCAACGTGATCCCTTATGTCAAGGGCCAGACGGAATATAACGTGGTCGTTACGATGGGTTGACCGGTCCGGTCATTCCCGTCCGGGATCTCCCGGATCCCGAAAATGCGAAAAAAGAGCCGGTCTTAAATGACCGGCTCTTTTCCTCTCTCTTCCAAAGCCGCTTTCTTCTCATTCGAAGGCGCAGTCCCGATCCTTCAGCGTGCTGTAGGGTCTGATCTTCCTTACCATAACGGCCTTCTTTCCCTTTTCGAGAAGATAGGCGGAATCCCCGGGCATGCAGAGGATATTCTCCGGAGTCTTCAGCGCGCGGGTTCCGATGAACTCCGCGGTCTCCATATTCTGGCTCCCGAGATAGAGCAAATGATCGCAGTTGTCTATGATCGTGGCCGCCGCGTCGCCGTACATGCTCTTTAACTGGGTCATGCTCTGCAGGATAAGGCTGACGGAGATGTCCCTTGAGCGGATCACGGAGATGATCTTGTCGAAATTCTCGATCCTGGCGGAGGTGGCGAAATCGTCCATGATGATCCTGACCGGCACCTTAAGTCTTCCGTCCTCTTCCTTATCCGCTTCCGAGCAGAGGCACTGCAGCGCCTGGGTATAGAAGATGTTCACCATCGGATCAAAGGTCCTGTCCGTATCGGAGACATTCAGGAAAAGCACCATCCTCTTTCTTCCGAGATCCCGAAGATCCAGGCCCTTCCCGGAGGCGAAGATATATTCCGCTTCCCTGAATTCAAAGGGTTCAAGGGCCACATTGGCAAATCCAAGGATGCTGGACCACATCTTGTCCGCCTTCTGATTGGCCTTGATCTCGTAGAATTTCTTCGCGGCGAAGCTGTCCGGATGGTCTATGATCCAGTTCAGGAAGGCCACCTCCCCGTTCGGTCTCGAAAAAGCATGGTTCAGCTCACAGACAGTCCTTAAGTTCTGCTCAGGCTCCGGCATATCCTCAAGGCAGTAGCAGATCAGAAAGGCGATGTACGCCCTTGCGGAAAGGTGCCAGATGGGCTCCCTGTCATCCGCCGTGCTCTGCACAAGAGACTGTGCGAGGGTCAGTACATCCTGCTCGCGGAAGCTTCCGTCCCTGTACCTGCGGATATGGGAAAGAGGGTTATACCGGCAGGATTTTTCCGGATTCACAAGATCGAGAACCTTCACCTCATATCCCTTTTTCTCAAGTTCCGCCGAAAATCTCCGGCAGAGCTGCCCCTTCGTATCGGATACCACAAGGCTCCCCTCGATGTTCTGGATGTTCGGGATCACATATCCCCCGGTCTTTCCGGCCCCGGCGGAACCGATGATGAGATCGTTGTTGTTAAGTCCGGTCTTTCTTGTGTCGTTGGAAACCATCACGCCCTCGGCAAGTACTCTGTATTCATTTCTCATATTCTCTTTTCTCCTTCCGTATTGTCTTCTTCCGCATCGAATTCATCCGCATACGGATGATCGTATTCCTCTTCCCTGAGCCTCGAAAGGAGGCCGGGAAGATCCATCCTGTCAAAGAATCCGAGACAGAAAGCGTCAACGAGCAGCTTCGTCTCAAGATCCGTCATCTCCTCCCCGGTCCTTCCGTACTCCCCGAGGTCCTTCCACGGCCTCCAGGACCGGCTTTCGACCCTTCCGATCTCCGTGAGCAGTTCTCTGATACTGATCCTGCCCTGTGTGATCCTGTCCGAAAGATCCGGAAAGTGCCGGGAGCACTTTGAAGAAATCTCCGCAAAGAGGCTTCCTGTCTTCGGATCTTTTCTCCTTTCCCAGAAGAAGCGGAAAAGCGCGCCGAACCCCAGGCTCAGGAACCTTTTCACCTCGGGGTCGTTTTCTCCTGCCTCCAGCAGGATGCGGCGGAGAAAAACGATCTGGAAGCGTCTGAATTCCGCAGGCTTAAGCGGTAATGTACAGACAGCATCCGAACGTTCGGTATTCGCGATCAGGCAGATCATTTCCCCGTATGTGAGGCTTTCGAGAACATCCGGGGCAAGGTCGTAGGCAGCAGGAAGCGCATCCAGCAGCGTTCCGAGCTCCCCTTCGACCGCTCCCGTGATCTTTGAGACCCGGATGTCAAAAAAGCCTTCCGCGATCCGTCCCGCTTCGGCCGGATCATCGAAACAGCCTTTCTCAGAAAGTTCCCGTATCTCTTTTATTGTCATGGGCATCCCCTCCTTTCTTTATGCAAAGTACCCCTTCTTCCGGACGATCCCGGTGGCAAGTCCGAAATCCACCGCTTCTTCCGCGGTATAATAGGTATCTTCCGCGGTCACTTCATAGATCTCTTCAAGGGTCTTCCCCGTCCTTTTCGCGATGATCATCGCGAGTGCCTCTCTGCAGCGGTTCAGATCATCCAGTTCCGTCTGGATCTCGTGGGGCTTCTTTCCTCCCATATCGTGCCTTCCTCCGAAAGCCGGGTCGTGGATCATGATCTTTCCGTGTGTCATCATCTCCCTTTTCGTCCCCGCAAGAAAAAGGATCGCCCCCATACTCGCACAGGTGCCTGTGCAGACGGTCCTTACCGGCGACTTAAGGAGCATCAGGACATCGTAAAGCGCGAGTCCGTCCTGCACCGAGCCGCCCGGGCTGTTGATGCAGAAGGTGATCCCGGATGTACTGTCCTCCTTTTCGAGATACATGAGCTGCCGGATGATCTGCGCGCAGCTTTCCCCCGTGACCTCCCCGTCAAGGAAGACCATTCTGCTCCGTAACAGTTCGTCTTCGATCGCCACGGGCTGAATCCCTCTTGCAGATTCCAGAATGATGTTTGCCATTTTTGCTTCTCCTTTCGTTTCGAAAGCATTTTCCGGTGTACCGTATTCAGTTGTCGGCGGCCGGGATATAGTTATACCGTTTCCATATGCAATTTTGAATTTGCGGTAAAAGCCGCGTAAAATAAGGAATTTCCGGAATGTCCGTTCCGTTTTTTCCCACTTACGCGTTATTAATCACTCTGTTTTCTGTTTTTCGGGCCGCGGCGGAATGAGCATGCGGAAAGAGCATGCAAAAAGACCGTCCGAAGACGGCCTTTCGCACGTTTTACATTCAGTTTTTCCGTTTACATATCAATGATCTCCACCAGATCAAGACAGCGCAGGATCACGTTTTTCTCCGGATCTTTCTCCTTTTTCCTCCGGTCGAGCCGGTCGGATGCCATAAGCAGAAGCCCCAGAATCCGGTACCGGTTCCGGTAAAGGAAGGGATCCCGGCATCCGGCTTCCCCTTCCGCCCCCTTTTTCACGCACATCGTATCCCGGAGCACGTAAAGCATGGTCTTTTCACGGATGTTCCGCATCGCCGAAAGGCCCTCCGAAAGATCCGTCTGGATCCTTTCCCTCTTTTCCATCTCATCATCCGTCGTATGGCCTCTCCTGTCCAGCCGGTCCAGCGCAAGAAGGGTCTCCTTAAGCAGGCTTTCGATCCTCTTTACCTGACCGGAATCCGCTTTCATGCCGGGGGTCTTAAGTGCCTCGGGCCGGAAGACGATCTCTTTTTTCACTACGATCTCTCTCGGCTTCCGGAGTTTCGAGACGAGGAACGCAAGCTGGTCCGCCGGGCAGTACCAGTATCTTTTCTCCCGGCTCCCGCCCCTTAACGCGATGTTCATATTTCCGCGGTCCCGCTTGATCTCATAAAGGAAAGCGGGCTGATAAAGGATCTTCATTTCCCTGTATTCCGCCTCATCCTGACGCGCGGTACCGGATCTTCGCTTCTTTTTCAGGGATTCGATGACGGGGATCCCTTTGTACCGGGTATTCATGATCTCCTGCATCTCGGTGTTCGTCGCAAGATCGTTGCTGTGTTTGGCCCGGTCGATCTCAAGTTCGTTCAAAACCGCCAGCTTGAGGATGCATTCATAGACCGCCTGCGCATATCCGTCTTCCGTCCGTTCATCCTCTGTCCGGCCCTCCTTTATGCGAAAAAGCGCCTCCCAGAGATAGCAGTTAAAAAGCTGGATATTGTTCGAGATGCTCCCGATATTCATCTGTGAGCGGGCAAGTTTATGGTCGAGCGCGGAAAGCGGATATCCCGTCAGCATGTCCTGCGGCTGATTTCCGGAGGTTTTTCCGCCTGCCTTCGCCGGTACCTGTGCTTTCAGGATCTCCCCCGCCTGGGCCACCGGGAGTCCGTCCGCCTCCGGAGCGTATTTCCCGCAAAGAGGAGCCAGGATCCCTTCCGGATCGAGGAGGCTTTCCGCCGCCTCCCTGAAGACCGGGTCTTTGATAAAAAGCGCCGTGTCGGAATCGAAATCCGCCCCGCCGAGTTTCACCATGATATTGCTCTCCCAGGGAGATACGAGGACGATATTGCTCCCGCCCTTCGGATTCCGCAGACGGAACCATTTTTCAAATTCCGGTGCGGACTTCTGCTTTAATACGCAGACGGAGCCGGAAGACATATGCGGATAGCGGCAGAGCGTGATCCTCTCCCCGTCGCGCATTCCCCCGATGTATGCCTCATCCGGGCCAAGGAGAGGTCTGATGGCATCTTCCGCCTGCCTCTCATCGACCCCGAGGCCGGAATACGCGAGCATCTCATAGGGCATGCTGCAGAGGGTATACATATCCCCGTCGAGTTTCAGCCGTCCCCGCCGGATCCTTTTTTTGATGTCGTTGATCATACGGCGTTTGTAGCCGATATACTGATCCGTCAGCACAAACTCACGGGGAAAACGTTCGTACATCATGATCATGAATCTGCCCATGGCCGTCTGCTTCGGGATCTTCCGCACAAAGAACTCATCGTTCCTCCAGAGTTCTTCGATATACTCCTTCTCCGAAGAAAAAAGCCGTTCCATTTCATCCCTCCCCAAAGGAAGGGTATTCAGGATCTGATAGCCCACATTGTACCTGTCTTTGGACTCCTCATCCTTTTTGACGACTCCGAAGGGCATGTCCGAAATATGTTTTTTCCAGCGGATAAAGGCCGCTTCCTCCGATTTCTCTTCCGTTTCGGAAGGAAAAAGGGCCGGGGCGAATTTCAGGAATTTCAGGGAATCCGTGGTGATGATCAGACGGATCTTTTCCGCTTTGTGCCGCTTTCCGAACTTGTCGTAAACAGTCCGTATCCCCTGCTCTTTGTAGTATTCCGGGATCCGGGTATGAAAGGCGCAGGCCTTAAAAAAATGATTTCTGAGGAGCACCATCCCGTGGGGTTCCGCTCCTTCAGATCCCGCAAAGATCCGTTCGAATACGCTTTCATCCAGCAGTGCCTGCCCGTCCCATATGGCATTCCGGTAGGAAAGGGCAGCCTCCCTGCAGGCTTCGTTTTTGCAGGAGGCACATTCCGCAAGAGTCCTGATCTCCAGACCTGCCTTTTTCTCATTCCCGCCTTCCGGTCCCCCCTTTTTGCAGACGATCCTGCGGTTCCCCTTTACGGCCGCGCCCTTTGGCGAATCAAGAAGGAGGATGCTTTCGGGATCCAGGGAAAACTCATTTTCGATACTGCTTAAGGTCAGCGCTTCATAAGCCTTTACCGAGGTGGGATCGAGCCCCGCCGTCTTATGAAGGTCAAAGCCCATCCAGGTCCATTCCCTGACCATATGATCATAAAGCCTGTCCCAGATAAACAGGCAGCTTCCGGATTTGGACTTGCCGGCGGACCGCTTATAGGGAACAAAATGCCTGAGGACCCCGTCCCTGCAGAGTGCATCAAAGCCCTCTTCATACAGCACATAGCGCATCCTGAACTTAAGGGACGTTCCTTCGCCCATCAGGCGCAGGTACTGCCCTTCCGTAAGAAGCTTCTTCGAATTGCAGCGGTTTACGGCGATGTCGCAATAATATTCCAGGATTCCGTCATAGATCCTTCCGCAGGCTTTATAGGTCTCCCGCATCAGGGAGCTTACCGGGATCACCGGGATGCCGGAAGTGCTATCTTCTGCCGGGAAAGAGTCCTCCTTTGTCTCCCACTCCGTTTCATCCAGCCATCCGGGCGCCCTGTGGAAGCCGGGCTGCCGGATCTCCTTTTCAAGCCTTAAGACCGCCACCGGGGCAAAGGTCTTTTCCTTTCCCGCATAGAGCATATAATCTCCGGCTCTCAGCCGGTACTCTTTTTCGGATTCATCTTTCTCCGTAAGGTCACGGATATCGAATTCAAGCGGAAGCGTCCTGGACTTTCTGCTCCCGATCGTGAAAGAGGATTCCAGGATCCCGAGAAGTCTTTGCGTATCATCCGGCTCCTTCCTGCATATAAGGAGCCTTACCGGCGTTTCACGTTCCGAAGCGCCGCCGTTCTTTATCCTTACGGATACCCCGATCACGGTACCTTCCGCGGAAACGCTTACTTTTTCAAGGATCAGCCCGTCCCGGTCAAGGATAAGTCCCGGGGTCTGCTCCGTCTTTTCTTTTTTGCGGCCCTCCGCGTCCCTGCGGTACATCCGGTTCCTGCGGAAGGTTTGAAGAAGCTCCCGGTATACCCTCCCGAATCTTTCGTCGGGAAGAGGCGGATCGAAGGAAGGTTCCTCTTTTCCTTCCGATGCGTCTTCGGGATACATGTGATCATAGTCCTCCAGGATTCTTTCCACATCCGTAAAATCCCGGTCGGAGGAAAAGTCCACATTGATCACCGCGTTGCAGAAGGTCTTCCGGTAAAAGCCCCCGGCCGGGTCTTCCTCCCGGGCCCTTCCGGTTCCGGAGCGTTCCGTAAAAAAGGCGGACGGAAACTCCGCCCGGTATTCCTTAAGGCCGCATACCCGCCGTATCTCCAGACTGTCCAGAGAAAGCGGAAGGCTTCCGTCATACCGGTCCATAACGATCCCGGTTCCCCGGGCCGCGTTGAAAAGGATCTCATCCGCACCGAAGGAACAGATATAAAAAGGTTTTTTGTAATCCCTTGCGGATCTTCGGGCCATTGATCCAACCCCCGTTCATCCCGTGCCGCAGCCTGTTACAGCCACTTTTTCTTTTTGAAGAAGAAAAGACTCCCCGCCGCCACCAGCACGGATACCCCGATGACCGCCGGATAGCCCCACCGCCATTCCAGTTCCGGCATGAACCGGAAGTTCATTCCGTACCATCCGACGATCAGGGTCAGCGGCATGAAGATCGTGGTTACCACAGTAAGCACCGTCATGATGCGGTTCTGTTTGATGTCCAGATGTGCTTTATAAAGATCCCGCAGCTGCATGGTATAGTCCCTCAGGGAAGTTGAGGTGTCATGCAGTCTTGCCATGCGGTTTAAGAAAGATCTGAAATATCTCAGGTTTTCCTGCCTGAAGAAGCTGTTCTCGTTTTCCTCCAGTTCCTGTCCGAGGTCCATAAGCTGTTCATAATGGATCCGGAGATCCCGGATGTCGTTCCGGATCTCGTTCAGGCGGCTCGAAGGGAAGTTCTCCTCCCCCTCCATGATCATCTTTTCGATCGAGTCCAGCTCCCGTTCGTATTTTTCCATGAGTCTCAGATCGTCGATCACGATCTGGTCAAGGAAATCATAGAGGAAGCGCTCCAGGCTCGGAAGCTTCCACTTTTTCGTATTCCGGATGTTTTCGATGATCTTCTCCGCCATTTTGCTGTCATCGATGAAAACGATCCCCTTTTCATCGAGGGCAAAGGCGAATTTGAAGTCCTCATCGGAAAAATCCTTCCGGTTCGGAATGGAAAAGGATCCCGTCAGGGAGTCATAGTTCACTTCCGCCTTGGTCGTATAGATCTCGGAGATGTTCTGATCCATATCGATCCCCATCTCAAAGCTGTCACGGCTCTCTTTCCACTCCTCATAGGTGATCACCGCCACATACTGGCGATCCGTTTTTTTCAGTTCCTCCCTGGATACCGCAAGAAGCGTTTCTCCGATCACATAAAACATCTTATTCCCTCCGGACTGCCGTCCTCTCCCCTGTCACAGCGCGGCCGGCATCACATCGCATACATCTCGGATAGCTGTTCCCCGGTCAGGGGCTTTGAGAAATAGAAGCCCTGAAGATTGTCCGCGGCCAGATCCCCCGCAAGTTTCCACTGGGCCTCGTTTTCGATCCCGGTGATGGTCACGAGACGTTTCATCTCATGGATCATCTTGATGCTGTTTTCGAGCAGGGTTCGTCCCGCCTCGCTCTTTTCCGCCTCCCAGAGGAGTGAGCGGTCCATCTTCACCGTTTCGAAATTCATCATAAATACGGAATACATATTCGAATACCCGCTTCCGTAGCTTTCCATCGTAAAGGTATAGCCCTTGCTCCGCAGTTCATCGGTCACGGAGGAAAGGAGCCGGAAATCATGCACGGAATCCGCTTCCGCGATCTCAAAGCAGATCATGGAGGGATGTACATGGGGATAGGCGCCCACGATCTCCTCCACTCTGCGGACAAAGTCCGGACTGATGCACTGGATCGCGGAGAGGTTTACACTGATCTTCAGAATGCCGCACTGCGCCGGCACTCCGCTTTCAAGGAAGGCGCAGACCTCATTCAGAACATAGTCTCCGAGCCCCATAATGGTTCCGTTATATTCCGACATCCGGACGATGTCCTCCGGAAGGAAGTCCTGAAAATCCGGATCCGCATGCCGGATCAGCGCCTCGGCGGCACCGGCCACTTCTCCGTCCGGCGTGAACACCGGCTGATATCTCACAAGGAATTTGTGTTCCTTGATCCCCATATGGATCGCCTTGTCGATGGAAGCCCGGTCAAAGATCCTGTCAAGTTCCTTTTCCGTAACGAAGCCTCCGGTCCTCGCCTTCAGCATCAGATTGCCCTCGCACATGATAAGGACGCTCTCGATCCCGTCGAGTTTCCCGGGATACTCCGCCGTGAGGATCAGGCTCCTTACGGGCAGCATCTTCCCCTCATAGACAAAGCCGTTTCCGAAATGCTTCTGCACCTGCAGAAGGATGTTCAGTTTGTATTCGTCCGTTTTCCGGAGCATCAGGAGAACAAAGGAGTCCTGTCTGATATGATAGAGAAGATATCCCGGATGCAGCTGCTTGAGATAGTTTGCCGCATCCTCCGCAACCTCATCCGGAGCGATATGGGCGATCCTGCAGGTGGTCTCCAGATTGACGGCCCTCACGCAGATGATCCCGAAGGGGCGGTTCTGTCCGAACAGTCCCGTCACATCACGGATGAAGGAGTCGCGGTTTGCAAGTCCCGTGGACGTATCCGCAAGATCCTCGTCATATTCCACCGCCAGCATGACGCCGATAAAGGCTATGGCCTCTCCCATGAGTTCCAGACGGATCTGCGGATAAAATGCCTGAATCAGGATACAAATGAGCGGGATCGTCAGGGCATAAATCAGGATCACCTTTTTTCTTCTTGTCAGCCCGCTCCACTTCCGGAGGAAAAGAAACATTGCCATCGTCACATAGAGGATCCCGCAGGAATATGTCAGAAAGACGCCCCAGTTCCTGATGAACCGTCCCCCTTCCTCGATGCGGTAGGCAAACCCCGTGACCGGGTTCGTGAGGAGCACCAGCTCGGACACCGCGAATGGCCCCAGAGCGGCATAGAGTGCGGAATAAGGCACCCGCCGGAAATTCTGCGTCGCGAACAGGGCATAGAAGAACGTCAGCATCCCGAGGAAATTGTGGATGATATAGAACAGGAATACGGCCCCGGAAAACAGCAGTCTGGAGGCGGGTGTGCGAAACGAAGTACCCGCGAAATACACCTCCACCATCCTGCAGAGCGCCGCAGCGATCAGACTCACGAGCCCGATAAGGAAGATCCGGTAGCGGGTCTTTCCGATATGTCCCCGGATCAGTTCATAGATCAGGCAGAAAAGGGAAATAAGCAGCGTACCGATGTAGAATGCGGTCCTGTTAAAAAAGCCCACTCCGTGCATGTCACTCCCCTCCTTTCCGTCTGCGGAGAATGATCTTCTCCTCCGGGAGATGCGTCCGGATCACTTCCTCGAGTTTTTCGCCCTCCACCGGCTTCGCAAGATAGTCGTCAAAGCCCTCGGAAAGGAAGCTTTCCCTGGATCCCGACAGCGCATTGGCCGTAAGGGCGATCACGGGTTTCTTCTCATAGCCGTCAATCGTACGGAGTCTGTGCAGAGTCTCGATCCCGTCCATTTCCGGCATCTTGTAATCAAGGAGAATGAGATCATAATCGTTTTCTTTTGCCTTTTCCAGGCAGGCCGGGCCGCTTTCCGCTTCTTCCACGCGGATTAGCGTCTTCCTGAGCAGCCCCTTTATGACCTTCAGGTTCATCGGCGTATCATCCACCGCCAGGATCTTCGCGTCTTTCGCGATAAAGGATTCCTGATAGCTGACACGGTTTGATTCGGCAAGGCGGTATCTCTCATCCAGATTGCCCACCTTCCCGGGCCCGGTCACTCTCTGCGGGAAAAGGAGACGGAAGGTGGAACCCTTCCCGTATTCGCTCTCGACGCTGATCTTTCCGCCCATCATCTGGAGAATTCCCGCCGTGATCGCAAGTCCCAGTCCGCTTCCTTCGATATTGCTGTTCTTTTCCGGATCGAGACGCTGGAAGTTCTCGAAGAGTTTTCCGAGATCCTCTTCCTTTATGCCGCGTCCCGTATCCTTTACCCGGATGTCGAGGGTAAGCACTCCGTCTTTATAGGAATTCCTTCCCACAAGCAGTGTCACGCTTCCGGTATCCGTATATTTCAGCGCATTATTGAGGATATTCGTGACGGCCTGACGGATACGTACCTCATCGCCCTTCAGTTTGTCCGGCAGATTCTCATCCACCTCGATCCGGAAGGCGAGCCCTTTCTCCCGGAAAGGCTCCCGGAAAAGATGGACCACATCATTGATCAGGCCGCTCAGCTCGTAATTGATATCCGCAAGCTCCATGCTGCCCGCTTCGATCTTGGAAAAATCGAGCACATTGTTGATAAGCGAAAGGAGATTTCTTCCCGCCCGTTCGATATCCCCCGCATAGGAAAGGACTTCCCTGTCCGTACTGCTTCTCAGGATCATCTCGTTCATTCCGAGGATCGCGTTGATCGGGGTGCGGATCTCGTGGGACATATTCGCGAGGAAGGAGCTCTTTGCCTCGCTTCTGGCCCTTGCCCTCTGTTCTTCTCTCCAGGCTGTCTGGGTTCCTTTCAGAACGGCGATGAATTCATTCTGGGATACGGGCTCCGAGAAGTAGTCACCCTGCAGGTATCCGGCCTTGCTCTCGGAAAAGAATTCCGCCTGATGCTCGTTCACGATCCCGTTGATCAGCACCTTCTTTGAAAGCCCGTTCACCATATCCACGCTGCTGTTTCTCAGGATCTGAAGGCTGACCGGATCCTGATGGACTTCCGCGAAAGCGCTGATGTCGATGCAGACCACATCCACATCAAAGGTCATAAGCGCCCGCAGGTTCGAATCCTCCGTTCCGAAGCGGTCCATGGAAAGACGGAAGCCGTACTCATGAAGCCTCCGGACGGAATCCGCGAGTTCCTCACGGTCCGGCACCTCCGCGAAGCCGTGGATCTGAAGGTTGATCCTCCCGGGGGGAACATCATGCCGGCTGCAGATGTCATAGAGCTGTTCTATAAACGCTTCTCTCAGGCACTGGATCGCCAGGATCCGGAATCCGATCACGCCTACACCCAGTTCCACGGGGATTCCGCTGCTGATAAAGGTACAGACATCATCCGCCGTCTGCAGGGCCAGATCGTCCTCCAGATGGTTTTTGATGACAAAGGGGCTGTATTCCTCCTGCGGGAGAAGCCCGAGTTTCGGATCCCGGAGCTTCATCCTGCTCTGGGCCGCCACCACCGCTTTGCTCTCCCGGTCATAGATCGGCTGATAATATACCTCATAGCGGTTTTCCGCGACGCCCCTTAGGACAGCGTCCTCGATCGCCACATTCCTTTTCAGGAAGAAAAGATCCGTTCCGGTAAGCAATCCCTTCCGGTCGCTCACCTTCATCTCTCCGTCGATGAGCAGGATCATATCCTCGGCCGTTGAGAACTCGCCACGTGAATTCTCGCAAAGGACCACCGCGTCCAGCTTCACTTCCGATTCCCCGTACTTCCAGATCTTCTGGAGACGGTCATGGATCTTCTTTGCCAGTTCGAGGACCGCTTCCTCCCGGTCGTTGACGCAGAGGATCATAAAGGAATTCTTCTCGGCCCGGTATACATCCCTCCGTAGCACGGGATCGTTCTGGTCCTGTCCCTTCTTAAGATAATCCGCCACCATCCGGATGATCTCGTCGCTTCCCGGATTTCCGAGAACGCGCTGCATCAGGTCCACATTAAGAAGTCTGATACCGATGGCGCTGAATTCCTTATGCAGATCGTTGTAATATTTCATATCGAGGAGAAGCGCGCTCCGGTTGTAAACGCCGGCGATCCGGTCGATCCGGTCGTCCTCCCGCTCCACGGTAATGAGGATTCCGACGAATCCCACCGCCTCGAACATCAGCTCCACCCGGAGTTCGGAATAGAAGAGCTGGATCAGGACACCGCAGATCGTAAGCAGGACGCAGAAAAGCAAAGACCATCTGCGGCGCCGGTTGATGACACGCCAGGAGGTCCAGAGCACGATGACCGACATGATGATGTAATAAGCGGATACCAGATAGAGCAGGTATTCTCCCCAGTTGCGGTGAAATCCGTACTGATCGTCCAGATAATAGACCCAGTGAAACAGGGGATTCAGGATGACCATCACGGCTATGACCGCCGCGGGGATCATGGAGAGCAGATGCTTCCTGACGGAGCGGGTATACATGGTACCGCTCACCAGGAAAAGATAGACATAGGTCATGGGCCCCAGGGCCGAATGAACCATGAAATAGATATAACGCGCGCCCTCATCCAGAACCCTTGCCGGAACGGACCAGGGCGCGGCCGGATGAGTGATCGTGATGATAAGCTGCATCACGGAGCTTATGAGGACCTCGATCACCAGAAGCTTGAAAAGCCGGTTCTGTCTTTTCTTGCGGACGTCTTCGGTCATAGCGAAGAGAATCGTCGATACACTGATCAGTATCGCGATGATCGCATATGATACTCTGTAGATCGAGACACCCATCATCCCGGTTTCCTCAAAAGCCCCGAATCAGCGGCTTTCTAATCAATAACAGTCGTTACTTATCAAGCTCCGAAGTGCAGTGCGGACAGCGGGTCGCCTTGATCGGGATCTCGCTCTGGCAGTGCGGGCAGGTCTTCGTCGTCGGATCCGCGGGCTTTTCCTTCCGGAATTTGTTGATCCCCTTGATCACGAGGAAAAGAACCAGCGCGATAAGGAGGAAATTGATGATCGCCGCAATGAACGCACCGTAGTTCAGCGTCGCGGCGTTCTCGCCCGATCCGAAGGTCACGCAGAGTGTCGTGAAATCGATTCCTCCCGTGATCAGGGAAATTAGCGGCATAAAGATATCATCCACAAGCGATGTGATGATCGCGGTAAATGCGCCGCCGATAATCACGCCTACTGCCATGTCGAGCACGCTCCCTTTGGAAATGAACTCCTTGAATTCGCCGATCAGGCCTTTTGTTTTCTTCTCCATTCTTCGTCCCTTCCTTTCATAGTGATTAAAGTATCTTGTTAACGGCGGAAACAAGTGCCGCCACGGAAGACTTGATGATATCCTGATTGATCCCGACGCCCCAGTACATCTTTCCGTCCTTTTCGATCCCCACATAGGACGCGGCCTTGGAAGCGGAGCCGACGGATACCGCATGCTCCTCATAGACCTTCAGGGTATAGTCGATGCCGAAGTAATCCTTGAACGCGTTGCTCACAGCATCCAGGCGTCCGTTTCCTTCGCCGGAAAGCTTCTTTTCCGTATCGAAGTGGCGAATCGTCACACGGGTGAAGATGTTCTCGTCCTCTTCCTGCGTATAATGGGAAGCCGTCACGTCGAACTTCGTCCGGTTCCTTATGTAATTCTTTTCGAAGATCTCGTAGATATCCGCAGGGGAAAGCTCCGCATGGCGCTTATCCGAGATCCCCTTTACCAGATAGCCGACTTCCTCGCGCATTCCGGCCGGCAGCATCAGGCCGTAATTCTGCCTGAGAATGTAAGCGACACCGCCCTTTCCGGACTGGGAATTGATCCGGATGACATCCGATTCGTATTCGCGCCCGATGTCCTTCGGATCCACGGGAAGATAGGGAACCGCCCATACATCCCCGGAAAGTCCCTGCTCGCGATAGGTCATCCCCTTGGAGATCGCGTCCTGATGAGAACCGGAAAATGCCGTAAATACAAGGTCGCCCGCATAAGGCTGACGCTCGTAGACCGTCATTCCCGTAAGTTCCTCGTAGGTCTTTCTGATGGCCATCAAGTGGGAGAAATCAAGTCCGGGATCCACTCCGTGCATCACCATGTTCATCGCGAGGGTGACGATATCCACGTTTCCGGTACGCTCACCGTTTCCGAAAAGGGTGCCTTCCACCCGGTCCGCGCCCGCGAGCACGGCCATCTCGGCATCCGAGATCCCGCAGCCCCGGTCATTGTGGGGATGCACGGAAAGTGTCACGCCGTCACGGTACTTAAGATGTTTATGGAAAAATTCCACCTGCCCCGCGAAGATATGCGGCATCGCGATCTGTACCGTCGTCGGGATATTGATGATGGCTTTGTTTTCCGGAGTCGGCTTCCATACATCAAGCACCGCGTTGCAGACCTCGAGCGCGTAATCCACCTCCGTGCCGGGAAAACTCTCGGGACTGTATTCGAAGGAGAAATTTCCCTCCGTCTCATTGGCAAGATCATAGAGAAGCTTCGCGCCGTCGATGGCGATCTGCTTCACTTCCTCCTTTGATTTTCTGAAGACCTGCTCCCGCTGCGCCACCGAGGTGGAATTGTAGACATGGATGATGGCCTTCGGAGCACCCTTTACCGCCTCAAAGGTCTTTTTGATGATATGCTCTCTTGCCTGGGTAAGTACCTGTACGGTCACATCCTTCGGGATCATGTTCCGCTCGATCAGGGCGCGCATGAACTGATATTCCGTATCGGAAGCCGCCGGGAAGCCCACCTCGATCTCCTTGAAGCCGATATCCGTGAGCATCCGGAAAAAGGTGATCTTCTGTTCGAGGCTCATGGGCTCGATCAGGGCCTGATTGCCGTCCCGAAGATCCACGGAACACCAGACCGGCGGCTTTTCCACCGTGTCCTTTTTCACCCAGTCGTTGCACTCCTCCGGAGGGAGAAAGTAAGGTTTTTTGTATTTTTTCGAATAGTCCATTTATGTCTCTCCTTTTCAGTCGGTTTTTTTCGTCTTTATTGTCTTCTCGCAAAAGGACATGCGCTTTCAGCGGGAGATAAGCGTTTCTCCTTCAAAAACGGTCACGGCTGGGCCCGTCATAAAGACCTCATTCTTCTCCCGGTCCCAGGCATCCGTCACTTCACCGCCCGTGACCTCGACGGTAACGGGGCTTTCGCAGTATCCGTTCAGGATCGCGGCCACCGTCACCGCGCAGGTACCGGTCCCGCAGGCCAGAGTCTCTCCGGTTCCGCGTTCCCAGACACGCATCCTTACACGGTGTCTGTCTTTGACCAGAACGAACTCCGTATTGACTTTTTCCGGAAAATATTCATGAGTCTCGAAAAGAGGCCCGAATTTCTTCATCATCTCATCATCCGGAAGCTCATCGAGAAATACCACCGCATGCGGATTTCCCATTGACACACATGTCATTTTGAATTCCCGTCCGCCCACCTGAATGGGCACGCCGAGGACAAGCGGCGCCTTTCCGTTTCCGGGGATTTCTTTTACCGCTTCCGGTACCCGGCCGGGGAATCCGGGGATCCTTACCGGGATCTTTTCCGGATCCAGGATCGCGGGTCCCATATTCACGGTCACGGAACGCACTTCCTTCTTTCCGTCCTTACCGTCCGAGAGTGCAAGGCGGATCTTCTTTACCTCTCCTCCGCTTTCGATCCCGAACTCCGCAAAATATGTTCCGCCTGCTGCCGCATTCTCATCCGGAAGCACCGTCGAAGGATCGATATATCCGTTGTCCCAGAGATATTTTGCGACACAGCGGATCCCGTTTCCGCACATCTTCGAATAGCTTCCGTCCGCGTTATACATACGCATTTCAAAAGGAGCCTTCCTTCCCCTGTCGATCAGGATCACGCCGTCGCCTCCGATGCCGAAATGGCGGTCGGAAAGCCGTACGATCAGATCCTTCAGGGCTCCCGGATCTTCCGGTAAAGACTCCTTGAAGCAGTCGATATATATGTAATCATTGCCGCAGCCGTGCATTTTCGTAAATTTCATAATAATTTATCATAGCACAACGGCGCGTTTTCTTCAATCGGATATGACGCGCCATAAAGAGGCGCCGCCCCGGTACATCTCCGGGAATTCCTCCTCATCCCAGGTATCGTAATACTCCAGCACATCCGGATCCTCTCCGGATGTCCGGTAGGTATACCGGTGTCCCTCCGGAGTCTGTGCCCATATCCGGAAGCCTCCTTCCTCCGTCCTTTCCAGGCGGCTTATGCTGTCGGAATGATCCTCTTCGAATCCGGCTTTTGTTTCATGTCCGTAAAGGATCTTTGTATCCGTGAACCGCGCGTGGTATTCCGGATATACCGTTCCGTCCGCTTCATAGCCCATGGAGGCCGTCCCCCAGGTCCCCTCGGGAACGGATATTTCTTTTTCCGGCTCTTCTTCCACGATCGAAGGCACGGCCGGATCCGCGGAGTCTGCCGTTTCCTTCTTCGCCGCGCAGGCGCAAAGGAGCAACGTCATAAGAAGTCCCGTTGTGGTCATAAATCGCTTCTTCATACCATCCATTCTATCACGAAAAAGACAGTTTTTTCAACGCATGCCATTTTCCGTTTTTCTGTTTGAAAGGCACCGTGCCCGTGATATAATACACAGTGTAAAAGGCAGGAGGAATCGGCGGATGAAAAACTGGAAAACCCCTAAGATCGTACTGTTTATCGCATTATGTGTGTGTCTGAATGTGGGAGGAAAATTTCTGGCGGTCCATCTTGAACTTCCCCTTTGGGCCGATTCCTTCGGCACGGCTCTTTGTGCCTATATCGGAGGCCCTGTCTGCGGTGCCCTTGTGGGGGTCACCGGGAATCTTGCCTACTGCGTGATCAATCGGCTCTCGGCCGCTTATTCCCTTACAAGCATAGCGATCGGTATCATCATCGGAATCGCGGCCCAGCGCCGCTGGTTTGACCGCTTCTACGGATTTATGAAGACCGCCTCCTGGGCGATGCTTACGGCGCTTGCGGTCTCCGTTCCGCTGGATTTCATCTTCGACCACGGCTATACCGGAAACAAATGGGGCAACGGAATCGTGGATTATCTTATGTCGGGAGGGTGGCCTTCCTTCCTTTGCACCGTCATCGGACAGTTTGCCCTGGAATTCGCGGACAAGGTGATCACGGTGGCCGCGGTCTATCTGACCATCCTCTTCCGGCGCTGGAACCGGAACATGGATAAGGAAAGCAAAAAGCTTCAGGGCAATACGGCGGCAACGGCCGTGATCCTGGCGCTTTCCTTAAGCCTTTCCTCGATCCTTTCCCCGGCCCCCCGTGCCGAAACCGGATCATCCGAGGAATCGACCGATTACAACGATTATGTTCAGAGCATCTATGCGAGCAACAACGGCCTTCCCTGCGGAGAGGCCAATGACATTGCCCAGACGAACGACGGCGTTCTCTGGATCGGAACCTATGCGGGGCTCTACCGCTACAACGGACGGGAATTCCGCTGGGTGAATGATTATGAATCCGTCAAGAACGTGAACTGCCTCTATGTGGACGAAGAGGGACGTCTCTGGATCGGGACCAACGACAACGGTCTTTCCATCGTGATCCGGGAAAAGGTCGTAAACGTCCTTGACCAGTCCGAAGGTCTTCCTTCCGATTCCGTCCGGTGCATCGTCCGCGCGACGGACGGATACTATTATGTGGGCACCACCGACAGTATGCAGATCCTTGTGATGAACAACGGCATGAAGGCCGTAAATACCCTCGAGGAGGTATACTACGCGGACAGCATCACCGCCGACCTTTCCGGGAATGTGGCGGCCATCGGCTCCGACGGACGGCTTTTCCTTATGAAAGGCGGAAATATCCTGGACGTTCTTTCCATGCCCGACGAGCAGGAGATCTTCAAGTGCTGCGCTTTCGCGCCCAACGGGACCCTGATGGTGGGAACCACTCTCAATCATATTTACAGTTTCGATGTCTCCGGCGGCGGTCTTAAGGAAACGGGCACTCTGTCCTGCGAAGGTGTCAACAGCATCAACAACCTGAACTATCTGGATGACGGGACGCTCTTCATCTCCACGGACAGCGGAGTTTCCTATATTGACGGCAGCGGCTATCATCTCCTTAATACAAACGAATTCAACAATTCCATTGACAATATGCTCTATGACTATCAGGGCAATCTCTGGTTCACTTCCTCGAGACTCGGGCTCCTTAGGCTTGCCAAATCTCCTTTCAAGGATGTTTACGGCGCCATCGGTATGGAGCGCCGCGTGGTCAATGCAATCGTATTCTGGCAGGGACATTATTATATCGGCACGGACCAGGGGCTTGATGTTGTGGATATAAACTGCCGCAACCAGATCTCAAACAATCTTACCGCAGATCTTTCCGGGAAGCGGATCCGCTGTATGTATGTGGACGGATCGGACCACCTCTGGGTCTGCACCTACGGGAGCGGGCTGATGGAATATTCTCCGGACGGAAACAGCTGGACTTACAACGCGGAATCCGGAAGCTTCGGAAACCGGGCACGGATCGTGACGGGGCTTTCGGACGGGACGATCCTTGCGGCAGGCGATACCGGGATCAGTTATATCCGCGATCATAAGATCACCCAGACCATCCGTAATGAGGACGGCCTCATCAATTCCATGATCCTGACCATTACCGAGCGGAGCGACGGCACGATCCTCGTGGGTACGGACGGCGACGGTCTGGCGGTGCTGAAGGACGGGCAGGTGGAAAAAATGATGACCCGTGACGACGGCTTAAGCAGTGATGTCATTCTCCGCACGGTCAAGGATCCGAAATCCGAGGGTGTGTTCCTCGTCACAAGCAACAGTCTGTGCTATCTCGAACCGGACGGCAGCATCCGTGTTCTGGAGCAGTTCCCTTACTTCAACAATTACGATATCTGGGTAAAGGACGAGGATACGCTCTTCGTTATGTCGAGCGCGGGAATCTACGTGGTGGAGCGCGATGATCTGGTGACCGGCGGCGAGATCGCCTGGGAGCTTCTGGACGCAAGGCGCGGCCTCGGGACCTCCCTTACCGCGAATTCCTGGAATTATTACAACGGCCGCGGGGAGCTGTTCCTTCCCTGCGACACGGGTGTATATATCATCGACGTGGATAAGTATAACAGCGATGTCCGCTCCTACCGCATGCAGCTCGCCTCCGTAAAGCTGGACGGTGTGCCGCAGCCGGTCTCCCGCGGTGAGCCGGTCGCGGTCGGACAGGGCGTCACCCGTGTGGAGCTCGGTCCCGAGATCCTGAACTATACCATACAGGAGCCGAATGTCGGGTATTTCCTTGAGGGCTACGATACCCAGTGGACCATCATTCCCCAGAACAATCTGAATAACATCATCTACGTCAATCTTCCGGCGGGCCGTTATACCTTCCATCTGGCCATCTTCGACAGCGCGGGCGACCGCGTCCTGGAGGAGCGCAAGTTTCCGCTGAACGTTACCGGCGAGCTGTACGAGCAGCCTTATTTCCACTTCTATATGCTGCTGCTCCTTTCCACGATTCTTGTCTGGTTCACCTGGCTCATCGTGCAGCGCCAGCTGAATCAGCAGCAGATCAAGCTGAATATGGCGAACGAGACCGTAAGGGCCATCGCGAACGCAGTCGATGCCAAGGATGTCCGTACCCATCAGCACTCCACCAGAGTGGCGGAATATTCGGTACTGATCGCCGAGGAGATGAACTGCTATAAATGGTGGAACCGGAAGAAGGAACTGAACAGCCTGAGGAAGGCCGCCCAGCTCCACGATATCGGAAAGATCGGCGTGCCCGACCATGTGCTTAACAAGGTGGGGCGCCTTACGGACGAGGAATATGCGCAGATGAAGTCCCATGTTACGCGGGGTGCCGAGATCCTTAAGGATTTCACGCTGGTGGATCATGTGGAGGAAGGCACGCGTTACCATCATGAACGCTATGACGGGCGCGGCTACCCTGACGGCCTGAAGGGCGAGGAGATCCCCCTGATCGGCCGGATCATCGGCGTTGCCGACGCTTTTGACGCCATGACCTCCAACCGTGTCTACCGCAATCATATGGACACCGATTATGTCATGAATGAAATGAAGCGCGGGCGTGGCACCCAGTTCGATCCTGACGTGCTTGACGCGTTTTTCCGCCTGATCGACAAGGATGTGATCAATCTGGAAGAACTCTATGCTCAGAAACGTGAAGAGATCCGGCAGGCGGAAGCCGATCAGGAAGCCCAGTCGGAGCTTGCCCGCCGTGTGGAGGAAGACCGGAAGATTCAGGCTGCCCAGATGCAGGAAGAGAAAGGAAAAGAAGAATGAAGCGAATATATATCACGACCGCGCTTACCTGTCTTGCCATACTGGCCGCGCTCCTTTGTACCTTCCGTATCCTGAAGCTTACCGGAAGGAAAGAGAACATCACGGTGGGATTCATCTATGACAATGATGAGAGCACGCCCTATACCTATAATTTTTCCCTTGCGAAAGACGCGCTGGAACGAAAATACGGAGATAAGATCACGATCCTTTCGCGCAGCAACGTGCTGGATGAGGATATCGAAGAACCCTTGCGGGAACTTGCGGATGAGGGCTGCGACATCATCTTCTTTAACGGCTACAGCCCCCTTGTAAGGGAGCTGGCACCGGAATACCCCTCGATCCAGTTCTGCCAGACCTCCTATACGGACATGGCCGGGCAGAAGGTTCCTTCAAACTATCACACCTTCAAGGGGGAAGCCTATCAGGGAAGATACGTGAGCGGGATCGCCGCGGGCATGAAGCTGAAACAAATGATCGCGGAGAGGCTCATTACGGAGGATCAGGCACTCGTCGGTTTCGTTGCCGCCTTTCCGACTTCCGAAGTCATTTCCGGCTATACCGCCTTTCTTCTGGGCGTCCGTTCCATAGTGCCGTCGGCCACGATGGAGGTCACCTATACCCATACCTGGAGCAGTTATCCGCAGGAAAAAAGTGCCGCGACGAAGCTTCTGGAAGACGGCTGCGTGATCCTGTCCCAGCATACCGATACCATCGGCCCTGCCATCGCCTGTGAGGAGGTGTGTGAGGATCATCCGGTCTGCTTTGTGGGCTACAATCAGAGCATGTCGGAAGTCGCTCCCGCCGCCTCCCTCGTTACCGCGAGGATCTGCTGGGAGCCCTATGCGCTTGCGGCGGTGGATGCCGTTGTGGTGAATCGCGATATCGAGAAAAATCTGACCGGCCGCATTCACGGAACGGATGTATCCGCCGGCTTTGAGAACGGATGGGTGGAAATGGAAGATCTGAACCTTCAGGTCGCGGCCGCCGGAACGCAGCAGGCCATGAACAAGGCCATCGACCTGTTTAAACGCGGCTATAATGATTTTGTATTCAAGGGAAACTATACCGGAACAAATCCCGACGATTCCTCCGATACCATAGATCTGCGGGGAGGGTATATCGAAAACGAAAATACTTCCTATCCTCTGTTTCACTATATCCTTGACGGCGTGATCACCATCGTTCCTCTCCCGTAAACGTCACGGGAGGGCGAAGGATCCTTACGGGCACGCTCCGGATTCCGGATCACCTGTCATCCGAGGCGCTCAGTTTCCGGTACTCTCCGGGAGACATTCCCTTTTCATCACGGAATACGCGGTTAAAGCTCGGAATGCTCTGAAAACCCGAAAGCATCGCGATCTCGGTCAGGGACAGATTCTTTTCGGGGAAAAGGGAGATCGCCTTTTCCAGACGGATGAGATTCAGCCATTTGCTGTAATTCATTCCGGTCACATTCTTGAAGATCCTCGAGAAATAATCCTTGCTGATCCCCGCCTTTTCGGCCATCGCCGACTGGGAAAGATCCTCAACCGCCAGATTGCTCTTGATATAATCCGTCACCGCCACAAGCTTCCGGAAGGTATCATCGGAATAGGAATCCCTGTTCTCCACATCCAGTTCCTCCCGGAATTCATCCCGGTGTTCATCGAGCTTCATCATGAACTGCATAAGGAGCATGCAGCATTTGATCTCACGGTCAAACTGTCTTGAGGTGAAGATCTCCTTCATCTCATAGGCGATCTTATGAAGCTCCCGGATAAGCTCCGGATGGGTATGGATACAGAGCACATGCAGATTGTGATAAAAGTGCATGATCCTCTGCAGATCAAAGACGGAATTCGTAAAGGTGTTGCTGAACTGGATCACAAGGGAATGCTCCCGGTCGGCATCGATGATCTCATGCATCTCCATGGGCCAGATCAGGACAAAATCCCCCTCCACAAGATGATACACCGTCTGGTTCACCTTATAGATATTCGTGTCACCCGGGCCCACGAGCAGGATCTCCCCGTAGGAGTGCCAGTGCATCTGATAATGACGCTCCTTAAAGCCGGTAGCAAGATTGAATGCTCTGTTGTTATGAAACCGAAGATGTTCGTACTGACTGTAATCCATAAGACCTCACAGCAGAGCCCGAAGCTCCTTCTCATTGAAATGATAGGCTTTGTTGCAGACCTGGCAGCGAAGTTCGATCCCCGCTTCCTTCCCGTCCTCACCGATGGCGGCAGCGTCTTTTGCAAGCGAAGCCAGTTCCTTTTTGCCCAGGCTGATAAGGGACTTCTCAACCCTTTTGCGGTCACAGCCGCAAAGAAAAGAGACCTCATTCTTCGCCGTGATCTCAAGTCCGAGATCCCCGAGGAGCATCCGGAGCATATCCTCCGGGGAAGCGCCCTGATCGAGCACCGACGTCACCGAAGGAAAGGCTGTAAGCTTTTCCTCGATGGCATCCACCACCTCATCCTTTACAAAGGGCATCATCTGGAGAATGAATCCGCCCGCAGCCCGGACCGTATTGTCCCGGTTCATGAGGACGCCCAGTCCCACCGAGGAAGGGATCTGTTCGGAGGATGCGAAATACCAGGTAAGATCCTCTGCGATCTCTCCGGAGATCAGATCCACGGTCCCCACATAGGGATCCTTCAGATGAAGATCCCGGATCACGCGGAGCACTCCTTTTCCGATGGCTCCGGAAACATCAAGCTTTCCCCTGGCATTCGCCGGCAGGATCACGCCCGGCTCAAGCGCATAGCCGTTCACATGTCCAGCACCGTCCGCGCGGGCAGTCAGTCCTTTGACGGGACCGTCGCCGCTTATCTGAAGGGTCACGGTATCCGCCTCCCCCTTCAGCATGGCGCCCATCATCAGGGCACCGCTCATCAGCCGCCCCAGTGCCGCCGTTATGACCGGCGAAGTATTGTGAGATGCCCTCGCGAATTCCGTAAGTTCCCGGGCGGTTACCGCAAAGGCCCGGACGGACGCGTCCGCCGCCACGGCCCGGACCAGATGATCTTTCATCATTTCATTTCCTGCTCCGGCCCTGAAACCGGATTCTTCCGTCTTCCCTGTTTGCCTTTTCCATGGAAATACCCTGAAATTTCGGCTTCTTTTCGCCTGTGTCCACGGGTCCGGCATCGATCATCCCCTCCGAACCGGGGATCGCCTCGAGACGTCCCTGATCGAGGAGCTCCCGCACCCTCGCGATGGGAAGTCCCACGGCCCGGCTTATTACCGGCGCGGAAGCAGGCCCTTTCTCGTCAAGGTAAGCACTCACAAGCCCGAAGTCGTCATAGGCCACATTCCTGCATTTTTCGCAGGTATAGGTGCCCCTTCCTGAATACTTCATATTGCCTCCGCATTCCGTACAGGAATCCGGGATGCTCCCGTCCGTTTTCATTTTTTCCCACCGATCGCCCATATATCCGTCCTTTGCCGTTCGTTCTCCGGCATCTTCCTCTGTTTTTAACGCATCATCAGGCTCTTGCCACAAGGTGGATCCTTCCGCTTTTTTCATCCGGCGCTTTGCGCGTGTCCGAATCGAGGGCGGTCACAAACCTGAGTCCCGCCCGTTCCAGAAATTCCTTCATCTCGGAAAGTGTATAGCCCCGCTGGATATGTGTCTCCGTAAAGCGTCTGAAAAGCGGCTCCCCGCTCCCGGTCTTTACGGAAGGCTCCTCCGCGAAGAAGGTGATGTCGTATTCGTTGATATGAGTCTCCGGATCGTAGAAATTCTCCCAGATAAAGGCGCAGTCGCCGCGGTCCTCGGCTATGGTCCGGTCCCCGATCTCGTTGCCGTATTTTGCCACCGTGTTAAAATCAAAGAGCAGAAGCCCGTTCGGCTTCAGGTTTTCCCGGATCCGTGAAAAGACCGTGATCATCTCCTCATTCGTCACGATGTAATTGATGCTGTCAAAGCTTGACAGGATCACATCCGCCCTCTCAAGGAGCTCCAGCTCCAGCATGTCCTGATTGATATAGAGGATCTCCTCCCCTTCCGTCCGGTTTCGCTCCATTGCCACGGAAAGCATGTCCGTCGAAAGATCCACTCCCGTCATCAGAAAGCCTTTTTTGTTAAGAAGGCTCGTAAGGCGCCCCGTTCCGCAGCCGAGATCCGTTACACTGATCTCATCATGCGGCCTTCCGTCTCCGTAGGAATCGATCAGGGATGCAAGAAGATCCGCCCATTTTTCATAGGGGACCTCTTCCATAAAGCGGTCATAGATATATGCGAAATCACCGTAAGCGTCCATAGAGTCCTACCCCGCGATGCCAAACCATGCCCCGAATCCCAGAGTGCAGAGCAGGCCTACAATGATCCCCGCGAGCGCGACACCGCATACCACCGCCAGGATGCTGTCCTTAAACTTCATATCGAGGATCGATGCGGCAAGCGTCCCCGTCCAGGCACCGGTCCCGGGAAGCGGGATCCCGACAAAAAGCATCAGCGCCACGAAAAGCCCGCGGCCTGCCTTTGACTGAAGCTTTTCTCCGCCTTTATGACCCTTCTCGAGGCAGAAGCGGAAGAACCTCCCGATCACGCGCTTGTCCGCGCCCCATTCAAGCACCTTTCGCGCGAAAAAGAAGACCAGGGGTACCGGAATCATATTGCCCACCGCTATGATGATATAGCCCAGCAGAAGATTGAATTCCGGATTGGCCGCCTTGAAAAGATAGGCTACGGGGATCGCTCCCCGAAGTTCTATGAGGGGGATCATCGAAACGATCAGACACGCGATGTACTGTGTCAGTGTATTTCCCATAAATGCGCCGGCGATGCTCTGTGCAAGTCCACTCATGAAACGATCTCCTTTAATGCCTTAAACAATGTGTCCATTTCCTCATCCGTTCCGATGGTGATCCGGAGGTGATTGCTGATCCTTGGCTTGTTCCACCATCTCACATAGATGGAACGCGCCCTCAGTTCCTTAAAGATCTCCTCCGCCGGTTTCCTCTCATGGGCCGCAAAGACGAAATTTGCCTCGGAATCCGCGAAGGAAAAGCAAAGAGCCCTGAGTTCCTTCTTGGTGCGCTCTCTGGTCCTTATGATCTTCCGCACCGTCTCTTCGAAGTATTTCGTGTCCCTTACCGCCGCGGCCCCGAGTTCGATGGCAGGTACGTTCATCGTATAGGAATTGAAGGCGAATTTCACATCCTTCAGATACCCGATCAGCTTTTCCTGCCCGAAGGCCAGTCCGATCCGAAGCCCCGCAAGCGCTCTGGATTTGCTGAAGGTCTGGACCACCAGCAGATTGTCGTAACGGTCGATAAGGGGCAGAACGCTCTTTCCTCCGAAATCCACATAGGCTTCGTCGATGATCACCACCCTGTCACGGTTGAAATCGATGATCTTCTCAATGACGGAGGGGTCTTCAAAAACCCCTGTGGGCGCGTTCGGGTTCGGCAGGATCACACCGCCGTTATCGCAAAGATAATCCTCCGGTACGATCCGGAAGTCCTCGTCAAGCGGCAGGGTCCTGTAAGGGATCCTGTGAAGTTCCGACCAGACATCATAGAAGGAATAGGTGATATCCGGGAATATGACAGGTGTGTCGGAATTGAAAAATGCCATAAAAGCCATGGAAAGCACATCGTCGGAGCCGACACCCGCAAAGATCCGGTCCTCCGGAATCCCGTATACCTCCGAAACGGCCTTTACGAGGGCGGTGGCGTTCATGTCCGGGTATTTCCGGAGCATACCCGCGCCCGTACCGGCCTCCATTTCCGCAAGGCAGCGCATACGCTCCGAAACTGCGGGTGACGGGGCGTAAGGGCATTCATTCGTATTTAACTTGATCACCTTTCCCGAGGGCTGTTCCCCGGCCGTATAGGGGGTGACTTTCCGTACATTCTCTTCCCAGCTCATAGATACTAAGTCCTGTCCTTTGCGATCCGGTCCTGAAGGATCCTGTCGTATTCCGCGGCCACATCCTTAAGGCCGAGAGTCTTGTAGATCCCGGAAAGACGCTTCACGGGCAGTTCCTTTTCATAACGGATATCCAGGATGGCGTGGGTCTCAAAACCGGCGTTGAAATACCAGACGGCCGCCTCCTTGTAATCCCCGATGTCGTCATAATAGCTCCCGAGCAGGAAGCAGATCTCGCTGCAGGGCTCGGAGACCACATCCTTGATCGCATATTTATACATTTTCAGATAATCCTTGCGGATAAGCGCCGCCTTCACGATCACGCAGATCGCGGTGCGCATGTCGTCAAGCTTCGTTTCGTCCGTATCCGCCACTTTCGTGAAATAGCTTTCCGCCGCGAGAAAATCCTCTTCCCTTCCGGCGATAAAAAGCTCCTTCGCGTAGAATTCAAGGCTTCTTTGGGAGAGCACCTCCCCGTCATCCGTCATCTTCTTGAAGATCCTGAAGTCCCTTAAGGCATGAGGCCTTTCCGGCTTATGGATGATCACGATATCGGAGTTGTAGACCACCGGCGATTCCCGGACGGTCTCGTGAACCCGCTCGATCCAGCGGAATTCCCGGTATTTCTTGAAGAGCTTCGGCCGAAGCTCCTTGTCATAGTTGTATACCGAGCCGTTCTCCAGCTGGTTCCCGTAGTACATCTGCACGATCTCAACCTCGGGATCGAGCCCTTCTTTCAGCACCTTGAATTTGAAGCGGTTTTCCTCATCAAAGTATTCATCGGCATCCGCCGTATAGATATAATCGGAGCCGCAAAGCTCGAAGGCGTAATTGCGCGGTGCGGAAAAATCGTCCACCCATTCAAAATCATAGATCCGGTCCGTATACTTCGAAGCGATCTCCTTCGTGCGGTCCGTCGAACCCGTATCGACGATGATGATCTCGTCCATCAGGTCCGCCATACTCGAAAGACACCGGTCAAGCACCTTCTCCTCGTTTTTTACGATCATGCACAGGCTGACTGTTATCATACGCGCCTCCTATCAGAGTACTTTGGAAAGGAAATCCTGAAGCCGCGGGGACTTCGGATGGGCGAAAAACTCCTCCGGCGTATTCTCCTCCACGATGACTCCCTCATCCATAAATAATACCTTAGTTCCCACCTCTCTTGCAAATCCCATTTCATGGGTCACCACCACCATGGTCATCCCGTCGTTCGCAAGCTCTCTCATTACCTCCAGAACCTCGCCTACCATTTCCGGATCGAGTGCGCTGGTGGGTTCGTCAAAGAGCATCAGTTTCGGATTCATTGCAAGGGAGCGCACGATGGCGATTCTCTGCTTCTGACCGCCGGAAAGGGAATAGGGATAGGCGGAAGCCTTGTCCTTGAGTCCGATCCTCTCAAGCAGCCTGAACGCGTCCTCCTCCGCCTCCTCGCGGCTCTTTATCTTAAGCTTCACGGGAGCGAGGGTGATATTGTCGAGGATATTCAGATTGTTGAAAAGGTTGAAGTTCTGGAAGACCATGCCCATATGACGGCGGATCCTGTTAAGGTCCGCCTTCGGGTCCGTGATGATCTCTCCTTCAAAGGAGATCCGTCCGGAGGTCGGTGTCTCAAGCAGATTAAGGCAGCGCAGAAATGTGCTCTTTCCGGAACCGGAGGGTCCGACGATCACGATCTTGTCGCCCTTTTTGATATGATAGCTGATCCCGTTTAGCACCTTCAGGTCGCCGAATTCCTTGCGGAGGTCTTTAATGATGATCACTCTTGCGAAGCCTCCTTTCGAGAATTCCGAGTCCGATGGTCATAAGCTTGATGATCACGAAATAGATGACGGCG
Source organism: Lachnospiraceae bacterium (assembly GCA_024692955.1). Classification (GTDB taxonomy): domain Bacteria; phylum Bacillota; class Clostridia; order Lachnospirales; family Lachnospiraceae; genus JAILLW01. The sequence continues at coordinate 13,462 of JAILLW010000065.1, read as the reverse complement.
GCACCGACAAGAGGGAAAAACGCCTCATAGGTACGGGAAGCCACCTGATTGGCGACACGTGTCAGATCGGAAAGGGAAACATAGCCGACGATGGCGGTTTCCTTGACAAGTACGATGAATTCGTTTCCGATGGGCGGGAGCACGTTCTTGACCGCCTGGGGAAAGACGATGTAGAGAAAGGTCTGGGCCTTGCTGAGTCCCAGGGAACGGCCGGCTTCGGTCTGCCCCTTGTCCACGGCCAGGATCCCGGCCCTTATGATCTCCGCCACATAGGCACCGGAATTGATCCCGAAGGACAGCGAGGCAACGAGCACGCCGTTGGTCGAGTTCTTCATGATGATGAACCACATGATAAGGAGCTGTACCACGGAGGGTGTTCCTCTTATCACGTCGATATAGACTCCGGCAATAAAGGAGCCGACGGTGTTTTTGCCGTCATTTGTCTTTCCGAGGCGAAGGAGCGCCGCCACGGTCCCGATCACAAGACCGAGGATCGCCGCGAAAAGCGCCACCTCAAGTGTCAGCCCCAATCCTTTAAAATAGAGTTTCCAGCGGTCGCCCTCAAGAAACGCCCGCTGGAATTTGTCCGCAAAATCAGCCATAAGATCCTGTGGTTCTCCTGAAATTAATTCTCAATATACTCCGAAACGAGACGGTCAAAGGTACCGTCCTTCTTCAGTTCGCCGAGAGCGCTGTTGATGGCTCCGAGAAGATCCGCATCTCCCTTCGGAAGGGCGATCGCATAATTCTCCACGCCGAATCCGAACTGGGAACCGTCAAGGGCTTCCACATCATCGGGGTACTTGCCCGCGAATACCAGAGCCGGATTCTTGTCGATGATCACAAGGTCCACCTTGCCGTTCACAAGGTCATTGACCGCGTCCACAGCCTTGTTGTAGGAAGAAACATCGGAATTCTCGATCTCGTCTTCCGCGATGAACATACCGGTGGTGCCGAGCTGAACACCGATCTTGCGTCCCTTAAGGTCATCCGCCGTCTTGATGTCGGAACCCTTCGGAACGACCACATACTGCAGAGCGTCATAATAGGAATCGGAAAAATCCACGCTCAGTTTCCGCTCATCCGTAACGGTCATACCGGCGATCGCCACATCGATCTTATTGCCGATGGAGGCGATCAGGGAATCGAATTCCATATTCTGGACTTCCACCTTGACACCCATTTTCTCGCCGATCGCCTTGATGAGCGCGATATCGAAGCCGTCAGGCTGTCCGTCATCACCTACATACTCAAAAGGCGGAAACTCCGCATTCGTTCCGACGGTAAGCACGCCGTCCGCGATGGCCGCGGAAGCGGAAGCTGCACTGTCGGAAGATGAGGACGCGCTGTCGGAAGCGGTATTGGCGGAAGCATCCGCCGCCTCTTTTGCACCGCCGCAGCCCGCAAGCAGGCTCAGGGTCATCGCGCCCGTAAGTACCATGGCCAGTAACTTTTTCATAATTCTCTCCTCCGTTTACATAAATGCATAAAAATACGACGTTACAAGTGTAGCACGTTAGGAACCCGTATGCAAGCCCCACTTGGCGTGCCGCAACCCCTCCGGTCATCATTTTTACTAATAAAAATCCACTTTTTTCTATAAATTTACTATGCCCGTTTTTGCTTTCTTTGTGTTATAATAAGTAGGTCTCAGGTGTTCTTTACCGGTTTATTGGTTTACATAATCTGCCGTCGGCGGACTGGAAGGATCTCTTATGTTTAAGGTTGGCGAATACATCATCTGCGGGAATAACGGAATCTGTCAGGTCGAGGATATCACGACCCTCAATATCGAGGGTGTGGACAAATCGCGCAAATACTATCTTCTGAAGCCGGTATTTTCAAACCGCAGTACGGTATACCGCCCGATCGATCTTAAGGACGATACCCTCCGGAAGGCCATGGGCAAAGAAGAGGCGGAAGAACTGATCTCCGAGATCCCCGGCATCGAGACCATCCCCATTGCGGACGAAAAGACCCTTGAGCAGACCTATAAGGATCTTATGCATACCTGTGATCCGAAATGCATCGTTGCCCTGATCAAGACCATTTACCTGAGGAAGCAGAAGCGTCTTCTGAAGGGCTTCAAGGTCACGGCCCTGGATTCCAGGTATTTTAAGCAGGCGGAGGACTTCCTCTACGGAGAGCTCTCCGTGGCTCTGGATATCCCGAAAAACGAGGTAAAGGATCATCTGCTCACTACCCTGGACAGAACCTGAAGCCGCCTGTTTAAGGCGCATATCCGCCGCGACAGCGGAATCGGATGCTCCTCCCGTACCGGAGGGGCATTTTCAATTCTTCGGTCCGGAAACACTCTCCGGCTAATCGAAAAGAGGCGTGACATAAAGTCACGCCTCTTACTTATTGAATATTCAATACCGGTACCGCTCTTTACGCGAAGGGATTCTCACCCTTGTAGAGCATACCCTTCGGCTGATTGAAGCCGATCTCATCCGGGCATACGCCGATGTACTTGAATACTTCGTAGATCGCCTTGCCGTAGTGGCCGAACATAACCGCGCCGTGATGAGGGAAGTTCTTCTCGATCAGCCAGTGACGATAGAATCTGCCCATTTCGTGGATCGCGAATACGCCGATGCCGCCGAAGGATCTCGTCGCAACCGGGAGAACCTCGCCCTGTGCGATGTAGGCACGGAGCTTGTTGTCAGCGGTGGACTGCAGACGGTAGAAGGTGATGTCGCCGGGAGCGATGTCGCCTTCGAGGGTTCCGTTCGTAACCTCAACGGGCAGCGCGCGGGCCATGATCATCTGATACTTCATCTCATAGGAGGTAAGCTTCTTGGAGCAGGTATTGCCGCAGTGGAAGCCCATGAAGGTATCCGTATGCTCATAGTCGAACTTGCCCTTGATGGATTCTTCGTACATATCCTTCGGAACGGAGTTGTTGATGTCGAGCAGGGTAACGATATCGTTCGAAACCGCGGTTCCGATGAACTCGGACAGGCAGCCGTAGATATCAACTTCACAGGAAACCGGGATGCCCATACCCGTCAGACGGCTGTTCACATAGCAGGGAACGAAGCCGAACTGGGTCTGGAATGCGGGCCAGCACTTGCCGGCGATCGCCACATACTCACGATAGCCCTTGTGAGCCTCTACCCAGTCAAGGAGAGTCAGCTCATACTGAGCAAGTTTTGCAAGGATCTCGGGCTTCTTGTTGCCGGCGCCGAGCTCTTCTTCCATCTCCTTAACCTTCGCAGGGATCCTCTCGTCACCCGCATGCTTGTTGAACGCTTCGAAAAGGTCGAGTTCGGAGTTCTCTTCGATCTCAACGCCGAGATTGTAGAGCTGCTTGATCGGTGCGTTGCAGGCAAGGAAGTTAAGGGGTCTCGGACCGAAGGAGCTGATCTTCAGGCTCTTTAACGCAACGATGGCGCGAGCGATCGGAACGAATTCGTTGATCATCTTCGCGCAGTCATCCGCATCACCTACCGGATAATCCGGGATATAAGCCTTAATGTTGCGAAGCGCGAGGTTATAGCTGGCATTCAGCATACCGCAGTAAGCATCGCCTCTTCCGCCGCAAAGATCGTTCTGGGTCTCTTCCGCCGCCGCTATGAACATCGCGGGACCGTCGAAATGCTTTGCAAGAAGTGTCTCGGAGATCTCGGGACCGAAGTTGCCGAGGTAAACGCAAAGAGCGTTGCAGCCGGCCTTCTTGATGTCCTCGAGAGCCTGTACCATATGGATCTCGCTCTCCACGATGCAGATCGGGCACTCGTAGATGTCCGTGGCATCATAGTTCTTCTTGTACGCTTCGATGAGCGCCTTGCGGCGGTTCACGGAAAGAGATTCCGGGAAGCAGTCGCGGGATACCGCTACGATGCCGATTTTGACTTTTGGTAAGTTGTTCATTTGTAACCCTCCTACTTTTGAATGATTTAGGTATTGAATTGCGGGTCCTGTCAGCGTAATATGTGTCCCTTTTCGCCCCGGAGGGGCCCGTGACACATATCAACACTGCCACCCGCAGATCAACGTTATGAAATGATACCTGAAGGCATCCGACAGGCTGATGCGGGCCCAACGGCACTGCCGGGATCACAGGTCGGATGTCACCCGCAAATATACGTTTGTAAAGGATCTTCTAACATGAAAAACGATGGGGCAGTTTAACGTGTTAAGCAGGTTTATTTTATAGCCTCGAATACGGGTTTGAGGGCCGGGTAGATCTGCTTAAACTGCTGATAACGGGCCTCATATTTTTCTACGAGCGCCGGATCAGGCTCTACCGTATCCACGATCTTTACGATCTTCGAAGCGGCTTCTTCCACGGAGGCAAATACGCCGTCCGCTACCGCCGCCAGCATCGCGCCGCCGAGGGCCGGGCCTTCTTCGGATTCGATCACGTCCACCTTCAGGTTCAGCACGTTTGCCACGATCTTCTTCCAGAGCGGGGATTTCGCGCCGCCGCCGCAGATCTTCGTACGGGTAAGGTTGATCCCGAGGGATTTGGCCACTTCGAGGGAATCCCTGAGAGCGAAGGCCACGCCTTCGAGTACGGCCTGGGTGAGGTCCGCGCGGGTCGTATCCATCGTCATTCCCGTAAAGGTCGCGCGGGCGTTCGGATCATTGTGCGGAGAGCGCTCGCCCATCAGATAGGGCAGGAAGTAAACATGATTCTCGCCCAGCTTTTCGATGGCAGCCTGCTCCTTCGCGTAGTCCGATGTCCCGATGATATCGTCCATCCACCATTTATTGCAGGATGCGGCGGAGAGCATGCAGCCCATAAGATGGTAGCTTCCGTCCGCGTGAGCAAAGGAATGGAGCGCGTTAAAGCGGTCCACGCCGAAATTCTTCGATGAGATGAAGATCGTTCCGGAGGTTCCGAGAGAGATGTTGCACATATTGTCGCCCACGGTGCCCGTTCCGACCGCTGCCGCGGCATTGTCGCCGGCGCCGGCCGCTACCTTGCAGGTCTCCGGGATACCCAGTTCCTTCGCAACGTCGCTCTTTACCGTGCCGATGCACTCATAGCTCTCATAGAGCTTCGGGAGCATATCTTCGCTGATCCCGCAGATCTCGCACATTTCCTTCGACCATTTCCGGTTCTTTACATCCATGAGGAGCATTCCGGAGGCGTCCGATACATCCGTCGAATTTACGCCGGTAAGCTTATAGGCAATGTAGTCCTTCGGAAGCATGATCTTCCGGATCTTTTTGAAGTTTTCGGGCTCCTTGTTCTTCACCCAGAGGATCTTCGGCGCCGTGAAGCCGGTAAAGGCGATATTGGCCGTGTATCCGGAAAGCTTTTCCTTTCCGATCACGTTGTTGAGATAATCCGTCTCTTCATAGGTACGGCCGTCATTCCAGAGAAGCGCGGGACGGATCACGTTATCGTTTTCGTCAAGGATCACAAGGCCGTGCATCTGGCCGCCGAAACTGATCCCGGCAAGGGATGCGGCATCGAAACCGGCAAGCAGTTCCTTAAGGCCTTCCGTTACGCCCGTCCACCAGTCTTCGGGCTTCTGTTCCGACCATCCCGGATTGGGAAAATAGATCGGATATTCTTTGGATACAATGTTTTTGATGCTTCCGGTCTCATCCATCAAAAGGAGTTTGACCGCAGAGGTTCCGAGATCGATTCCCGCATAGAGCATGTCTGATGATTCCTTTCTTTACTAGATATGATTTAAGGCAGGAAGAGTCCTGCCTTTTCATTCTAACACAATAAAACGTTTTCTCATACATTCAATTTTCAATAGCATGCGTTTTTTTATCCCGTTCCGGAAAAGCCTCCGGAGCGGGGATCATTTCGCCTGCTGATCGGCGCTGCGGATGGTCACCACGGGGCCGCCGGTCCCGTTGATATAGTCTCCGGTGATGAGCACTCTGCCGATGTTCTCATCCTTCGGGATCTCATACATGATGTCGAGCATGAATTCCTCGATGATGGCCCGGAGCGCCCGGGCTCCGGTCTTCTTTTCGATGGCCTTCTTCGCGATGGCGCGGTATGCGGTCTCATCGAACTGAAGATCCACCTCATCCAGGGCCAGAAGCTTCTGATACTGCTTCAGGATCGCGTTCTTCGGCTCTTTCAGGATCCGTACAAGCATATCCTCATCAAGGGCCTTAAGCGTATAAACCACCGGAAGCCGGCCGAGAAACTCCGGGATCAGTCCGAATTTCCGAAGATCCTCATTCGTCACCTTCGAAAGGATGTCCTCGTCCTTGTCGTACCTGTCCTTAAGCTCCGCGCTGAAGCCGATCCCCGTCTGCTTTTTCAGCCTCTGCCGGATCACTTCGTCAAGATCCGGGAAGGCTCCTCCGCAGATAAAGAGGATATTCGTCGTATCGATGGTCGTCATCGGGACCATGGCATTTTTGTTGGAAGCCCCCACCGGAACCTCCACCTCGGCTCCCTCGAGGAGCCTTAAGAGTCCCTGCTGCACGCTTTCGCCGTTGATATCCCGGTTGTGCGCGTCCTTTTTCTTCGCAAGCTTGTCGATCTCGTCGATAAAGACGATCCCGCGCTCGGCCTTTTCCACATCATTCCCCGCAGCCACCAGGAGCTTGGAGAGCACGGACTCGATATCATCCCCGATATAGCCCGCCTCGGTAAGGGACGTGGCGTCCGCGATGGCAAGCGGCACATCGAGAAGCCTTGTAAGCGTCTTTACAAGATAGGTCTTTCCGCAGCCGGTAGGCCCGATCATCAGCATATTGGATTTTTCGATCTCGATATCTCCGGTATGCCCCGTGGCCACACGTTTGTAATGATTGTAGACCGCCACCGAGATCACCTTTTTCGCATGATCCTGGCCGCAGACATATTCATCAAGCTTTTCCCGGATCTTATGCGGGGCGGGGATCTTCTTAAGGTCGATGGCCGGTTCCTTTTTCGCGGGATCCTTCTTTTTGATCTTCTGCTTGTTGGGGATCCCGCCGCTTCCCTGAAGATCCGAAATGTTCATAAAACGGATATTCGGAAAATTCCGGTTCAGTTCTCCGGTCAGGGTATCCATCATTCCCGGGTCGGAAAGCATTCCCTGATAGTCGAACTGGCTGATGGTGTCCATCGTCTTATGCATGCAGTCCGGGCAGACACAGATGTTGGAGGGGGGAAGCTTGAACATCTTTCCCGCCTTGCTCTCCGGCCTTCTGCAGACGAAGCAAACGTCCTCATAGCCGTCCTTTCCGTCTCCGTCTTCCCTGCCCGCCGGCTTATCCTGCGTCTTTTCCGTCAGATCACCCGTCTTTTTGCCGGGATCCTCTTTCGCTTCATTCCGGTATTCCGGGCTTTCGTTCCGGTCCTCCCGGCTTTCGTTCCGGTCTTCCGGGCTTTCGTTCCGGTCCCGGTTTCTTTCGTCCTTATCGTCAGTCATATTATTCTCTTCCTTAAGATTCAGTCCACGATCCTGCGGACCGTGATAATGGATTTATACAGCGCGTTCGAGATCTTGATCCCGGTCTTCTGCGTACTTGCGTGCACGATCATTCCGCCGCCGGTATAAAGGGCCACATGTCCGGCGTAGCAGATGATATCGCCGGGGCGCGCGTCCTCGTAGGATACCTCATGCCCGGCGGAGCGCATCGAGTAGCTGGTCCTTGGGAGGGAATAACCGTGTTCCTTGTATACGCGCCATACGAAACCGGAGCAGTCGGCGCCCTCGGTCAGGGACGTTCCGCCCGGCACATAGGGATTTCCCACATACTGCAGCGCGAATTTCGCGATCTGCTCACCCTTCGATCCCGAGAAGGAACCCGCCGAGGAATAGGACTTCTCCTCCCGTTTCGGCTCTTCCTCCTCATAGGATCCGGAGTCCTCACCGGTGTCTTCCTCGCGGTCTTTCCTGCGCTTTGCCCGCTCTTCCTCCTCGAGCTTTCGCTTCCGCTCCTCTTCCTCCGCTTTCTTCCGCTCCTCTTCCGCCTTGATCGCGGCATCCAGCTCCTTCTGCTTATCCTCGCTCTGCTTCTCGAGTTTTCTGATCTCGCTGTTGCGCTTTTCGATATTCGCCTTATAGGCCTCGGCCTGCTTTTTCGCCCGGCTGAGCTGTGCGGAATAATCGTTGTATTCGGCTTCCTTCTCCTTCAGAAGATCATCCAGATAGGCCTTTTCTTCGGAAAGCTCCATAAGGGTCGTGTCCAGCTCGTCCTTCTGATCCTCCAGCTCCAGTTTGAAGGAGTAGGCGGCATCCTTTGTGGCTTCGTAGGCGTCGAGCATCTTCCGGTCATATTCATAGAGTTTTTCCGCGAACTCCGCCTTGTTCAGCATATCCGCGAAGCCGGAATTGTTCATCAGGATCTGTACGTAGGTATATTCCCCCTTCTCATACATATACTTGATGCGCTTTTTCATCGCCTCATACTGCGCCTCTTCCGAGGCCTTCGCAGCCTCGTATTCCGCGGTGGTCTCCTCGATCTCCTTTTCCTTCCCGGCGATCTCGTCCTCTATGATCGAGATCGTGGCGAGGGTCTCCACGATGGTTTCGTCGATCTCCTCGATCTCCTCTTTGACGCCGCTCATCTCCCCCGAGATGTCGCTTACCGTGCTGTTGGCATTTTCGAGATTCTTCTGCTCTTCCTTCTTTTTCTGCTCTTCCTTTTTCTTCTGCTCCTCCAGCTCTTCCTTTTCCTTCGCGAGCTTATCGATCTCGGAAGCGCGAAAATCCGGCGCCGCCGCGAAAACAAGCGCGGCGGCAAGGCCGATCATTGCTATGCTTTTCCGAAGCCTTTTACTTTCCATTCACTTTCGCGTTCTTTACAAGAACTTCATCGATGACCCGGTTTACCACCAGATCCTCACGGTAGGCTTCCAGGTCTCCCATCAGTTTTTTGTATTCCTCCAGCGTATAGGGATTTCCGTATCCGTCCAGCATGGATTGGATCTCGGCGTCCATCTCCTCATCCGAAACGGTGATCCCCTCTTTTTTCGCGATGGCGGCCATCATGATATACTGGTTGGTCAGTTCCTTTCCGTAATAATCGCGGATGCTCTGTTCGTAATTGCTCCCGTCCATGCCGAATACCCGGGTGGCCACGGTGGCGGGATCCACTCCGTAGGACTGGGCCATCTGATTGATCTGATCGAGTCCCGTATTGATCAGGCGCTCCCTCAGCCCTGCAGGCGCCTCCTTAAAGGTGCAGCCCTCTTCGATCTTTCCGACGATCTCGGATTTCACCTTCTTTTCATAATCACTGTTCGCCTTCTCCTCAAGTTCTTTCCGGAAAATCTCCTTAAGATCCTCCACGGTCTTCGCGTCTTTATACTCCCCGAAGGATATCGCGTTTGGATCCTCCTCGGTTCCGAGCTTCGCGGCGAAGGCATCATCCAGCACCGTTTCCTTTTCGATCTTCAGGCCGTTGACGGTGACCGTGAAGATCACATCCTGCCCCGCCAGATCCGCATTCCCGTAATTCTCCGGGAAGGTAAGGGGAACATCCCTGGTCTCGCCCACCTTCATTCCGATGAGGCCGTCCTCAAAGCCCGGGATAAAGGTTCCGGTGCCGATCCCGAGATCGTATCCTTTCGCGGTTCCGCCTTCGAAGGCCACGCCGTCCTTCTTTCCTTCATAATCGATGTTCGCGATATCGCCGTTCCTTACGTCGTCCCGGTCCGTCACCTCTTCATAGGTCTTGTAGGATGCCACCAGAGAGTCGAGGCGCTCCTGAATCTCCTCATCCGTTACCGAAGGTTCCTCCAGGGAGATCTCGATGCCCTTGTATTCTCCGAGAGTCACATAATCATCCGGGTTGAAGTCCTTAAGATATACGAGGGCGCTTCCCTCCGAAGAGCCCTGTGCCGGCTGATCCGAAGATCCGTTTCCGGCGGCGGTCCCTTCGTTTCCGGCACAGCCCGTCAGCGCCGCGGCCAGAAAAATACCACAAAAAACAAGCACAGATAACTTTTTCATAATCCTCTCCTTTGAAAATCGTTTTTTGTACACAATTCATAGACATTTTATCATAAGCTGTGCTAAAATAAAACCCGTTTCGAACTGACCAAACCCTAAGAAAGGCATTGAAAAATGAGTAAGACAGTCATTATCCTTCTGATCATTCTCGCCGTTATGCTCGTGGCGATCGTCGTTCTTTATTTCCTCGGGAAAAGGGCCCAGAAAAAGCAGGCCGAACAGCAGGAACAGATCGATTCGATGAAGCAGACCGTGTCCATGCTGATCATCGATAAAAAGAAAATGAAACTTCGGGATGCCGGACTTCCGCAGTCCATTCTGGAGCAGACCCCGAAGATGATGCGCGGCGCCAAAATGCCGGTGGTAAAAGCCAAGATCGGTCCCCAGGTGATGAGCCTCATCGCGGACAACCGGATCTTTGACGATATTCCGGTGAAAAAGGAAGTAAAGGCCGTGATCTCCGGTATCTATATCACGGATGTAAAGGGGCTTCACGGAAAGAGCGAGCCGAAGCCGAAAAAGAAAAAGAGCGCTTACGCCCGCTTCGTTGACAAACTGCAGGAAAAGGCAGGCGCTAAGCCTCTTCGGTAATAAGGACCACGATCCTGTTTTCGGAGATCTGCCTGTCTCCGTTGAGGATCCGGTAGCTCGCCTCGGCGCGGAGCACGCCGTTCTCTTCATAAAGGGCATACTGCCTGGTCTCAAAGGTAAGAGTCATGGGACCGTAGGGGGTCCGGTAAGCTCCGGTAAAGGTCCTGCCCGCTTCAAAGAGCATCCTGCCCCGAAGGTCTCCGTTTCTTATGACCTCAAGGGTCCGGTGCCCGATCCGGTATCTGGCCGTACGGGCGCTCATCTCATCTTCACAGAGGATGTGATGGGCGCCGTTTTTATAGTAATACGATGCTTTTGAACTTGTTTCGTTCGTGTCGGTCTCGCCGTCCCCGTTGGTAGAGAAACCGGTCACTTTTATGATCACGTCTTTATTCATGGATCCTCACGCGTCCGCTCCGGCGTTTTCGAGGCGGATATGTTCGATGACCGCCTCTTCCTGATGGTCGATATGAAGCCTTGCCGCGCTCGCCGCGGCCGTTCTGTTCCGGGAAAGGATCGCCTCATAGATCATTCTGTGTTCCTCCACCAGCCGCTTATGATTCGCCGGATCGGTCAGATACACGAAGCGGTAGCGGTACATCTGCTCCGCCAGATTGTTCACCAGCTGATGGAGCCTCTCGTTTCCGGTGGATTCCATAATGATGTTGTGAAATTCCACATCCGCCCTGGCCATGGTCGCGGTATCTCCGGTGCCTGTGGCCTCTTCAAAGGCCCCGGCCGCCTTTTTCAGCTCTTCGAGCCCTTCCGAAGTGATCCTTGCGCAGGCAAGCTCCGCGATGAAGACGTCGAGGGCGCGCCTTACTTCCAGCACATCCTTCAGGGATTTTTCCGTGATCTGGGCGACCTGGGCTCCCTTTCTGGGAACCATGGTAACGAGCCCCTCGAGCTCCAGTTTCCGGATCGCCTCCCGTACCGGTGTCCTCGAAACTCCGAGCTGATTTGAAAGATGCACTTCCATGAGCCGCTCACCGGGCGGAAGCTGTCCGGTAAGTATCGCCCTCCGGAGCGTCTTAAAGACCACATCCCGGAGCGGGAGAAATTCATCCATATCCAGTTTGAACTGCTGCATCGGCGATCCTCCTTTTATACAAAGCCGGTCACAAAGTTCCGGGTCGAAAGCCCCCTTTCTTCAAGGAGCTGTTTTGCATAACGAGCGTTATCTATATTTTCAAACAGCCCGAACACCGTCGGGCCGGAGCCTGACATCAGCGTGCCGGCGGCTCCCGCCTCTTTCATGAGGCTTTTCATAACGGTGATTACGGAATACTCTTTTTCGGTAACCGTCTCGAGAATATTCCCGAGATTCGAGGCCAGTTTCGCTAAATCCTGATTTACCAATGCTTCGATGCAGCGGTCCACATCCGGATGCGAGGAGGGATCATCCAGCCTCAAATGGTCGTAAACATAGCCTGTGGATACGTCAACCGGGGGTTTTGCGAGCAATAAATAACAGGAGGGTGGATTCGGGAGAGGGCTTAAAACCTCACCGATCCCTTCGGCAAGCATCGTTCCTCCCCGGATACAGTAGGGAACGTCCGCTCCGATCTTCACACCGAGGGCGCACATCTCCTCTTCGGAGGCCCCGATCGCTAAAAGTCGATTTAGCCCCCGGATCGCAGCCGCGGCATCCGAACTGCCCCCCGCCAGGCCGGCAGCCACCGGGATCCGCTTCGTAAGAGTAATAATAACACTCGTTTTTAAATGATATTCATCGAGGAAGAGCCTCGCGGCACGCCAGATCAGATTCTTTTCGACCGGTCCCAGATCCGCCCCTTCGGGAAGCTCTTTCATTATCAGCGTGATCTTACCCTGTTCCGCTTCCTTTTTCCCGATACGGATCTCCAGCTCGTCATAAAGATCCACGGTCTGCATGATCATTCTGAGGTCATGATATCCGTCCGGCCGTTTCCCGGTCACGTCAAGACAGAGATTGATCTTCGCGTAGGCCCGCTCATATACCGCTTCCGGGTCTGAATTCCGGTTTTCTTTTGTAGAACTGTATACAATATCCATATTTTTATTATACCACGTATTTTTCACTATTCAAAAGGAGAAAAATACACTAAAATGGATTTGCTACGTAAATACTGTTTATATGTGAAATTGGAGGGATTCCATGAATATTGTATGTCTGGATCTTGAGGGAGTACTTGTACCGGAAATCTGGATCGCCTTTTCCGAGGCGAGCGGCATTCCCGTGCTTCGCCGCACCACAAGGGACGAACCCGATTATGACAAACTGATGCGCTGGCGCCTCGGTATTCTGAAGGAGCACGGTCTCGGACTGAAGGAGATCCAGCAGACCATCTCCACCATCGATCCGCTTCCCGGCGCAAAGGAGTTTCTTGATGAGCTCCGCTCCCTGACACAGGTGGTCATCCTGAGCGATACCTTTACGCAGTTTGCATCGCCTCTTATGAAGAAGCTCGGCTGGCCGACGCTCTTTTGCAATGAACTGATCGTGGCTCCGGACGGAACGATCACGGATTTCAGGATGCGGATCGCGGATTCCAAGCTGGCCACCGTAAGAGCTCTTCAGTCCGTCGGTTTTGAGACCATCGCTTCGGGCGACAGTTTCAATGATCTTAAGATGATCGAAGCCTCCAAAGCGGGATTCCTTTTCCGTTCCACCGATCAGATCAAAAAGGATCATCCGGAGCTTCCCGCCTATGAGACCTTTGAGGAACTTCTTGAGGCAATAAAAAAAGCCCTCTGATTTCAGGACCTGCGCTTTAAGAAACGTGCGCCGTCGGGCGCTTCATGAAAAAAGGATGGACACCGAAGGTCCATCCTTTTTGAAATCCTTATTTTCTTTTCCGGCCTTAAGGAACCCGGTCCCGTTTATCCCGGGATCTTATTCCTCATCCTCCGTGCCGGCTCCTTCGAGAACTTCTTCCGCGGCTGCGGTCTCATCCTGAACGTCTGCATTTTCGGCAGCGAACTCATCGAGCTTTTCATCCGCTTCGCCGTCGATA
>JAILLW010000040.1 GCA_024692955.1 Lachnospiraceae bacterium | reverse complement strand
GGGCATCTTGATGCCTCCGGAGCGCTTAAAGCGGTTGAAGAGCAGGGATTTACGCCTTTAAGGATCGAAAGCCTTCCGGCGGCAAAGCATATCTTTTCCCATGTGGAATGGCATATGACGGGGTATCTCATCAGGATCGCGGAAACGGAAAAGATCCCCGAGGGCCTCCTCCTCGCAGACCGGGAGGAGACCGACCGCCTCTATCCCGTCCCCGCCGCCTACGCGGCCTACAGAAGATTCATGCGATGACAGGGGCAGACGACCATTAAGAATCAAAAAATGCAGATCGGAAAAATCATAAAAAAAAGATCCGCGGCGGCTCTTATCCTTTTTGTCCTTATTGCTGCCCTTTTTGCTCCGGCGCTCCTTCCGGGCCCGGAGGCATACGCGAAAGCGGTGGATCCGGAGGATCCCTATTACGGGATCGCTTCGGAGCTTTATGATATCGAAAACGGTCTTCCGACCTCGGAGGCGAACGCGGTGGCCCAGACCCCGGACGGCTTCATCTGGGTCGGCTGCTACAGCGGGCTTTACCGCTATGACTCCAGGGGTTTTGTCAAAGAGGTCTCTGATCCGGGGCTTACCGCCATCGTGAATCTCTTTGTGGATTCGAAGGGCAGGCTCTGGGTCGGCACGAACGACAACGGCGCGGCTTTTACCGAAGGGGAGGGCTTTACCTTCTTTGATCATAATGACGGGCTCTTATCCGATACGGTAAAGGATTTCGAAGAGGATGAGAACGGAAACATCCTGATCGCGACCACGGAAGGGATCGCCTTTATCGACAGGGAAAACACGCTCCATCGCCTTGAGGATCCGAGGATCGATACGGAATATATCCAGGAGCTCCGGCGGGAAGGCGGCGATATCTACGGGACCACCATCGACGGGGAATTTTTCTCGATCCGGGATCTTTCGATCCGTGCTTTTCATACGGATACCGAATACGATTTTGAAGCGAACTGCATCTATCCGGATCCGGATGATCCGGATCTTGTCTATATCGGCACCCGGGGATCTGAGGTGCTCCATGTTGACTTCGAACACGGGATGAAGATCCTTCAAAGAAGTGATGTTGCTCCCCTAAGTGCCGTGAATGCGATCCTGAAGACGGAAAAGGCGGTCTTTCTCGCCACGGGATCCGGCATCGGATACCTGGACCGGGAGGGTGTTTCGCATATTCCCGCCGGCATCCCGATGAACAGCTCCGTCTATCATGTTTTTGAAGATAAGGAGGGAAATCTCTGGTTCACCTCCACGAGGCAGGGGCTCTTAAAACTTATGGGAGATCCCTATATCGATATCGCGAAGAAGGCATCTCTGGAAGGTTCGGTGGTAAACTCCATGCTCTATTCCGGAGACGTGATCTATATCGGAACGGATGACGGGCTTACGGTCCTTGACAAGGATTACCGGAAGGTAGAAAACGATCTTACCGCGTTCCTTGCCGGCTGCAGGATCCGTTCCATCAAGAAGGACAGCAAAGGGAACAAATGGTTTTCCACCTTTTCCGAAAAGGGCCTTGTGATCTCGAGGGCGGACGGCTCCATTACGAATTACGGGGCAAGTGACGGTGTACTGCCCACGAACAGGGTCCGGACCTCCTTCGAACTGTCCGACGGCTGCGTCGCGGTATCGGCAAGCGGCGGCCTCACCGTGTTTAAGGATGAAAAGCCGGTGGAGTTCTATGATGAATCCTCCGGGCTCACGAACATCGAGCTCCTTACCGTAAGCGAAGCATCGAACGGCGATCTTCTTGCCGGGAGCGACGGAGGCGGGATGTACCGGATCCCCCGCGGCGGGAAGGCTGAGGTCATAGACAGGGACGACGGGCTCACCTCGGAGGTGATCCTGAGGCTCAAGCGGGATGAAAAAAAGAAGCTCCACTGGATCATCTCCAGCAATTCCCTCGGGTATTACGAGGATGAGACCGGAAAGGTCACGATCCTTGATCATTTTCCCTATTCGAACAATTTCGACATCTTCCCGGACGGGAAAGGAAGGTACTGGATACTTGCAAGCGACGGGATCTATGTGGTCCCGGAAGAGGATCTAATCTCGAACGCCGAAGACATGCGCTATGCGTTCTATGATCTCAAAAACGGGATGCCTGCCATCACCACCGCGAATTCGAGAAACTTCCTGAATGAGGACGGAATGCTTTATATCTCCGGATCCACGGGACCTTTCGCGATCAATATCAGGAAGGCGGCGGACGAGCGGGGAAAACCCCTGATCGCGATCCCGTCGGTCACGGTCAACGGGGAGGAGAAGTATCTGGGGGCGCAAAGCGATGTGGTCATTCCCTCGGATACGAAGAGGCTCATCATCGATGCCTATGCGCTGACCTACGGGCTTGATGATCCCGAGGTCTCCTACCGGCTTGAAGGCTTCGACGACGACACGGCTTATACGGGCTCTATGAGCGATCTTGAGGCGATCAGCTATACGAACCTTGACGGCGGAGATTATTACTTTACCTTTTCGGTGCTGGATCCGATGACGAAAGCGACGGTGGACACCGGAAGGCTCCATATCGAAAAGCGGAAGAGCATCTTCGAGCAGGAAGGCTTCTGGATCGCGGTGGCGGCTCTGGCGGGCGGGGTGATCTTTTACCTTGCGCGGCTTGCGGACAAAAAAAAGACGGAAGCCCTGATGAAGGAAGCGAAGGAAAAGCGGGAACTCATCAATCAGATCGTGAGCGCCTTCGCGAAATGCATCGACTCCAAGGATCGCTATACCAACGGCCATTCCTTCCGCGTGGCTCAGTATACGAAGATGATCGCGGAAAAAATGGACCGCTTTACCGAGGATGAGATTCAGGATTATTATAATATCGGACTGCTTCATGACATCGGAAAGATCAGCATTCCGGATATGGTTCTGAACAAGCCGGAAGCACTGAACGATGAGGAATTCGAGATCATGAAGTCCCATGCGGAGAGAGGCTTTGACATCCTGAGCGAGATCAGGATCATGCCGGATCTTGCGCTGGGCGCGGGCTATCACCACGAGTATCTGGACGGCAAAGGCTACCCGAAGGGGTTAAAAGGCATGGACGAGATCCCTCTTGTCGCGCAGATCATCGCGGTGGCGGATGCCTTTGACGCGATGAATACGGACCGTGTATACCGTAAGGCGCTTCCGAAGAGCGTGATCCTTTCCGAACTTAAGAAGGACCGCGGGACACGCCTTAACGCGGAGGCCACCGATGCCTTCCTCGAGCTCATTGAGGAGGGAAAGATCGGTTTTCTCAACAAAAGCGAGGATTGACAGATGAAGACCCGGAATTATATTTTCGACCTTTACGGAACCCTGCTGGACATCCGGACGAATGAGGACAAAGCGTCTCTCTGGAGGGAGCTTTCGAAGCTCTATCAGGTTTACGGGACCCTGCGGGAGCCGAAGGAGCTTTACAAGACCTATCTGAAGATGGACCAGGAGGAGAGGAAGAATACTTCTTCGTGGAACGGTTCCCCGACTCCGGAGATCCGCCTCGAAAAGGTCTTTGCAAGACTGCTTTTTTCCGGTGAGGGGGATGCGAAGATACGGGACTGCGGCATCCTGATCCGGGAAAAGACCGTGGACGAGTGGAGGGAAGATTACGGAAAAGATCCGGAGGAGACGGTCACCGCCCTTTCAAAGAGCGAATGGGCTTTCTTCTTTTCCAATGCCTTCCGTACGCTGTCAAGGGAGTATGTAAAGCCCTTTGATCATACGATCAGGACACTTGAAAAACTGAAAAAGAAAAAGAAGAACGTATATCTTCTTTCGAACGCGCAGAGGATCTTTACTTATCCGGAGATCGAAGAGAGCGGGATCCTTCCCTATTTTGACGGGATCTTCATCTCTTCCGATTATGACCGCAAAAAACCGGACCCTCTTTTTATGGAGGAACTGCTGAAGGGGACGGGGATAAAGAAGGAGGAATCCGTGCTCGTCGGGAACGAGATCGAATCGGATGTGCGCTGCGCGCTCCTTTGCGGAATGAACAGCATCTATCTCAACACACTGAAACTTGAAAAAAAGGAGATCCGGCAGAAGATCGAGGCACAGCTGGAAGAAACGGGAGCATCGAAAAAGCTTGCTCCGAAGGTGATCATGGATGGCGATATCGGGAAGATCGTCTGAAAAGGGGGTTTTATGAGCGGTTATTACGAAGGAGAGATCAAGAAACTGGGCTTCGGCCTGATGCGGCTTCCGAGGAAGGGGCTTTTCATCGATATCGAACAGACTAAGAAGATGGTGGATCTCTTTATGGAGGCGGGCTTTACCTATTATGATACGGCCCATATCTACCCGGGCTCGGAGGACGCGGCGAAGAAGGTGCTCGTGGACAGGTATCCGAGGGATTCCTTCCTTCTTGCGACGAAGCTTTACGCGGCGATGGCGCCCACAAGAAAGGCGGCGCGGCAGCAGTTCTATACGAGCCTTGAGCGTACGGGGGCGGGCTATTTTGATTATTATCTGCTCCATACTCTGATGCACAGCAACGTGAAACGCTATGACCGCTTTGAACTCTGGGATTTCGTAAAGGAACTGAAGGATGAGGGAAAGATCCGCCATTACGGCTTCTCCTTCCACGACGGGCCGGAGCTTTTGGAGGAACTTCTCAACGAGCATCCGGATGTGGACTTCGTTCAGCTGCAGATCAACTACGCGGACTGGGAGAATCCTTCCGTGACCTCCAGGGCAAATTACGAGATCGCACGGAAATACGGGAAAAAGATCGTGATCATGGAACCGGTGAAGGGCGGCGTGCTTGCGAATCCGCCGAAGGAGGTAAGGGCGCTTTTCGAAGAATCCGCGCCGGGCAAAAGTCCCGCTTCCTGGGCCATCCGTTTCGCGGCTTCCCTTGACGGCGTGCTTACGGTGCTCTCCGGCATGTCCGATATTCCCCAGATGGAGGATAATATCTCCTACATGAAGGATTTCCGGCCTCTTTCCGAGGAGGAATACAAGGTGATCGCAAAGGCCGAGGAAATCCTCGGGCGTTCCCATACGATCCCCTGTACTTCCTGCGGCTACTGCAAGGCGGGATGCCCGAAGCAGATCCCGATCCCGGAGATCTTTGCCGCGATGAACAAGCGTCTTTCCAGCGGAAGGATCGATGAGGCGAAGGCGGCCTATGAGTCGGCCGTTGACGGAAAAGGAAGGGCATCCGACTGCATTCACTGCAAAAAGTGCGAAGCGGCCTGCCCCCAGCACCTTCCCGTCACAAAACATCTTGAAGAATGTAAAACCGCCATGGAGGCGGATCAGTAAAGGAGGAAAATATGTACAGAACAACGCTGAAGATCGAAGGTATGATGTGCAACATGTGTGAGGCCCATGTGAATGACGCCGTAAGAAACCGGTTTAAGGTAAAGTCGGTGAAATCCTCGCACAAAAACGGGGAGACCGTGATCGAATCGGCAGAGCCTCTTGATGAGGAGGCGATTAAGGAAGCCATTGCGGATACCGGATATACGATCACCGGGATCGAAACGGAGGAATTCAAAAAGAAAGGACTGTTCGGAAGATGAGTACGGATGGCTACAAACAGGAGTTTATCGAATTCATGGTAAAGAGCGATGTCCTCAGATTCGGGGACTTCACTTTGAAGAGCGGAAGGAAGTCCCCCTTCTTCATGAACGCGGGAGCCTATGTGACGGGGGCCCAGCTTTCACTTCTCGGCGAATACTACGCAAGGGCGATCAAAGAGCATTTCGGGCTTGATTTCGATATTCTTTTCGGACCCGCCTACAAGGGGATCCCTCTTGCAGTGGCGACAGCCATCGCGATCGAGCGCCTCTACGGAGTTACGGTACGCTATTCTTCGAACAGGAAGGAGGAGAAGGACCACGGGGATGCCGGGATCCTTCTCGGAAGCCCCATAAAAGACGGAGACCGGATCGTGATGATCGAGGATGTTACGACCTCCGGAAAGTCCATCGAGGAAACTTATCCGATCCTGAAAGCGCAGGGCACCGTGAAGGTTCTGGGACTCATCGTTTCCCTGAACCGCATGGAGAAGTCCCTGCACTCCGAAAAAAGCGCCCTTTCCGAGATCGAGCGCACCTACGGCTTCCCGGCAAGAGCCATCGTCACTATGGACGAAGTGACGGACAGCCTGTATAATAAGGAAGTGGACGGACGCATTGTGATCGATGACGGACAAAAAGCCCGGATCGAGGAGTATTACAGGCAGTACGGAGCGAAAGAATAATGAAAGGTAACGAGATAAATATGGAAGAAAAGATCTATAAAACGATGGCGCAGACAGGCGGTTTTTCCATTGCCCTCGGTGTGATTTGCATCGTGACCGGCATTGTGGTGGGCGTACTGACCATCGTCAACGGAGGACGCCTCCTTCACAACAAGTCCAAGATTCTCTTCTGACGGATCATTATGGCACGTAAGGGCTATATCTTCATCAGCAGAAAGCATTCGGTTCCGGGGATCATGTCCACGGTATTCGGAGGGCTTTCTCTTTGCACTTTTGTATTATGCATCTACAGTTCCTATCTTCGCGCGGGGGCCGGGGCGGAGAGGCTTGCCACGGCGGCTTTTTTCGCTGCGGTCTTTATGGTCATCGGTTTCATCCTCGGCATCTTTGCCACCCAGGAGGACAACCGCTTCGCGCTTTTTAAGGTGCTCGGGATGCTTCTCAACACGCTGGCGCTTCTTGCGCTCAGCGCGATTCTTTATGCGGGAGCTTATGTAGGATGATCAAAGAAAGGCTTTCGCTTTCCCGGAAAAGACTGGAAGAGGCCGGCAGCGAACACTTCCCGACAGAAGTGCTCCGCCGTTTTTTCGCTTATGAGGCCTCCTTCCTCCTGAAGGTCCGGGAGGCGTATGATGAGGCGGTTTCCGGACGCCTTTATGAAAAAACACTTCCGGAACTTCGGAAAATGAACCGGGAACTCTACTCATACCGGGACCCGGCGGATCTTTCCGGCAGCGGACTTTCTCCGGATATGATCCGCTGTCTTTACGCGCTTTCCGCGGAGCTTCGATCCGCGATCCCCTTTGCCTTCGAAAAGGATGCGGAGAGCATGCTGATCCGCGAGGAGCTCTTCCTCGAATTCTGCCAGGCCTTCTGGACGGCAGGCTCCGTTCTCGATGAAAATGACAATGCCGTCATTTCTTCGGGGAACGATCTTCCTTCGGATGAGGAGCTTGTGAAGATCCTGTACTATTATGCCTATGACTATGCGCGGTTTTCGGCGGAACGAAGGATCGGAAAGATGCTGACCCTTGAGAAGGACTTTGTTTCGGAAACGGTCCTTGACAAAGACCTTTCCGATCCGGGGATCCTTTATTATACCGGAGAATACATCACGGAAGTCGAGGAAGAGACACTGTCCTGCCTGAACGCGCTTCCGGGGGAGACGCTGCAAAAGATGGCGGACGCCTTCACCGAAGGGTTCCGCCTCGGCTTTCTTGCGACGAACAAGGACATTTCGATCAAGAAGATCGTGTGCATTCATTACTGCGCCGGCTTTGAGCCGCTTGTGCGCATCGAGGCCGATAATTTCCGGAAGATGGGACTTCATCTCGTGATCGAACGCTCCTACCGGAATCTCCTTGACGGTCGGCCGGCCACTCCCCGGGGATTCTGCGGGGCGATCCCTTCAAGACAGTATGAATTCGAGCATAAGGACGATCAGGCGATCTTTCTTGACAAAAAGCTTCTTACGGTACGGCTCGAAGCACTGAAAGCCGCCTATGAGGCCCATAAAACGGAGGCTTCGCTTTACGCGGGGCCTGCGGTCATGGAGGTCTTCGGCGAGGAGCCGCCGGAGCTTGAGACGAAGGAGGGTGCTCCGAAACTGAGCGCCGGGCAGCAGAAGATGCTGGTAGACTATTCCGCGGCGGCCATGAAGATCCGGAACGAATATATCCGGGAAGAGGAGCGGAGCTTTACCATCATCGCGTGGCCGAACGCCGCCATCGGGGACCGCTTCGGAAAGATCCTTGAGGATGTGATCCGCCTTAACACGCTGGATATCGAGCTCTACCGGAAGGTGCAGCAGACCCTGATCGACACCCTGGACCGGGGCGCGTATGCGGTCATCAAGGGGAAAGGGGAAAACCGCACGGACCTTCGGGTCAGCCTGCATAAACTTGAGGACCCCGAAACCCAGTCCAACTTCGAAAACTGCGTGGCCGATGTGAACATTCCGGTGGGAGAAGTCTTTACTTCTCCGGTCCTTAAGGGGACGGACGGAATACTTCATGTCAGCAGGGTCTTCCTTGAGGGACTGGAATACAAAGAACTCATGCTGACCGTGAAAGACGGGATGATCAGCGACTATTCCTGTAAGAACTTCCCGACGGAAAAGGAAAACCGGGATTATATCCGGGAGAACATCCTCTTTCATCATGAAACGCTCCCTATGGGGGAATTTGCCATCGGGACGAATACGACGGCCTATGTGATGGCAAAGCAGTATGACATCGGGCGCCTCCTCCCGATCCTGATCGCGGAAAAAACGGGGCCCCACTTTGCCTTCGGGGACACCTGCTACAGTTATGAGGAAGAAATCAAGACCCGGAATCCGGACGGGAAGGAACTGATCGCGAAGGACAACGAATGCTCGATCCTTCGGAAAGAAGATCCGAAGAAGGCTTATTTCCAGTGTCATACGGACGTTACCCTGCCCTATGAGGAACTGGGGGAACTGAGCGTCGTAACGGGGGATGATGAGGTGATCACGATCCTTGAGGACGGACGCTTCATCCTTCCCGGGACAGAAGTGCTGAATGAGCCTTTTCGGGATATATAGTGTTTCTGTTTACTGGGTAAACAAGATGTGGTATAATTCACCGTGGTATGGCTTTTAACGGAAAAGGAGGTTTCTTTCAAATGCCGTTGGTAAGTATCGTGATGGGGTCGGACTCGGATATGCCCGTAATGAAAAAGGCTGCCGAGGTGCTCGACCGTTTCGGGATCGGCTATGAGATGCGCATCATCAGCGCGCACCGGGAGCCGGATCTCTTTTTCGAATACGCAAAAGGGGCCGAAGGACGCGGGATCAAAGTCGTGATTGCAGGTGCGGGGATGGCAGCCCATCTTCCGGGCATGTGCGCGGCGATCTTTCCGCTTCCCGTTATCGGGATCCCGATGCACACCACTTCACTCGGGGGAAAAGACTCCCTTTATTCGATCGTACAGATGCCCTCCGGGATTCCGGTTGCCACCGTTGCGATCAACGGAGGCGCAAACGCCGCGCTCCTTGCGGCGAAGATCCTTGCCGTCTCGGATCCGGAGCTCCTTTCGAAGCTGAAGGAGTATTCCGCGGAACTGAAAGAGCAGGTGGAGCAAAAGGACAGAAGGCTTTCGGAAACCGGATGGAAGGATTACGCTTGAAAGGAAAGGAAACGGGGATGGATTACAAAAAAGCGGGGGTCGATATCGAAGCGGGATACCGCAGCGTCGAACTGATGAAGGATTACGTGAAGGCCACATACCGGAGCGAGGTACTGGGCGGACTCGGCGGCTTTTCGGGCGCCTTTTCCCTGAAAAAGATCAGGGAGATGGATGATCCGGTCCTCCTTTCGGGGACGGACGGCTGCGGAACCAAGGTCAAGATCGCTTTCCTTATGGACCGGCACGATACCATCGGGATCGACGCGGTGGCCATGTGTGTGAATGATGTGGCCTGTGCCGGGGGAGAACCTCTTTTCTTCCTGGACTATATTGCCTGCGGAAAGAATTATCCGGAAAAGATCGCAATGATCGTAAAGGGTGTGGCCGAAGGCTGCAAAATGGCGGGCGCCGCACTGATCGGAGGCGAGACGGCGGAGCATCCCGGCCTTATGGAAGAGGATGAATACGATCTTGCCGGCTTTGCGGTAGGCGTGGTTGACAGGAAGGATCTGATCACCGGTGAGACCATTCGCCCCGGTGATGTTCTCGTGGGAATAGCCTCCTCGGGAGTGCACAGTAACGGATTTTCGCTGGTCAGAAGCGTGATCCCCATGACGGAATCCAGCCTGAACACCTATATCGACGGCCTCGGGGATACCATAGGGGAGACGCTCCTTACCCCGACGAAGATCTATGTGGCGGCTCTGAAGAAGATAAAGGAAGCCGGGATCCGGATCAAGGGATGTTCCCATATCACGGGCGGCGGCTTTTATGAAAATATCCCCCGGATGCTTCCGGAGGGCGTGGTCGCGAAGGTGGAGCTTAAGAGCTTCCCCGTGCCGGCGATCTTTGACCTTATCAGGAAGACCGGCTCCATCGAAGACCGTATCATGTACAATACCTTCAACATGGGACTCGGAATGGTGCTTGCCGTATCCGCGGATGACGCGGACAGAACTCTTTCGGCCATCGCGGACGCGGGCGAAAAAGCCTGGATCGTCGGCGAGATCGCAGGCGGGGAAAAAGGTGTGACATTATGCTGAACATCGCGGTCTGTGTATCCGGAGGAGGAACGAATCTTCAGGCGATCATCGATGCGATCCGGGACGGAAGGATCAAAAACGCGAAGATCGCGGGGGTCTTTTCCAACAACCGGAACGCCTACGCCCTTACCCGCGCGAAGGAGGCCGGGATCGAAACGAAGACTGCCTGCCCGAAGGAGTTTTCTTCAAGAGAGGAGTTTCATAAGGCTTTTCTTGAAGCGATCGATTCCTGGAAGCCGGACCTTGTGGTCCTTGCGGGCTTCCTTGTGATCCTTCCGGAGGAGCTCATCCGCCGTTACGAGGGCAGGATCATCAACATTCACCCGTCGCTCATCCCCTCTTTCTGCGGGACCGGGTTTTACGGGCTGAAGGTACATGAAGAAGCTTTAAGGCGCGGAGTCAAAGTGACCGGTGCCACCGTTCATTTCGTGGACGAGGGGACCGACACCGGAAGGATCATCGCGCAGAAAGCGGTGGAAGTTCTGCCGGGAGATACTCCGGAGATCCTCCAGCGCCGCGTGATGGAAGAGGCCGAGTGGGTACTGCTCCCGCGGGCGATCGACGATATCGCCAACGGGCGCCTTTAAACATCGCACTTATATCAACAGACTGATCTGCAGAAAGGAATCTGATTATGGACATTCTCATTGTCGGCTCCGGCGGCCGCGAACATGCCATCGCGGAAGCCGTCAGGAAAAGCCCCGCGGCGGGCAGGATCTACTGCGCTCCCGGAAATGCCGGGATCGGCCTCATCGCGGAATGCGTTCCCATCGGAGCCATGGAATTCGATAAACTCGTTGATTTTTCGAAGGAGAAGGGTATCGGCCTCGTGATCGTCGGAATGGACGATCCGCTGGTCGGTGGCCTGGTGGACGAATTCGAAAAGGCCGGGATCCCCGCCTTCGGCCCGCGTAAAAACGCTGCGATCCTGGAAGGCTCCAAGGCATTCTCGAAGGATCTTATGAAAAAATACGGGATCCCCACGGCGGCCTACGAGACCTTTGACAACGCCGGTGAGGCCCTTTCCTATCTTGAGACGGCTCCTTATCCCATCGTTCTCAAGGCGGACGGACTGGCCCTCGGAAAGGGAGTCCTTATCTGCAATACCTTTGAGGAGGCGAAGGACGGCGTCGACGAGATCATGACGAAAAAGAAGTTCGGTGATGCCGGCAACCGCCTCGTGATCGAGGAATTCATGACGGGCCGGGAAGTCTCCGTGCTTTCCTTTACTGACGGAAAAACGATCCTCCCCATGACCAGCGCCCAGGACCATAAGCGCGCGGGCGACGGAGATACGGGCCTTAATACGGGCGGAATGGGAACCTTTTCGCCGAGCCCCTTCTATACAAAGGAGATCGATGAATTCTGCAGGGAAAAGATCTTTCAGCCCACGGTGGACGCGATGCGGAAGGAAGGCCGGGAATTCAAGGGCGTGATCTTCTTCGGACTCATGCTCACGAAGGATGGACCGAAGGTGCTCGAATACAATGCCCGCTTCGGAGATCCGGAGGCACAGGTGGTGCTTCCCCGTATGAAGAACGATCTTCTCGAAGTGGCAAAAGCCTGCATCGACGGGACTCTTGACAGGGTAGATCTTCAGTTTGAGGATAATGCCGCCGTCTGTGTGGTGCTTGCTTCCGACGGCTATCCCGTGTCCTACGAAAAGGGCTTCCCCATTTCCGGGCTGGAGAGATTCGACGAAGCCGAGGGGTATTACTGCTTCCATGCGGGCACAAAGAAGGCGGGGGATAAGATCGTGACGAACGGCGGAAGAGTCCTCGGCATCACCGCGAAGGGGGCCACCCTTAAGGAGGCGAGGGCGAATGCCTACAAGGCAACGGAATGGGTAGAGTTTGAGAATAAATACATGCGCCATGACATCGGAAAGGCCATTGATGAAGCATAAGGAACAGATTTGGAGGAGAAGCATGAAACACATTATGAAAAAATCCTGTATTGCAGTACTGCTCGCGGCAGTGATGATGATCGGAACCGCGCTTTCCGTCCTCGCGGCGGATGCCACAGTGAATTCCGACGGAACGAGGATCCGGTCCGACTCCTCCACCGACAGTTCGGTGGTGGTCACGGCGGGAAAGGGCACGACCTACACGGTGCTCGATACCGTAACGGGCGGTGACGGAAATACCTGGTACAAGGTTCAGGTATCCGACGGCCAGACCGGCTTCGTACGGGGAGATCTGGTAACGGTCAGCGGCGATGCGTCGGATTCTTCTCCCGAAGAAGTGACAAGCTCCGCACCCACTACCCCGATCCAGCCCATGAACGTGACCACGAAGGAGACGGCGAATATCCGTTCCGGCGCGGGCACCGATTATTCGAGAGTGGGCAAGATCGAGTCCGGTACCGAGATCACGGTCACCGGCGAGGCGATGGCATCGGACGGTTATAAATGGTATGAGATGAACTGCGAGAGCAAGGGTGTGTCCGGCTTTATCCGCAGCGACTTCGTGGAGATCGACGAATCGGCCGTGGTCTATTCCACGGGAAGCGAGGAGGCGCCCGAAGATACGCAGAGCGAAGAGCCCGCGCCCGAGGAGGATTATTCGGAAGATACCGAAGAGCATAAGGATTACGAGATCGTCTATGCTCCGGATGATGACGGTGTTTATCAGTATTATCTTTACAATCATATCGACAGCACGAAGCAGAAGGTGGAAAGCCTGCTGGAGATGGTAAACACCCTGAATGACAAATACAAGGAAGCGAACAAGAAGCTTTCGACCTTCAAGCTCCTTACCATCGTTTTCGGGATCCTGATGGTCCTTGCGGCGGGACTTGCCGTATTCTTCTTCTTAAGATCCAGAGCGGATTATGAGTATTATGAGGAGGATTTTGAGGAAAAGCAGCCCGAGGCGCCGAAGAAACGCCCGGCGGAAGGCGAACGTGAAAGAGAACGGCCCGCAAGAAGGAGTCAGGGCGAGGGTGAGCCCGAGCGGGCAAGGAGAAATCCCGAAAGACAGCAGGAAGCAAGGGATGGAAGAAGAAGCGAAGAGAGACCTTCCGAAAAGAACCGTCCCGAGGCCAGAAGAGAGGACCGGGAAAGAGCACCCGAGAAGAGAAGGCCCGCTCCCGAGCAGGGTGAGGAGCGTTCGCAAAGAAAGCCCAGGAAGCCCCAGAATTTCCTTGCGAATGATGACGATCTGGAATTTGAATTCCTGGATATGGATGAATAAAGGAACGGAATGAACGAGAATCTTTATACGAAATATGCTGCCGAAGTGCTGGCAACCGCCGCCAAAACGGCAGAGAGGCTGAAAGCGGGATATGTGGGTACCGAGCATATCCTTGTGGGGATGCTGCTGGAGAGCCGGGGTGTGGCAGGCAGGGTCCTGGCGGATAATGACGTAACGGCGGACCGGATCATGGAGATGATCCGGGAGCTGATCACCCCGGAAAACGGGATCGCGCTGAAGGAACGGGGCGGCTACTCGCCGAAAGCGGAGGAGCTCCTTGACGAGGCCTTACGG
Organism: Lachnospiraceae bacterium; assembly: GCA_024692955.1. Classification (GTDB taxonomy): domain Bacteria; phylum Bacillota; class Clostridia; order Lachnospirales; family Lachnospiraceae; genus JAILLW01. Next base: position 9,015 of record JAILLW010000040.1, on the reverse strand, counting down.
CAGGCGAGACGTTTTCAGGCGGATAAGATCGGTACGGAGCACCTGCTGCTTGCCCTGATCCTGATCGGGGATAATGTGGGTGTCAGACTTTTGAATACCCTTGGTGTATCGATCCATAAACTCTATCTCGACACGCTGGTCGCAATGGGAGAGGACCCTTCGATCCTGAAGCAGGAGCTTCAGCGGAGGTCTTCCGCTCAGAGCGAGCCGAAGACCTCTACGGTGGACCAGTACAGCCGGGACCTTACTCAGCTTGCGAGGGAAGGGATGCTTGATCCCGTGATCGGAAGGGAGACGGAGATCCGGCGCGTGATCGAGATCCTGTCCCGCCGGACGAAGAACAATCCCTGCCTGATCGGAGAACCGGGAGTCGGAAAGACCGCCGTTGTGGAGGGCCTTGCCGCGCGGATCGCCGCGGGGGATGTTCCCTATACCGTCCTCGGGAAAAGGGTGCTCACTCTGGACCTTTCCGGAATGGTGGCGGGATCCAAGTACCGCGGTGAATTTGAGGAGAGGATCAAGAAAGTGATCCGTGAAGTGACGGACGCCGGGGATATCATCCTCTTTCTTGACGAAATGCATACCCTGATCGGGGCAGGCGGGGCAGAGGGTGCCATCGATGCCTCGAATATCCTGAAGCCCGCTCTTTCGAGAGGAGAACTTCAGCTCATCGGGGCGACCACCATCTCGGAATATCATAAGTATGTGGAAAAAGACGCGGCGCTCGAGCGGCGTTTTCAGGCCGTGCATGTGGAGGAACCGACGAAGCAGGAGACCTACGAGATCCTGAAAGGCATTGCCCATAAATACGAGGAACATCACAGGGTGACCCTGACGGATGAGGCGCTGCACGCGGCAGTGGAGCTCTCGGAGCGCTACATCAACGACCGGAACCTTCCGGACAAGGCCATCGACCTTATCGATGAGGCTTCGGCGGCCGCCAGGCTGAAGGCTCCGCAGAATACAAAGAAGCAGGTATCCTGCGAGAAGGAGTATCACGAGTGTGAAGACGCTCTGGAGGAAGCCCTTCGAAAAGGGGATATCGAGGAAGCGAAGAAGCTGAAGCTTAAGCAGGAAAAACTCCTTAAGAAACTGGCAAAACTGGTGGACAAGGAGAGGGAAACGATCCGGAACGACGTACTCGAGATCACGGAGAACGATATCGCGAACGTGGTGGCGGTATGGACCAAGATCCCGGTCAGCAAGCTTACGGAAAAAGAATCCGAGCGGATGCTCCGTCTCGAAAAGACCCTTCATAAACGCGTGATCGGTCAGGATGAAGCGGTGGACGCGGTATCAAAGGCGGTCCGCAGGGGAAGGGTCGGGCTTCAGGATCCGAACCGTCCCATCGGCTCCTTCCTTTTCCTCGGGCCCACCGGTGTCGGAAAAACGGAGCTTTCCAAAGCCCTTGCGGAAGCGGTATTCGGATCGGAAAGCAGTCTGATCCGTGTGGATATGTCCGAATATATGGAAGGTCATTCCGTATCGAAGATGATCGGCTCCCCTCCGGGGTATGTGGGGTTTGAAGAGGGAGGACAGCTGTCCGAAAAGATCCGGAAGCAGCCTTATTCCGTGGTGCTCTTCGATGAGATCGAAAAGGCCCATCCGGATGTCTTCAACGTGCTCCTTCAGGTGCTTGACGACGGACATATTACGGATTCCAAGGGGAGAAAGGTCTCCTTCAAGAATACGATCCTGATCATGACCTCGAATGCCGGGGCGGAGAGGATCATTTCCCCGAAGCATCTCGGCTTCGTACAGGATACCTCAAAGACTGCGGATTATGAAAAGATGAAATCCGGAGTTATGGAGGAGGTTAAGAAGATCTTCAAACCGGAGTTTATCAACCGGATCGACGGTATGATTGTTTTCCGGGCCCTTGACCGGGATGAGATGATGAAAATCACGACACTGCTCCTTAAGAATCTCGGGGAACGGTGTGAGAAGCAGATGGAGCTTAAGATGTCTTTCACAAAGACGCTGAAGGATCATCTGGTGGAGAAATACGCGGACTATAAAATGGGCGCAAGACCGCTTAAGCGCGCGATCCAGAACGTGGTGGAGGACGCTCTTGCGGAGGAGATCCTTTCCGGAAGGATCAAAAGAGGCGATACCGTGACGGTGACCTTCAGGGATGATGCCGTCGTGTTTGAAACAAAATAGGCTGGGGCAGAATTGGAGGATCAGAAAATGGGAGTTGTAGCAGAGGTACTTCGCAACGAAAGTGACGGGAGTGTCAGCTTCGGGGATTATTCCCTTTCGGAGAAGAAGAAGGTGGAAAACTTCAAATCCGGAACGGACGTCCTGAAAGCCAAGAGCTTCCGGGAGATCACGAAGCTTGAAAAGAACGATATGTTCGTGTATGAATCCGTACCGGGCACCTCGGTCTTTCACTTTTCCGAGGATAAGGACGGGATCTCCTTTGAGGTCAACGGGGACAGGGATGCGCAGATCACCCTCGGTGTTGCGGAGGAAACGGAGTATTCCGTGATCGTGGACGGACAGGATACCGGTTCCGTAAAGACGAATCTTTCCGGGAAACTGAGCTTTTCCGTGGAGCTTTCCGGCGGCGAAAACCGCAGTGTCAGAGTCGTTAAAAAATAAGGAATGGCAAACAAGATAAAAACCGTGTTCTTCTGTGCCAACTGCGGCTATGAATCCTCCAAATGGATGGGTCAGTGCCCGGGATGCAGGGAATGGAATACTTTTGCGGAAGAAAAGGTACAGGTATCCTCCGGCGGGAAAAAACTCCACCCCGCATCGGGCGACAACCGGTCATTGCTGCTTAAGGACATATCCCTCGAGAAGGAGGACCGGATCACAACTCATATCGGAGAACTCGACAGAGTATTGGGAGGCGGTTTGGTGGCCGGCTCCCTGACTTTGGTGGGGGGAGACCCGGGAATCGGGAAGTCCACGCTGCTCCTGCAGGTATGCAGGCATCTTTCCGCGGATAAAAGAAAGGTACTCTATGTATCGGGCGAGGAGTCCCTGAAGCAGATCAAGCTCCGGGCGGACCGGATCGGCGAATTCTCGGATGATATGTATCTTTTTTGCGAGACCTCCCTTGACCGGATCGAGGAGGAGATCCGCCGCACGCTTCCGCAGGTGGTGGTGATCGATTCGATCCAGACGGTCTACTCCGAAGAGGTCTCTTCGGCACCGGGTTCCGTCTCACAGGTCCGTGAGGCAACGGCGGTGCTTCTGCGTCTTGCGAAGGGAATGAACATTTCCGTATTCATCGTGGGTCATGTGACCAAGGAAGGCACCGTGGCGGGACCGCGGGTGCTTGAACATATGGTGGATACGGTCTTTTATTTCGAAGGCGATCGTCATGCCGCCTACCGGATCCTCCGGGGAGTCAAGAACCGCTTCGGTGCCACGGACGAGATCGGGGTATTCCGGATGGAGAACGAGGGCCTCGTAGAGGTGAAGAATCCCTCGGAATATATGCTTTCCGGGAAACTGAAGGATACGCCGGGCTCCGTTGTCGCCTGCTCGATGGAGGGCACGCGGCCGATGCTCGTGGAGATCCAGGCACTTCTTTGCACCACCAGCTTCGGGATCCCCCGCCGGCAGACCATCGGGACGGACTACAACCGGGTCAACCTGCTCCTTGCGGTGCTTGAGAAAAAACTTGGCCTTTCCCTGGGAAACATGGATGCTTACGTGAATATCGCGGGCGGCATAAGGGTCACGGAACCGGCCATCGATCTCGGGATCGTGCTCGCCGTGCTCTCGAGCTTCCGGAACAGACCGGTGGACGACTCCCTGGTGGCCATCGGCGAAGTCGGACTGAACGGTGAACTCCGGGCTGTCGGAAGCGTGAAGACCAGGGTTACGGAGGCGAAGAAGCTCGGCTTTGGAACTGTGCTCGTTCCGGAGGTGTCCTATGAAGAAGTTAAGGATATCCCGGGCATGAAGATCATTCCCGTCGGCAATGTGGCGGCGATCTCCTCGCTGGAGTTTTAAGGATCATTCCCGCCGGCAATGCGGCGGCGGATTCCCCGCCGGAGGTTTAAAGGCCGGGGTGCCGGAGGCGAAGAAGCCCGGCTTCGGAACTGTGCTCGTTCCGGAGGTGTCCTGTGAAGAAGTTAAGGATATCCCGGGCATGAAGATCATTCCCGCCGTGATTTTGATTATGGATACGGAAGATACAGAGAAGAAAGAGGAAAAAAAGAGCGGTTTTAAAAAGCATATCCCGCTCTATATCCTGGAGGCGCTGCTCCTTGCGGGAGCGGTCATCGGTCTTGTTGCGGTCACCCATGCCACAAAGGTGAAAAAGGTGGATGTGGATGAGAGCAGAGTGGCCGTGAACGAAGGAGTGCTTGAAGAGCCGGAGGTTCCGGAAGGACATGTATTCGACGGAACGGAGGATCCTTCCGAAGAGGATTCCGGGATCGATAAGGAAGCGATCTACGAAGAGCTGTATAAAAGGTATGACGGCATCTTCCAGATGGCCTTCTTCGGCGTGGATTCGAGAGAGGGCGAACTCGGCGCCGGGACCAGGTCCGATTCGATCATGATCTGTTCGATCGATATGAAGACGCACGAGGTGAAGCTCATCTCGATCTACAGGGATACCTATCTGAACCTTGGGGACGATACCTATAACAAATGCAATGCCTCCTACGCAAAGGGAGGCCCGGAGCAGGCTCTCAGCATGATTAACCGGAATACGGATCTTTACATCACGGATTATGTAACGGTGGGCTTCGAAGGACTGATCCGCACCATCGATGCGCTGGGCGGGGTAACGGTGAATGTGGAGGAAGAGGAGATCTTCCACCTGAACAATTATCAGATCTCCATGGCGGATGAACTCGGTGTCGACTATACGCCGGTGGTCTACGCGGGCTATCAGTCCCTGAACGGACTTCAGGCCACGGCCTATTGCAGGATCCGCGCCACCAGCGGCTACGACTTCAGAAGAACGGAGCGGCAGAGGACCGTGGTGGCTGCAATGCTGGAAAAAGCGAAGCAGGTCCGGATCTCAAAGCTTACCGCCGCGGTCTCGGAGCTTCTGCCTAACGTACAGACATCTTTAAGCCTCGATGACTTTGTCAAGATGATCTCTCTTGCTGCCGATTACCGGGTAAGTGTCTCGGAGGGATTCCCTTTCCAGGATATGCTGAACGGCGGAAGTATGGGTACCGTGGGGGCTTTTGTTGTTCCCGTGGACCTTACGAAGAACGTAAAAAAGCTTCATGAGGTCCTTTACAATACCGAAGATTACGAGCCCTCCGAGGATATAAAACGCCTCAGCCGGAAGATCAAAGAGGATACGGATCCCTATCTTTCCTACTGAGATCGTGCCGTTGGCCCCCGGTTTTAGGCTTCAGGCCTCAGGCCTTTTGCTACTTGCCTTCGTTCTTCGATTCCCGGCTCTCAATCTCCGGCCCGGGATTTTCTGGTTCCTGTTTTTTGCTTGCGGTTTTTGGCCCGGGATTTCTGGTTCCTGTTTTTTGCTTGCGGCTTTCGGCCTCCGGTCTTTTTCGCCGGCGTGTCCGGGTCTGTTCCCTACAAGATTCTGTTAAAATCTGATTTTCAAATATAAGATTTCAGTCAATTCCCGCAAAATAATTCTATCACGGATCAATTTAATGATAGACAATGTTAATTCCTTAACATATAATAGTATTACCGATTGTGAATTGATAATGTATATTAGCAATTCCGAAAATTCCCCTTTTACACAGAAAGACCTCCGTTTACGCGGAGGTCTTTCCCCGTTTTTTCCCCGTTTTTTCCCTGTTTTTGCTCGTTTTTGCCCCGTTTTTCCACCCCCTTTTTTTCCCCTTTTTTCCCTCGGGTGATGCAGAGTACCCACCAAATCGCCGGGGAGGCCGAAAAAGTGGGAAAAACTGCACTAATGACCCCCGGGGACGGGGTTATGGGGTCATTTCTATAATTTTGGCCCTCGGGGACGGGGTTATGGGGTCATTCCTATGATTTTGGCCCTCGGGGACGGGGTTAGCGGTCCATTTTTCCCCCGGCATATATACGACGCCTTGCCGCGGACAATATGTTTCGGCCGCATGCTTGCCGGAACGAAAGTCACAACCACGGAAAAAGTCCATATGCGAAAAGCTTTTTTCGTGTGCCTTTCTGCCTCACGCAAATTGTGCCTTGGAACATACCGGATCCGCATCAGGCGCCTGAAAATGGTCTCTGACTCCGTTCGGTGAGTCATTGCAAAGGTACTATATCTTTCCTCCCGGCTCAGTGTTATTTTAGGAACAGAACACGAAGTCTTTCAACGGAAAGGAGTACCTTATGAAAAAGAATATACGACTGGTCTTACTTGGAGAACTTCTGCTTTTTCTTGCTGTATTTATGTTTAACCTTCTGCTCGGTAGCGATGGTCCGGCCGTCCTTGCCCGGTTCATTGATCTGCCTTCACTGCTTCTGATCTTGCTGTTCCTGATACCGGGACTTATCATAATGGGTGAGTGGAAAGACTTTATCAGGTCATTCTCCGTCGGAATCAGACAATACAGCCTTTTAGAACTGAAAAACATCATCGGCGCGGTATGCGCAGCGCAGAAACTGACCATGTTTGGAGCGCTTTTTGCGATTATCTCCTCAGGTATTCTCATCCTGGGACAGATAAATGATCCGCAAAGGCTCGGCCCTAATCTGGCAGTGGCCCTGCTGGCAGGGATCTATGCACTCGCAATCGAGTTTTTCCTGATGCCGCTTAGGATCAACGCAGAACGCAGAATGAACGAGGAGATGGATCTCGGAGATGAATGAGACCGTGATCACAAAAGAGAAGTATCTCTCGATAGCGGGAAAACTTGATCTGACGAAGAGGGAACTGGAACTGGGGTTTTTGAAGGTGTCCGGATTTTCTAACCGCAGGATCGCATATATACTGGGGATCTCGGAACAGACGGTGAAAAACCATTTCACGCATATCTACGAAAAGGCCTGGGTCCCCGGCAGAAAAGAATTCAGGGATTTGTTTCTGTAATGGCCCTCGGAAATGGCCCTCGGGGACGGGGTCAGCGGTCCATTTTCGTAGCCTTCTTACCAATCGCTTGGCCGGCACCGATTCAGATCCTCCGTTACTTATGCCCTTGCTTGCCACGAACTGCAAATAAACGCCCGAACGACAGATGTAAATGTCATTCGGGCGTTATTGTCTTGCGGGATCGCGGAAAAAGTGGAAACAATCGATCTTCTTAAGCGTGTTGCATATCGGGAAAAAGACCTTTCGCAACACATCTCAATGCCGTCTGCACCTCGTAGGTGTGTTGCGGATCGGGAAAAAGACCTTTCGCAACACATCTCAATGCAGCCTGCACCTCGCGGGTGTGTTGCGGATCGGGAAAAGCACCTTTCGCAACACATCTCAATGCCGTCTGCACCTCGCGGGTGTGTTGCGGATCGGGGAAAAGACCTTTCGCAACACATTTCAATGCAGCCTGCACCTCGCAGGTGTGTTGCGGATCGGGAAAAAGACCTTTCGCAACACATTTCAATGCCGTCTGCACCTCGCGGGTGTGTTGCGGATCGGGAAAAGCACCTTTCACAACACATTTCAGGTATATTTCCGTCCCCGGGACCACTTTCGGTTGACATAAAAGTGGTCCACTAACCCCGTCCCCGGGGGCCAAAATGAAGGGGACAAAATGAAGGGGACAAAAAAACCCCGGGGACGATCCCCGGGGCTGGACCTCTGAATGGACACGCTTCCCCGCGGGCAGCCTTCAGCCGGAAACCGGAATGTACCACTTCCCTGTCGGGGCAGCATTCGTCAGGAAGCGGTCGGCTTCCTCCGTCAGCTCTTCCACTAGGTCGGTATCGATATTGTGCCCGCAGTTGGAGTACATTACCAGCTTGCAGTGAGGAAGACACTTCGCGGTCCGCATCATAAGCTCCGGAGTGCTGATCGGATCCTCCGCTCCGCCGAGGATCAGAGTCGGCGTGGTGATTCCGGACAGAAGTTCGCGCAGCTTCTCCTCCCCGCCGCATTTCATGAGCGGACGTCCGTAGTCGATCTTTTTCTCCCTCGGATCCGCTTCGGGGAGTTCATGCAGCCATTTTTCGCGCGCTTCCCTGCGTTTTTCCCTGGCAGGATCGTTATCGATGGGCGGATCGAACGGCGGGGGTGAGGCGATGATCCCCTGCATCATCATCTGACGGTAGGACATCGCGCCTTCCGCCAGACTGTGCGGCCCCGGCACAACGGCGATGAACGCATTGATTCTGTCGGAATGACGGATCATCAGATGCCAGCCGATCCCCGCTCCGTGGGAGGCTCCCATATAGATGAAGCGGGAGAGCCCGAGAGAATCCGCGAGAAAGATCACATCATCCGCGAAGACATCATACCAGGAATCGCCGTAGTCTTCGGTGATATAATCCGAAGGCGCAAAGCCCCGGAGTGTCAGACAGTATACATGATATCCCTTATCCGCGAGAGCCTGCTGCATCCCGTGAGGATAAAAGCCCACCTGCGAAGAAAGGATGACCCGGTCGCCGGTCCCGTATTCCTCATAATACAGACGGATATTGTCTTTTGTTGTGATATAGCTCATATAACCCCCTTTCGAGATCCCTGTTCCTGCCAAAGCTCCCTGTTCAGCCTGTTAAGGACCCGTTTTTTGTCAAGACACCAGAGCGGTGCGATAAGGAGCCGCCGCGGCCCGTCTCCGGTCATACGGTGTAAAACGGTATTCTCCGGCAATATCCTCACACACTCCCCGATGAGTTCCGCGTACTCTTCAAGATCCATCAGCGGGAAAGGCTCCTTTTCATATTCTCCGGCAAGCACGGTACCCTTCAGGATCTGCAGCATCTGGAGCTTTACTCCGTCCGGCTCAAGATCCGAGAGATATCGCATCGATTCCAGCATGTCCTCCCGGGTTTCGCCGGGAAGATTAAGGATCATATGTACGATCACGGGAAAGCCGTTCTCCCTGAGCCGCATAAAGGAATCCCGGAACACCGGAAGCTCATATCCGCGGCGGATCCTGAAAGCCGTCCTTTCGTGGATCGTCTGAAGCC
>JAILLW010000123.1 GCA_024692955.1 Lachnospiraceae bacterium | reverse complement strand
CTTCTGTCGCTTCCTGTTTTTCATCGGTCCCGGAGCCTGCGTCATCTGTCGCTTCCTGCTTTTCATCGGTCCCGGAGCCTGCGCCATTTGTCGCTTCCTGCTTTTCATCGGTCCCGGAGCCTGCAACATCTGCAGTTACGGCGGAACTCTCCGTTGCATTTCCGGCACCGGCCGTGCCTCCGGAATTGCTTTCCGCCGTGTCTCCGGAGCTTTTGCATCCGGCAAGCAGCAGTGCCGCGCAAAGTATGCTCGCCGTCACCAGAGCGGCCGGGTGTTTCCATGTTTTCTTTTTCATAATCTTCTCCTCTTGCTTTTCCCGGTTTTTCCCGGGCGTGTGAAATCCGGAAAACCTTCATCTCACACGCCCCGTTTCCTTCTCCCGGGCGTGTGAAATCCGGAAACCTTCATCTCACACGCCCCGTTTCCTTCTCCCGGGCGTGTAAAATCCGGAAACCTTCATCTCTCACGCCCCGTTTCCTTCTCTCGGGCGTGTGAAATCCGGAAACCTTCATCTCTCACGCCCCGGAGCGGAATCATTGCCGTAAGAGCCGCGAAATAACGGAGCGGCTCCCTTTCCAACGGCATGCCTGTCACAACATGACAAGGGGAGCCTCCCATTCCCGCTGCCGGGTCAGCTCCCCCTGCCATAAAATAGCACAATGTTTCGCGAATGGCAAGAACAAGACCCTATCGAGCCGGCAAGCCCCCATGATGATCCCGTCAGCCCGCATGGAAACAGCATCCGTACCCATACAGACAGCCTCAATACCCATAGAGACAGCATCAATACCTATAGAAACAGCATCAATACCCATAGAGACAGCATCAATACCCATAGAGCCGCCATCAATGTCCACTGAATACATCAACGGTCCCGACCATCACTTTACAAACAAGGGAAATTATGTTAACCTAAAGATTACGGGGTCAGAGGGGGCCCGAAGATATGTTTAAACGTTTGATCTGTATACTGCTTATTCCGCTTCTGCTCTTTCTCGGGACACCGGCCCTTACGGTCGGCGCGTCGGCAGAGGAGTTCACGCCGGAACAATATGTCGGCATGATGCTCGCGGATCCGGCATTCGACATCCGCGCCTATATGTATTACAACGAAGATCTTATGAGTTCCTATACTTATGACTACTGGCGCTATTACCGGCATTACCTGCAAAAGGGCAGGGCCGAAGGAAGGATCGCGCTCTTTCCGGAGACGGACACCTTCCATACCGTCACACTCGGGCGGTATACCACACAGTACAAGACAAATACGGATCGCGGAAAGAATGTGGAACTTGCCTGCGATTACCTGAACGGGACCGTTATTATGCCGGGAGAAAGCTTTTCCTACAACGGTGCCATCGGCGTAAGGAGCACGGCCCGCGGCTTCCGCCCCGCCACGATCTATGTGAGCGGCCAGAAAGCGACGGGGATCGGCGGCGGGATCTGCCAGATCTCCTCTACCACCTATGTGGCAATGATGATTGCGGGGATCTATCCTACTGAGCGGCATGTACATTCCCTGCCGGTAAGTTATCTGAAAAAGAATCTGGATGCCACCGTGGTCTACGGAAAGCTGGATCTGAAGTTTGTGAATCCGTATGAATTCCCGATCATGGTCCGCGCCTATTATGACGGCAACGGAAACTGCACGGTGGAGATCGACCGCTGCGCGCTTCCGCCGGCCTGAACAGACTTCACAGCATCGGCCCGACCAGACTCCACAGCATCGGCCCGAACGAAGATCAGAAAACTCCCGGCCTGTCCCGGCCGGGAGTTTTTTTCGACTTTTTAAACGTTCCTTCTTCCAGGGATCGAAGAGATCAGAACGATGCAGCCCAGAACGAAAAGGGCAGCCACAATGAGATATCTTGCCGCGTCACCGTCTCCGGTCCGCGGCATATCCTTTGCATTACCCGTATTCCGGACTACCGCATAGGGGTTATAGAAATTGTTATTGTTTGAGATATTGGCGACATAAGCCGTGGCTGTCGGTGCCGGCGTCGAGGTCGGAGTAGCCGCAGCATTTGTTGCCGTAGCTGTCGGACGGGCGCTTGAAGTCGCGGTGGAGGTTGCTCTCGTTGTAGCCGTGGCGGTGGCACGGGTAGTGGCTGTAGGAGTCGCTGCGGCACGGGTCGCGGTGGGCGCGGCCGTCGGTGTCGCGCTCGGGCGTACTGTCGCTGTGGGAGCCGGTGTAGCGGAAGGTGCGGCCGTCGCGGTCGGAGAAGGCTCAGCCGTCGGCGTTTCAGTCGGAGCCGCACTCGGTCCCGGAGTCGGCATCTTTACGCCGCTTTCAAAGGATATGAGCCGGTCCAGAATGGACTGCATGGAGCTGTGGATGGTGACATTTTCCTTCCAGGCCTCCTCGCTGTCATTATGATACAGATACAGCGTAATGCTGTCAGCCCCGTCCGGAATGGGAAATGCGTTCGCTTCGATCTCCCGAACGCTGTCGGTGATCAGGATCTTTTCCAAAGAGGTCAGGGCGCTTAAGGAATTCTTTCCGATCAGTGTAACGCCGTCTTCGATCTGCACGACACTGATGTTGGCAGGATCAAATCCGTTCATTTCCGGAGAATCTTTCCGAAAAGGCGCATCCCCGGCATCGCCGACCGAAGGGATCTCCCCGTTGCCGGATATGAACAGCCAGTAGGAGCCGTCCCCGGTCTCGTTGATCTGCCAGGATACGCCGCCGGAAAGCTGTCCGGCCGCAATGGCGGGATCCGTGGAAGCCGCCCTCGCAAATCCCGGCACATTCCATATGAGCACCGCAAGAAGGATCAGCGATGCACCGATGACCCTCCGAAGGCGCAGTCTTCTTTTTCTGTTTCTTCTTACTGTCGGTTGTTCCATTCCTGATATATTAAGATCCCATCTTTTTGAATCTGTTTCCAAAGCGGACTTTTCCTGACATTTCCCGGATCCCGTTTTCCTCCGTATGCCGGCAGATCTCTTTCGGCTCAATATAAAGGTCGATGTCCGACCTGTCCGTTGCTTCATTCCGGGAATAAGAGCCGAACAGGATCGCGATTCCCGGAATATCTCCGCAGAAATCACATATCGTTTTCAGTTTGTCAATAATCTCATTTCTATCCACGGCTTCACTCACTCCTTGCCACGATCACGAGTCGCCCGTTCTCCTTCGTGTATTCGCAGGTGGAAAGGGTGATCAGCCGGTCTCCCCAGACCGCGTCGACTCCCGTATCGTAGTAGGACTGCTCCTTCGCACCCTTCACATAGTCGTCGAAGGAAGCCTCATCTTCAATGTCGATATAGTTGAAAAACTGAAAATCGCTCGTCTCCTCATTATAAACGCTGGAGCGGAAAACCGCAAATATCTCGAAGTTCCGTTCCTCATAAAGTGAGCTGAATGTGATGACGGGGTGCTCCTCAAAATAGCTCTTCTGAGTATAGTATTTCAGCGAGCCGAACATGGCGCCGGATTTCATATGATGTCCGTGGATCAGGCTGTTGATCCCGCTCCCGTCCCCGGCGCAGCGCTTGTCGAGGACCAGCATTCCGTTTACGTCATCTTCCTTTTCGAAGTTGTGTTTCAGATAGAAATCATTATCATCCGGAAGATACATCACCGGATAATCCACCTTCGTCCCCGGGATCGTAAGCCAGCCCGCAAGATCCGGATTCTGCTCATAAAGCTCCCGGAACCTCGGAAGGATCTCCCGCTCTTCGGGAGTCTCCTCAACGACATCCGTCGTATCCTCCGGAAGCGACGGCCGTTCGTGATCGCCGGAAAGATGGGAGAATCTTGCCTTTTCGATCTCCGTCATCTCCGGTCCCCGGTCCTCTTCGGGAGTACTTGCGGCTTCCCTTAAGGAATCCATATTCTTTTTGCTCTGGTAATCATTATAGATCCAGATCCCGCCGACCGTCAGGATCATGGCCAGCGTCAGATAAAGGATCGCAAGGATCAGGCGCCGGCTCAAAGCAGACACTCCTTTCCGACAGATTCTCCCGGTCCGTCCGGGAAACCGGGGTCACTCCGCCTCAGCGGCAAGCCATCCGGCCTCATAATTGTTTTTCGCGTTCCAGAGGATCCACTCCTCATAGCCCGCGTCTTTCACCGCGTCGATCTGGGCGCGGATCTCCTTCTGATCGTAATTGATATGCCCCTTCACCCAGGTGGCCGTAAAGGCCTGAAGCCAGGGACGGACGACGGCACACCGTTCCTTCGGCACTTCCGAAAGCTCCTCTACGGACGCGGTCAGAGAAGCAAGGACCGTATCATAGGGCTTCGCGTCCGGAACAGGGATGTTAAATACCCCGGCCCCGTAATGGGAAGGATAGACCATGGGGCAGAGGGCGTCCACGATCCCTGCCAGTTCCGCATAATCCTGTCCCACACTCTGCGCATCCACCGGATTGCCGATAATAGTCCCGAAGACATCCGCGGTCACCGGGATCCCCTTTTCATGGATCCGTTTTGTCGCGTAGGTCAGGAAGCCCGCGATATATTCATGTTTGTTGTCCGATGTGACTTCTTCCCCGAAATCCGCGTTGGAAGCTTCATCCCCTACCGGGAAGCGGACATAATCATACTGGATCTCATCAAAGCCGAGGTCCGCAGCCATCTCACCAAGTTCCGTCAGATATTCCCAGACCTCTTCATTGCAGGGATTCACCCATTCGAGCCCGTTCTTATCCGTAACGGGACGCCCGTTCGCTGCCGTAAGCTGCAGCTCCGGTCTGGCCTTCGCAAGCATCGGATCCTTAAAGCAGGCGATCCTCGCGATGGTATAAATGTTCCTTTCCTTAAGGCGCTCCATAAGAGCACCGATATCCCGGATATAACCGACTCCGGTCTCAAGTTCAAATACGCTGCCGCCCTCCGGCTTAAAGGTCACGGCGCCCTCGTCATTCTTGATGTCGATCACCAGCGCGTTCAGCTCCGTGGCCTCCACGATCTCAAGGATCTCCTCCATGCGGTCGCTCCCGGCTACGGGGCCGGTCACATAGATGCCGCGGACCCTGATATGATCCCTTTTCCATGATGCAATGTCAAAAGCGGGCTCCGGAGTGGGTGTCGGAGTCGGCCGCATCGTCGGAGATGGAGTGGCCTCCGTGATCTCCGGCTCTTTCTTTGCCTTCGGCCATTCCGGAAGAGATATGTTTTTCAGAAAATGATATTTATCGGGGAGCGCGAAAAGATAGAGCACGACGATCGCCGCAATACAAAGAAGCACCGCAAGCACTGCCTTGAACGGTGCAGTCTTCTGTCCTCCGTAGAGGCTCCTTTTCTGTCTTCTTTGTCTTTTCCAGTCTCTGCGGTTCACGAAAACTACCCGTTCTGCCTTCGCTTTAAAGACGCAAAAGCCTATTCTCCCGCTTTCGCGGAAATGATCCACGGCGCGGGCTGGTCCTCAAACACATTCCGGCTCGTAAGCCTGGACACCGCGATCCGGATCACCGTCACATCCGTGATCCCGTATTTTTCAAGAATATCACGCATATTAGCGGCCACCTTGAAATCCAGGGTATAGATTACGAATTCCATCTGCGGGTTCCTGGCAACCAGATATTCCAGTTCATGTTCAAGACTCGCGGAAGCCACCAGCATCGTCGTATCCGGCACCGGAAGATCATCCATGGTATCCGGTCCCACATGGTCGATAATGGTCACGTTCTGGAGGCCGAACTGGTTTACGTTCTCCTCCATGGTCTGGCGGTCACTCTCCTTGTATTCCACGGCGATCACGGTACCTTCGCCGCCGGTCATGGCCGCCTCCACCGCGATGGACTCGCCGGAGATGATGCAGAGATTCTTCCGGTCGTCGATCTGCATCTTGGAAAGCAGTACGGAGCGGATCTCCGAACCCACGTATTTTACGGAGCCGGAGGCGAATTTCTTATTGTCCATCCCGAACTTGACGGTGCTTCGCGCATTGGGATTAAGGACGACCATTCCCGCGGATGCGTTGATACCGCGGTCGATCATATCGGCCACCTTGTCCCTTTTGATCTCTCCTTCGGGCTCCGAGCCTTCATTGTAAATGACCTCGCAGTCCCCGAGGCCTACGGTCCACATTTTATAGAAGATGTCACGGTTGCCGGCTTCGGTGAAAACGAGCACGCAGCGATGCGCCTCCACCGTGGGGATCAGATTCTTGTTCTTCCTTGTGATGTCAAGGATCTTCACATGCTCCAGATCGATGTCCGTATTCTCCGAAAAATACCGTAACCAGGAAAGTATGCTCGTATTCGTAAAAAGCTTATTGTCCATCGTCTACCTCCGTAACCTTCGTAAATAAGGATCCTTTGGGATTTATCAGGAGCGCCCGCATTTTTCAAGCAGCTCGTCCCATTTCCTGTCCACGTATTCCTGTGCCGCCTTGATCGTCCATTCATTCCCGCTCTTAAAGCAATGTTTGAACCGTCCCTGCAGCCGCATGAACTCCTCCACCGGAAGTTTCTTCTTCGGCTCATAGGTCAGCCGGTATTCTCCGTTCACCACCTCATAGAGCGGCCAGACACAGGTATCGATGGCCGCCTTGCAGATCGTAAGCAGATCCTCGGCCGGATACTGCCACCCCCTCGGGCAGGGGGTCAGCACGTTCACGAAGGCAGGGCCTTCCGTATAGATCGCCCGGTGCGCCTTCTCATGGAAATCCTTCAGATTGCCGAAGAGGGTGGTCTGGGCCACATAAGGTGCCCCGTGAGATACCATGATCGCGGTGAGGTCCTTCTGCTCCTGCTTTTTCCCGACGGAGTCGGTCCCCGAAGGGGTGGTCGTCGCGGAAGCAAACCTGGGTGTCGCGGAACTCCGCTGGGTTCCCGTATTCATGTAGGCATTGTTGTCATAGCAGAAATAGGTAAAATCATGTCCGCGCTCAAAGGCGCCGGAAAGGGACTGGAACCCGATGTCATAGGTCCCGCCGTCGCCGCCGATGGCGAGGATCTTTACGTTCTTCTCCGCGGAAATCTTTCCCTTTTTCTTCATTGCCCGGTATGCGGCTTCCACGCCGGATGCCGTCGCGGAGGCATTGGCAAAGGCGGTATGAATGTAGGAATCCTCCCAGGCCGTATAGGGATACTGGAAGGAGGATACCTCCAGACAGCCCGTCGCGTTGCAGACGACGGCCCGGTCCTCCGGATCAACCGCCCGCATCATGGCGCGGCATACGATGCCGGCGGCACAGCCCGCGCAGAGCCGGTGGCCGGAATGAAACCGCTCCTTTTTATTCATTTCTTCTTTCAGATTATATGCCATCGTTTATTCCCCCGCTTCCCGCTGTCCCATATGACTGTAAACGGGACCTGTCTCACCGGTCTTTACGATCCCCAAAAGACGCTCAAACACGGCTTTTGCGGCCTTTACGGTAAAGTCCCTGCCGCCGAGGCCGTAGACAATATCGATCATCTTCGGCCGTTCGTCAAGGTTTATCATCATGGAAGCCGTTTCCGCAAAGAGCGGACCGCCGTTCGCGGAAAAACCTTCGCTCTTGTCAAGGACGGCGACCGCCTTAAGAGGTGAAAGGGCCTTCGCGAGTTCTTCTCCGGGGAATGGCCGGAATACACGGACCTTGATCACGCCGGCCTTTACTCCCTCTGCCCTGAGTTCGTCCACAGCGGCTTTCGCGGTGCCTGCCGAGGAACCCATAAGGACAATGGCACATTCCGCATCCTCCATCCGGTATTCCTCGAAGAATCCGTAGTGCCTTCCGAAGGTCTCTTCAAAATCCTTCGCCACCTCGAGGATCACCTTTTTCGCGTTCATCATGGCAGTCGCCTGAGCCACGCGGGCCTCCATATAGTAGGCGGATACGCCGTAAGGACCAACTGCGAGAGGGTTTTCCTCCTTCAGCAGATAATTCTCCGGCTGATAGGTCCCGACGAAGCGCTTCACGGCCCCGTCCTCTTCGAGTTCGATATTCTCGATAGCGTGGGAGGTGATAAAACCGTCTTCACAGACCATGAGAGGGAGCCGTACGGAAGGGTGCTCCGCGATCCTGTGAGCCATCAGATAATTGTCATAGACCTCCTGATTGTTCTCCGCATAAAGCTGGATAAAACCGGAATCCCGTTCTGCAAGGGAATCGGAATAGTCATGGTTGATGTTGATGGGTCCCGTGAGCGCGCGGCAGGATACCGCAAGCACCACGGGGAGCCTTAAGGAGGCCGCCACAAAGAGCACCTCGTTCATATAGGAAAGTCCCGCGGAAGAGGTGGCCGTAACGGCCCTCACCCCGGCTGCCTCCGCGCCGAGGCAGGCGGACATCGCGCTGTGCTCGCTCTCCACGCAGATAAACTCCGTATCCACTTTCCCGTCCGCCACATACTGGGCGAAATACTGGGGTATCTCCGTGGACGGAGTGATCGGAAACATCGCGAATACATCCGGCTCGATCTGCCGCATCGCGGTCGCTACCGCTTCGTTGCCGGATAATCTTTCCCGGATACTCATATCTTTTCCCTCCATTCGATCGCCTGAAAGGGGCAGACCCTGATGCAGATCCCGCAGCCCTTGCAGTGCTCGTAATCGAATTCGCCTCTTCTCCCGTCTTCCACCGGAATGCAGGAATCCGGACAGAAGGGCGCGCAGAGAACGCACTGCTTGCACTTATCCCTGATCCATTCCGGAGTCCGGGATCTCCATTCTCCGGTCTTCGTGAGCCGGCTCGTTCCCGGCTCATAGATCTCGCAGCCGGTGGTCAGCTCCTGCCAGGGGATCTTCTCATTGATCTCCGACGCTTTTTTCATATGGAAACTCCTTTCGTTCCGGTTCCCTTCACACTGTCCATGGAAAGGCTTAAGCATTTCAGATTTCCTTCGATAACCTGAGGTTTCTTTTCAAACTTATGGCGGAAGGATCCTTCCATATCCTTCAGGAACTGCTCCTTTTCCACGCAGCCGCTCACGGCGACCACGGCCGCCAGCATCGGGGTGTTCGGAAAATACGCTCCGAGGGTAAGGAGTGAGATCTTTCTCGCATCGATCGTATAGATACGGCCGGCATAATCTCCGAGTTCCCGGCGGATCTCCCCGGGATCCTTCGCGGTATTCACAATGACCGCGCCTTCCGGCTTCAGTCCCGCGGTTACATCCACGCTCTCAAGCAGAGTCTCATCAACCACCGCCACATAATCCGGCTCATAGATATTCGAATGCACGTTGCAGCGCTCGTCCGAGATCCGGTTATAGGCAGTGATCGGGGCGCCGGAACGCTCCGGGCCGTATTCCGGAAAGGACTGAACGAATTTTCCCGCCATAAAGGCAGCGTCCGCAAGGAGCTGACTTGCGGTCTTGGCACCCTGTCCTCCTCGTCCGTGCCATCTGATCTCTATCATAAAAGGATCCCCCTTTCAAATCACAATACTCTGAATCTTAACATTAAGCGTCCATGTTATCAACCGCCGCGGCCCGTTTTTCCTCACGTTTCCTTTTGGCCTCGGCCCTTGCTTCCTCCTCCAGACGCTTCTGTTCTTCCTCCCGTTCCTTTTCCCGCTGTTTCTCTTCCTTCGCCTTCTTCTTTTCAAGAAGGATATTGGCGTACTTCCAGACTGCGAAGAGGACCGCTATGACCCAGCCGGCCACTATGGATATTACAATGGATTTTATACCGGAAAGCGACGGGGCAAACTCCGGAAGCGCAAAGCAAAGAAGCAGTGAAACTACAATCCAGATCACGATCGCGATGATCATCTCAAAACACCTTTCCCGTTATAGTCAGATATGAAATCTGCGATAAAGCTCTCTCCTTGCTCTTCCTCCTCCGAGGATCACGGTTCCGGCAAGAAGCAGTACCGAGACCGCCACGGCGATCAGTACCATGTTCGGATAAGTGATCACTTTAATAAGGAGAAGAAGCAGAAGTAAAAGTGACAGCAGTGTCACAAATATTTCAACGGACAGATAACTCTGCCAGTTCCGCCGGTTGATAAAGATCAGAAGAAAGATCGAAAAGTCGAGGAACAGAACCGCCGTCGGAAGGATCACGTTAAGGGACCAGCCGCGGTATCCCGTGAGCGCGTCGATTCCCATCAGCACCGCCACGGCAAGAAAGGTCAGACAGAATACCTTGAACTGGTATCCGATCCGCCCGGTGACGGACATCCGCAGGGCAAAATTCGCATACATCAGGATGAGACCGATGATCACGGTCCATTCCCAGAAAGGCTCTCCCATGATATTCGCAAGGATAAGCGCCACCATCGCCACGATCGAGGCGAAGAGGACGACCCTTTCAAGGAAGCGGAACTTCCGGACCGTCCGCGAAACGTTCGGATACATGGCCGGACCGTCCTTTTGTCCCGGCTGCGCCGAAAGAACGCTGTGGCAGAGCGGGCAGCGGTCGGTGGGATCCAGTATGTCGATTCCGCAGTTATGGCAGGTTTTCATTTTCTTTCAAAGACTCCGTTCGTCTCAACGGATACCGGGACGCCGTCCTTCCGAAGCCGGGAAAGGAACGCGCGCTCAATGGAAGTATCCGCGAGAATGGTACTGAAGGTAAATACATAGGCACCTTCGTAGGCACAGATCGTGCCCTTCAGGTACTGACCCTTGGACATGGCGATATTCGCGTGGAACCGCTCGATGAAAGGCTTATAGGTCTCATCCACCGGGATCTCTCCGATATTCGTCATCGTCGCGGTATTCGCCAGTGCGGACTGATTATAGACGATCCGCATCGCGAAGCTCTTGACCGGAAGAGGAAAGAGCCTCAGCCAGAGATTCTCCTGATTGGATACGCTGTAGGAAAAAAGATCCTCCAGATGCTCCTTTCCGATCTGGCTCTTAAGGCTTTGATCGATGGCCGATACCACTTCCGGAAATTCATGTACTTCGCCGTCCGAAAGGTATTCGGCGGAAACCATGATAAAGAAATTCCGCGTGGTGTTCGAATTGTAATACGGTCTGAGGTTGACCGGGATCGCGATCCGGATCGGCTTATCATACGCGCGCATCTTCATGGATGCGGTATAGATCGCGTAAGAGAAGCAGGCGGTCAGGTAGGTGTTCACCGAAACGCCGTAATTCGTGGCGGCCGCCTTCATTTCCTTTCGCGGAAAATACACATGCATCAGGCCGAACTCCCCCTCCGGGAGTTTCTCTCCCTTGATAAGATAGGCTTTCTTCCGCTCGAAGCCGCGGGGCATGCTCTTTTTATAATTCCGGACAAAACTGTCCTCCACGTTCAGCGAGGTGTCCTTCGTCAGGGAATCCCCCTCTGTCCGGAGTTCCGGGTGGGTAAGCCGCAGGTACTGATAAGTGAGCTCGCGGATGAAATTGATCCCGCCCATCCCGTCGGTCAGCACATGGAACACTTCGAGGTTGATCCTTTTTTCGTAGTAACTCACCCGGAAGAGATAACTGCGGTTCCTGTTCTGCCGGATATAGCGGCAGGGAAAGGTGATCTCTTTTTCGACCTTCGGGGCGGGCTTTCCGTTCTCCTCGAAGTAATACCAGAACATTCCCTTTCGGAGGCGCACATTAAAACTGCCGATCTTGGGGAGCACGATGTCAAGTGCCTCCTGCAGGAGCGCAGGATCGATCTCCTCTTTCAGGGTCACGCTGATGCGGTAGACATTCGTCATGCTCTCGCCCGCAATCGCCGGAAAAAGGTTTGCCGTATTGTCCAGCCGGTCCCAGGGTATCACGCGCTCGGTATCCCCGAGTGCGATCCACTCCCGGAACTTCCCCGGCTTTTTTTCTTTTTCCCGCTCCCGTTTCATATCACCGGAAGCGTCGTTCTTATCTTTCATACCGTTATTGTAGTGATTCGGAACTTTGGTGTCAATTTCATGCAGTCTATTCCTCCCACCACCATCTGAATTCTCGCTTTTTGATCTTGAATCTGATCTTTTTGGTGCCGAATCTGTAGTCTTTTCCCCGTACAATGACCGTGTCCGTTCCCGGTTTGAGATTGTTTTTGTAAGATTCGATCGCGATATCAGTGGGAGCGACATAAACCTCCCGGTTTCCCTGCATCCATGTGATATCCGAAGGGCTGATGGTGATCGCGCTTCCCGTATAATCTTTGGGGGCGATGACAGCCTTCAGACCGCTGATATCATTGCCCGCATCAACGACCCTATACTTTTCCGGATCCCTTATACTGCCCTCATAGCATCCCATACCCGTGATGAATGCATAAGCAAACCCATTGGCGGCAATACTCTGCGTGACCGGGACATAACGATAAAGTTCCAGGCTGTAGCGGACCGAATAGTCCTTCCCTTCCTTTAATTTGCTTCCGGTCCTCTTGTCCACGACCCTGACCTTCGCTTTCCAGTTTTCTGCTTCATCGCGGTAAACAACACTATCGGCATAAGCGTAAAAATCTCCGCTCCCAAAATACGCCGGTACGATAAAGAAGGTGGCCGTCTTTTTACCCTTGTAGTTTCCCTTGAACCGGACGGTAACGGTGGGTTTTTTTTTCCGCCTCCCAGATAGATGGACTTATTGTTCGAATAAGAGAGCGTATAATCCTTTCCTTCCGTCAGTGTTTTTCCTCCATCCGAAACAACAGGCTTTGGTCTTGCACAGCCTTTCTGATATCCGGCCTCAGGGTTATCAAAATACACCGATACCGCATCACTTCCACGCGGAGCGATCGTAAAGGTTTTCTTTACAGCCCCCGTGCAGCCGTTTATACCGGTCAGGGTTATGACTGCTTTGCCGGCACTGATATTATTGCTGAAGGAAACAATGCATTTGATCTGCTGCTTCTCATCCGGATCGGCGATCGCATCATACTCTTCCCGAGTTTTCCACTGCAGATTTACCGACTCCGCTTTCCTATTCGCCTTGTAGTGTAAGATGATCTGCGACCCTATCTGTTTCCGGCCGATCGCTCCTCCGGTATATGTAACAGACTTAGGCAAAGTCACACTCACCTTTTTCATCGGGATCCCCGTGATGTTGAAGGACACTTTGCGGATGCCTGCATAGGCTCCCCTTCCCGTTATCGTGACGGTGCCCTTTCCAACTTCTTTTCCTTCGCATACAGCGGTATAGTCCTCCCCTGCGGCAAGGACTTTCTGGCCGTCCTTTACGGTAAGATTCAGCGCATCAAGACTGATATCCTCCCCGGTATATGCCTGATCCCTGATCTTCCCGACAGTCAGTCTGTCGACATACTTCACTCCGGCCTCCATGATGATAAAGGGATCCTCAATTATCCTGCATCCCGTGAAGTTTCCCATTCCTTCGAGCCGGAATGGTCAGGTTCCCTTTCCGGTCTCCCCGGACTCCGGTGATATGAACTCCTGCATCAGACCCGATGCCCGTACCATCATTAAAATAATACAATTCATACGGAGCATTTTCCGGCCGGTAGGTTCTGCCTCTCGGGCTCAGATTGACAGCGGTGGCATTGGCAAACGTATTATAATCGATCTGCTTATCATTGCGCTCATCATACCATTTCCAGCCGCCCCTTCCGACTCCGTCAAGATTAATGCACTTTTCGCTATTATTGATGACCCGGCTCAGGCCGCTGCACCCGGAGAACACGGAATCCCCTATGCTCGTGACGCTTTCAGGAATCCGCCGCCTATAAATGCATTGTCTCCGATGGTCGTAACACATCTTTCCCCGATCCTCTCCGGGATCACCAGCTTCCCGCGCATATTCCCTATACATCCGATGATACTGATCTCTTCCCCGGAAATGCGGTATTTCAGTGCATAGGCAGCATCTGCATAAGGCTTACAGTATCCTCCGTCTGTGACGGCGGTTCCGTTTACCAGTTTCACATCTCCATAATAATTCTTTTCAAGCGGTTTTCCGGTTGCTTTGTCGACCCAGGTGAAGTCACCTTCATTCAGCCAGCACGTCTTATCGCTGTTATTGATCACTTCCCTGAGGCCGGAACAACCTTCTGTAACCGATGCCTGAATCCCAAAATTCAGACTGGCCGGAAGCGAAATACTCTCCAGACCCGAACAGTCCTTAAATGCATTATTATTAACAAATCCTACCCCTTCGGGTATCACGAGCTTTCCGGTAAAGCCGCGGCAGTCTACAAATGCATTCTCAGATATAACTGTTACCGGAACATCATTGATCCTGGCAGGAATCACCAGTTCACCTCCGGCCACACCTCTTATTCCGCTTATCGTAAGGCTGCCTTCATTCTCCTCGCGGTATTCCAGTTCATAGGTCGCGGTCTCATCCGGTATCGCATCCGGGATTTCTTCCGGGAGTTCCTCCGCGATTTCTTCTTCGATATCCGCCACAGGCTCTTTTG
This sequence comes from Lachnospiraceae bacterium, assembly GCA_024692955.1. GTDB lineage: Bacteria > Bacillota > Clostridia > Lachnospirales > Lachnospiraceae > JAILLW01. The sequence continues at coordinate 3,951 of JAILLW010000123.1, read as the reverse complement.
CGGTTTCGTCTATGATTCCTCCTGTGATCCCTCCCGTGACCTCTTCCGGGATCTCATCCGCACGGGATACAATGCTTCCTCCCGGCAGTGCCGAGACTGCCAGAACCAATGCCATCGCGATGCTTCAGACTCTTCCTGATCTCTTCATTCTCCAATCTACCTTTCCCGTCTCATGCCGATACATCGAAAAATTACTTATATCTTTCATCTCCGGTCCCGGCTTTTTTTTCCCGATCCTCTGTTTTGTTTTTACGGCTTACTCCGTAATCAGAGTAATTATACTATCTGCCGCTGATCCGGCGCAAGTGCGGGAAGCGCCGGCAGATCTTCTTTCATAACCGGTCTTTTTCCGTATTCTTGCCCCGAAACGGCACTTTATGATATACTGTTTGTGAATGAAACTCATAGAAAGGGGTAACCTATGCAGGATTACAAAAAGATTGATTATTCGAAGAACAAGGACGTGGTGCTCCGCTATATCCCCGGACACTTTATCACACCGAATTCCCATGTAAATTACTATATGGACTTAAGCGATATGAAGGCCCGCCAGAGGGAAGCCCGCGCCACCGGCGAAGAGATGGCCGATATGTATCTGGCCACAGATGTGATCGACACGATCCTCTGTCTGAACGGTATGGAAGTGGTGGGAGCATACCTTGCGAACAAGCTTACGAAGGCCGGGATCATCTCCGCGAACTCCCATCAGACCATGTATATCACGAGTCCCGAGTACAATGCCAGCGGCCAGATGATGTTCCGCGAAAACACGGAGCATATGATCCGGAACAAAAAGGTACTGATCCTCATCGATACCGCCACCACCGGAAGCACTTTAAGGAGTGCCGTCGGTTCCGTTCATTTCTACAAGGGTCATGTGGTCGGGATCTCCGCGATCTTCTCCGTGGCCACCCAGATTGAGGGATATGATATCCGCTCTCTCTATTCCACGAGAGACCTTCCGGATTACGCCAGCTACTCTTCCGGCAACTGCCCTCTTTGCAAGGCCGGTACGCCGGTTGATGCGATCTGCAACGGTTTCGGATATTCCACACTTGCAAGGTAATAAAAGATAACTCAGCTGGAACGGTAGAATCAGGGGGGATTCCCATGAGCGATAAAAAGAAGATCCTGATGGTCGACGATGTGTCCTTGAATCATGCAACGGCACGCGCCGTTCTTGAGGATACTTACGAACTGTATGAAGCGACTTCCGGACAGGAAGCCTTTGAAATGCTCAGGGAGCTCACTCCTGATCTGATCCTGCTCGATGTGGTCATGCCGGATATGAACGGCATGGAGGTTCTGAATAAGCTGAAATCCATTCCGGCATACCGGGAGATCCCGGTGATCTTTCTCACTGCGGATACGAGTCCCGAAGCGGAAGTCAAGGGCTTTCAGTTCGGCATCGTCGACTATATCACCAAGCCTTTCGTTCCGATGGTCATGAAGAAGCGGATCGAAACCCAGATCGAGCTTGCCCAGTATCAGAAAAACCTCGAGGAGCGCGTAAACAAGAAGATCGAGGAAATGGAGCAGATGTATGATCTGATCACGGTCTCCTTCGCGGGACTTGTGGAATCGCGCGACGGGATCACCGGCGTTCATCTGAAAAACACTTCTCTGTACTTTTCGGTATTTCTCGGACACCTGAAGACAGTCACCAAATACAAAGACTATCTGCCGCCTTCCGTCGTAAAGAAGGCCTGCAGGAGCGCCCCTCTTCACGATGTCGGCAAGATCGCCATCCGGGATTCCGTTCTTCAGAAGCCCGCTTCACTTTCCGCGGAAGAATTTGAGAACATGAAGCTACATGCCGTGATCGGCGGAGAACTTTTCGATTATCTTGAGAAAAGAATCCCCGACGCAGAGTTTGCGAATATCGCGAGTCAGATCGCGAAATCCCATCATGAACGGTGGGACGGAAAAGGCTATCCGAACGGGCTTAAGGGGGAAGAGATCCCGTTGCTCGCCCGCATCATGGCGATCGTGGACGTCTATGACGCCATGACCTCCAAGCGTCCGTACAAGGAGCCGATCTCCCACGAGAAGACCATGGCATTCATCGCGGCTAACAGCGGTACGCAGTTCGATCCGGGTCTGGTCAACGAATTCCTGAACATCAACAATGTCATCAAGGAATGTCTCGAAACGAAGGAATCCATGATCGAAAAGAAGGAGTACTTCTCCATGAACGCGGCACATCATATGTAGCGTAAGGAGAACTCCTTCGGTCTCTTTTCTGTTGTTCATTACTTTATCGTACTGTTGTCTGGTAATTTCCTGATTTTGCAACATTGTTTTAAGCCGGGAATCAGACATTCCTCTAAGCATGGCATCAGAGATTTTGGATTTGTTTAATTCCAGAGTATCTCCGTCTATGGATACCTGATCGGCCTTATGATCACTCTGTATATCTTCAGGCATTTCATCCTTATCATTTCGGATATTCAATTTCTTATCCTCCATTTGTGTTCCTATATACTGCGATCTCGAATTACTTCTTGATACTGCATCCATTTTCTCACCTCCTGTATTCACTATATTCTTCCAATCTTAAAATAATATTGAAAGGAAAAACATAAGGTAAACGATGCCTGCGGTCTTCCTGCCGTTATTGTGCCGAAACCAGCCGGCATATCTCCATGAGATAGATCCGGCCCTGCCTTTCTGCATAGAGGCGCGCATCTTCTTCCACGAGCGAAGAGCGGTATTTTTCATATACTTTCCGGCTCTCCGCGTAGGAATCGAAACTCAGGCACCACTCTTTTGTTTCGCCGAAGCACTGCAGCGCCTTCTGTTCATCCGGCAGGCAGATATAGAGATTGCACATGCTGATCTGGTATGCATGCCGGGACTCGTGAAGAGCGTTCTCCAGGTTTTTCAGGCTGCCGTCACGGATCAGATAATAATTATTCATAACGATCTCTTTTTCCACCGGATCATAGTAGCCGCAGACAGAACGGTCCGCCATATCGGTAAAGCGGATACCGACTTTCTGCGGTACGCCCTGATATCTGAGATCATTTTCGATCACAGCTCTTAATGCGTCCTGTTTTTTATCGAGTGGAATCCCGTTCCATTCATCTCCGGCCGCAAACGGTCTGATCCGGTTCAGGTTCTGTTCCAGTCTGCATTCTTCGCCGTACACATACTTCGGCTCGTAATCAGCTCTCCCGTTCCCTGCAGCATCCTCCTCTGCATCTTTCAAAGCGGCATACGAATTGAGACACACCAGAAGAAGAACGACCGGGGCAAATGTGACCAGAAAAAAGCGAACGCTCCGGAAGATCTCACTCCATTTATGCCGCATGACTCTTCTTCGGATGCGTTCATGCGGCTTCATAAGAAGGATCAGGCAGAAAGCGCTCAGCATCGCAGTTCCCGCCGCAAGAAGCACCGGAAGGATTCGCATAAAAGAACCGTCTTTCACATGAAGTGCGATCAGAAAGACTTCCGCGGAAGCGATCGCATTCAGCAATGCTCCTTTTTTTATCCCGGCATCTTTGACCGCTCCCGCGATACCGATCAGGCAGGAAACAAAACCGCAGATCACCGCCGGAATGAGTCTTTCGGCCTCCGCGGGCCGGCCCATCCTCTCTTCCAAAAGGAGGATCAGGAATCCGGCAGCAAAAGTAAAGAATATCTGCGCGAGCAGCCGATCCGCGGGTGCTGTTTTACAAATAACCAACTTAGGTGTCCTTCTTCCGATTCTGCGCATATGATCAGCCTCCTTCCTTTTCACGCCCTGGTTATTTCAGAGGTCCTGTTTCCTGTCGATCTCTCCGATCAGTTCGGAAAACCTGACGGGTTTTCCATCCTCGAGACATTCGAGCTCTTCGAAACGATCTTCCGTCCCGTCTTTGCTGATCTTTATTCTCCACGGATGGCGTGCGGATCCGCCGTTCCCGAAGATACCGCTCGTCCCGTCCGGATTCTGCTCAAGCAGGA
>JAILLW010000110.1 GCA_024692955.1 Lachnospiraceae bacterium | reverse complement strand
TGAGGTGCCTTTCCGATGAGATCCCCCACGGGATCGCCGTTACGATCGAACGTATGGAATTTACGCCGAAGATCGTGCATATCGACGCGACGATCATCTGCGAGAAGGATTCCCATAAGGGGATCATCATCGGAAAAGGCGGCGCGATGCTGAAAAAGATCGGATCCGCAGCGCGGTTTGAGATCGAGCGAATGCTGGAAGAAAAGGTGAATCTGAAGCTCTTTGTCAAAGTCCGGAAGGACTGGAGATCCTCGGATCTTATGATGAAGAATTTCGGCTATGACGCGAAGAAGGACTTTGGCTGATGCAGGAACTCTTTGATGTGACCGGCATGATCCTCCGCGCGGAGCCGGTGGGAGAATATGATAAAAGACTGGTGATCCTGACCGCCGAAAGCGGGAAGATCACCTGTTTTGCGAAAGGGGCAAGAAGGCAGGGAAACCGCTTTATGGCTTCCACGGATCCTTTCTGCTTCGGAAATTTCAGACTCTTTCCCGGACGGAATACCTACAGCCTGAACGAAGCGAGGATCCTGAACTATTTCGCGCCCTTAAGGGAAGACTACGAGCGGGCCTGCTACGGGATGTTCTTTCTTGAACTGTCCGATTACTATACGGTGGAAAACAATGATGAGAAGCCGATGCTGAAGCTTCTCTACCGCTCGGTGGAGGCCCTTTTCCACGAGTCCATCCCGAAGGAACTCGTAAGATGCGTGTTTGAACTGAAGGCACTTTGCGTAAACGGAGAATATCCGGGGATCCCGGAGCCGGAAGCGGCCGGGCTCTCATCCTTCGATCCCTCCACGGAATATACGATGCGTCTGATCGAAACGACGGATCCCGGAAAACTGTATCACTTTACGGTATCCGAAAAGGTGCTCGGAGAGCTTCGGGCAGTCTGCGACCTTTACCGGAGGCGCTTTATCGGACGGACACTGAAAAGTCTTGAAATTCTTGATACGATTCAGTAAAATAATTTAGTTATGAAAAAAACAGTTTCTTTGATCATCATATCGCTGCTTTTACTCCTGATTGCCGGGTGTGCTTTTGGCGGAAATCCGGCGGAGAAGGATCCGGATACGACCGTTACGCTCCAGAAGGACGGACATGTGCTTCAGATCATAAGGGAGAGCTTCGGCGAATCGAACTATGACATCGGCGAGCTTCGGAATGAGATCGAACTTGAGCTTGAGGACTATAATGCCCAGCCCAACAAAAGTGCGGAACTGAAAAAAGCGGAGAGCGAGAACGGAGTCACGGATGTGGAGATCCTTTTCGGGACCCCCGACGATTATTCCCTGTTCAATCAGGAGACGCTCAGAGTCGGTGAGATCGGAGACTTCCTTCTGATGCCGGGATCGTTTCCGGGAGGAGACGGCATATCCATAAGCGGACTTGTGAACGCCCGCACCGGCGAGGTGATCACGGAGGATGAGATCAACGCACTTTCAAGCGAAAAGATCCTGGTCTCGGACGTTTCCGACAGGATCTATCTCCCGGGAAAAGTACTCTATATCTCGGATAACGCTTATTCATCGGAAGGCGTCGCGGCCGTCAGAAGAAAAGAAGATGCGGCCGGCTTCATTTATATCATTTTCAGATAAGGAGAAGATTATGGAAAAATCAATGGAAAAGATCGTCGCCCTTTGTAAGGCCAGAGGCTTCATTTATCCGGGATCCGAGATCTACGGCGGCCTTGCGAATACCTGGGATTACGGGAATCTCGGCGTGGAGCTTAAGAATAACGTAAAAAGAGCCTGGTGGCAGAAATTCATTCAGGAGAATCCCTATAACGTGGGCGTGGACTGCGCGATCCTGATGAATCCGCAGACCTGGGTGGCTTCCGGTCATCTCGGCGGCTTTTCGGATCCCCTGATGGACTGCAGAGCCTGCCATGAACGGTTCCGCGCGGATCAGCTGATCGAGGGATACGCCAAGGAAAAGGGCATTAAGCTGGATACCAGCGTGGACGGCTGGAGCCATGAGCAGATGGAAGCGTTCATCGAAAAAAACGCGATTCCCTGTCCTTCCTGCGGAAAGCACGATTTTACTCCGATCCGTGAATTCAACCTGATGTTCAAGACCTTCCAGGGCGTGACCGAGGACGCAAAGAGCACCGTATACTTAAGGCCGGAAACGGCACAGGGTATCTTCGTGAACTTCAAAAACGTTCAGCGGACTTCGAGAAAGAAGGTTCCCTTCGGAATCGGTCAGGTGGGAAAATCCTTCCGGAATGAGATCACTCCCGGAAACTTCACCTTCCGTACGAGAGAGTTCGAGCAGATGGAACTGGAATTCTTCTGCAAGCCCGGCACCCAGACGGAATGGTTCAATTACTGGAGGGAATTCTGCTACAACTGGCTGCTTTCCCTGGGACTTAAGAAAGAAAACTTAAGACTTCGCGATCACGATCCGGAGGAACTGTCCTTCTACAGCGATCATACGACGGATATCGAGTACGCTTTCCCGTTCACCGACTGGGGTGAGCTCTGGGGGATCGCGTCCCGTACCGATTACGACCTCGGCCGTCATCAGGAAACCTCCGGCGAATCCATGGAATACTTCGATGACGAGACGAACGAGAAATACATCCCCTACGTTGTGGAGCCTTCTCTCGGAGCTGACCGCGTGACGCTCGCGTTCCTCTGTGAGGCCTATGACGAGGAGGTCCTTGACGCGGAGCGCAATGATGTCCGCACCGTTCTCAGGTTCCATCCGGCCATCGCGCCCGTAAAGATCGGGATCCTTCCTCTTTCGAAGAAGCTGAACGAGGGTGCGGAGAAGATCTGTGCGGAACTTTCGAAGAAGTACAACTGCGAATTCGACGACCGCGGCAATATCGGAAAGCGCTACCGCAGGCAGGATGAGATCGGAACGCCGTTCTGCGTGACCTATGATTTCGATTCCGAGACCGACGGCTGCGTTACCGTCCGCTACCGTGACTCCATGGAGCAGGAGCGTGTAGCCATCGCGGATCTCGTCTCCTGGTTTGACGGCAAATTCGATTTCTGAGGGGATGCTCATTCGTTATGAACGTCCTTCTGCATCGCATATGCCATTTAACCGGCGACGCGCTCTCGCTCGGATTAAAACGCAGCGGAACACTAAACTCGTGCTTCGCATTCCTGCTCGCACTCGTTAAGTGCCGGCGTTTTCATACGGTCGCCTTGTCAAATGCATATGCTTGCAACGGACGAGATATACTATTGGAATCTAAAGTTTAGAAGAAAGAGAAGAAAGATGAAACAGTTTACGTCTAACGAACTTCGCACCACCTGGATTAACTTTTATAAGGAACGCGGCCACGCGGACTGCGGTGCGGTATCCCTCCTGTCGGACGGATCCACCGGAGTCCTCTTTAACGTTGCGGGCATGCAGCCCCTTATGCCTTATCTCCTCGGACAAAAGCATCCGAAGGGAACGAGGCTCGCCAATGTCCAGGGCTGCGTACGTACGAATGATATCGATTCCGTCGGCGACCGTTCCCATGTTACCTTTTTCGAGATGATGGGAAGCTGGAGCCTCGGTGACTACTTCAAGGAAGACCGCTGCAAATGGAGCTACGAGCTTCTGACGGAGGTCTTCGGCTTTGACCGGGATCACCTTGCGGCCACGGTATTCGCCGGGGACGAAAACGCGCCGAGAGATGAGGAGGGTGCCTCCTTCCGTATCGCTTCCGGCTTCAAAAAGGAAAATATCTATTATCTTCCAGCCGAGGATAACTGGTGGGGACTTGAGTACGGCCCCTGCGGCCCTGACAGCGAGATGTTCTATATCGCGGATGTTCCGGACTGCGGTCCGGACTGCGGACCGGGATGCTCCTGTGGGAAGTATACGGAACTCGGAAATGACGTGTTCATGCAGTATGAGAAGCACAAGGACGGACATCTGACACCCCTTAAGCAGAAGAATGTGGATACCGGATGGGGCCTCGAGCGGATCCTTGCCTTCCTGAACGGAACCAAGGATGTATATCAGACGGATCTTTTTGTCCCCGTGATCAGAAAGATCGAAGAGGTATCCGGAAGAAAATATGATGATGACGAAACCATGACCCGGTCCATGCGGATCCTTGCGGATCATCTTCGCACATCCGTGATGCTGATCGGTGACGAAGGAAGGCTTACTCCCTCGAATACGGGCGCCGGATATGTCTTAAGAAGGCTGATAAGGCGCGCGGTAAGACACGGAAGGACACTCGGCCTTTCGAAAGACGATCTTCTTTCGATCGCCGAGATCTTTATAAAGGATGTATATCTGGAAAGCTATCCCCGCCTTAGCGAAAACCGGGAATTCATCCTTCAGGAGCTGGGAAAGGAGATCCTCCGATTCGAGAGCACGCTCGAAAACGGAATCCGGGAATTCAAAAAGATCCTGGATGGCGCGAAGAAGGAAGGAAGAGAGAAGATCAGCGGCTCCGACGCGTTCTATCTTTATGACACCTTCGGATTTCCGCTGGAACTCACCGTGGAGATGGCCGAAGAGGCGGGGCTTAAGGTCGACGAGAACGGATTCGGGACCGCGATGGAAGAGCAGAAGGAAAAGGCGAGAGCCAGCCAGAACTTCTCGGCGAAGCTTTCTTCGGAACAGTCGGTCTTTGACGAACTGGATCCTTCGCTCGTAAGCGAGTTTACCGGATATGACACGCTGAACGAAGAAGGTGAAGTTGCTGCCATAGCGGCCGGAAACAGACTTGCCGACGAACTGAATGAAAATGAAGAAGGAACACTCGTATTCGCGAAGACGCCTTTCTATGCCACGATGGGCGGACAAAAAGGTGACACGGGTGTCATAAAAACGGATAAAGGTACATTCCTTGTAAAAGAGACCGTGAAATTCCCGAACGGACGTATCGGGCATGTCGGTGTCGTAAAGCAGGGAACCATAAGGAAGGGCGACAGGGCAGCTCTTTCCGTGGATGAAGCAAAGCGCTCCTCCACCTGCAGGAATCACTCCGCGACGCATCTTCTTCAGGCGGCTTTAAGAGAGGTACTCGGTCCCGATACGCATCAGCAGGGATCCTATCAGGATACGGACCGGACAAGGTTCGATTTCAGCTATTCCAAAGCCATGACGCCCGAAGAGATCAGAAGAGTGGAAGAGATCGTCAACGAAAAGATCGAAGAAGACCTTCCGGTCATCACAAAGGTTATGGATCTCGAGGAAGCAAAGAAGGAAGGTGCCATGGCGCTTTTCGGCGAGAAGTATGCGGACCGGGTAAGGGTGGTGAATATGGGGGATTTCTCGAAGGAACTCTGCGGAGGAACCCATGTTGCCCATACCGGACAGATCCTCTCCTTCAAGATCCTTTCCGAGAGCGGGATCGCCTCCGGCGTAAGAAGGATCGAGGCCGTGACAGGAAGGAATGTTTCCGAACATTACCGGAAGGTGGAGGAGAAACTTGAAGAAGCCGCCGCGGCCGCGAAATCCACACCGGATCAGCTTGCGGAAAAGATCACATCCCTGTTTGCTCAGATCAGGTCCCTCAGCTCCGAGATCGAATCGCTGAAGGCGAAGGCGGCGAAGGAAGCGCTCGGAAATGCCGCACAGGACGCGAAGGACATACAGGGTACCGCCATTATCGCGAAGAAACTTACGGGAGTCGATATGAATTCGCTCCGGGATCTCGGGGATCAGCTCAAGGGGAACATTAAGGACGGGGTTATCGTCCTGATCTCCGAGTCGGAGGGAAAAGTAAATATGATCATCATGGCGACGGATGAAGCCGTAAAGAAAGGCGCTCATGCCGGAAATCTCGTGAAGGGGATCGCGCCGATCGTCGGCGGCGGAGGCGGCGGAAAGCCGAATATGGCGCAGGCCGGCGGAAAGAATCCCGCCGGGATCGATGAAGCGCTGAGAACTGCGGAAACCCTGCTTATGGGTCAGATAGCGAAATGATCCTGTTCGGCCTGCTCCTTATCCCATATTATGAATGGATCTTCCGGATCTCCACTTCGGGGGATATGGGGTTTGTGCCGCTTATGCTTACTGCTTTTTTCGCGATGGGAACGGGGCTTTTGCTTTCAATCCTGTCGCGGAGCTTCAGGGCCGGAAAGTTTAACCGCGCGATCACCTGCGCGGGACTGCTGATCCTTGCCCTGCTTTATATGATCGAGTTTTTCGTATACCGCTCGTTCAAGGTCTTTTACGACACTGATACCGTGATAAACGGTGCGGGCGGTGTGGTCGGCGGCTTTATGGGCGATGTGGGACGTCTTGTCTTTACCTTTGACGGGCTTTCCAGGATCGCCCTTTTTCTTTTGCCGCTTCCGCTTTATCTGATTCTTTCCTCGAAGAAGGACCGCACTGAGAAGATTCCGTTGAAAGAGGGGATCTATCGGGCCGCCATGTCGGCTCTTTTCTTTTGCTCCGCTTTTCTGATCCTTAAGTTAAGTCCCGCGCAGGCGCTGATCTACGGACCCGAATACAGTTTTCAGAGCGCGGTGGAGACGTTCGGCCTGTCCACTGCCTTTCGCCTTGATCTTAGAAAGATGTTCTTCGGGGAGGAGCTTTCCTTTGAGACGGGCGATGCCGAAATGGATAGAGAAGTTTCACTTTCCGCGGAGAGTGTTGAAAGGCTGCTCCCGGAATTTCCGGCGGATAAAGCTGAAACAGGAGGTCCGTCGGCAAAAGACCCCTTAGATCGATATTTTCCGTCCCCGGATAAAGAGGGGGGAGGAAAAAGCGTTCCGCTCATGGAAGAAAGTGACGGCTCCTCGCGAAACCTCCTTATGGATTACGAAGAATTCCTGAAGCAAACGGATTCGGGGGAAGAGGAAGAAAAAAAGGCTCCGATACGTCCGGCATCCGATACCGCCGGGGTGGATGAAGAGTTTGATGAAATTATGAATATTTTTTCCGACAGAGTTTCAAAAGAGCCGGAATCTTCCGGAAATGAAAATGAATCTTCGGATCATGCAGGATCTGATGAGGCGGCTTCGGAAGATGAAACGGAAGAAGTTTTAAACGAACCGGAATCCTATGAAGAGCAGATTCTCCCCATTGATTTCGATACGCTTTCACAGAATGCGACCAAAGGTCAGAAGGATCTGGACGATTATGTCCGTTCGCAGATCCCTTATCATAAGAACCGCTATACCGGAAGGTTTAAAGGGAAAAACCTGATCTTTATCACGGCGGAGGCTTTTTCGGGCTCCATCATCGATCCGGAACTGACTCCGACGCTGTACCGGCTTTCCACGAAAGGAATCGTGATCGATGATTACTATCAGCCTGCCGTTGCCGGGACAACCGGCGGTGAATATGAGAATCTGTTCGGCCTGATCCCGGTGAACGGCGGAAAATCCATGAAGGAGCTTACGAAGCAGGATCATCTGCTTACCATCGCTTCCGCTCTTTGCGGTAAGGGCTATTACGGAAAGGCGTTTCACAATAACACCGCTTCGGTCTACGGAAGGAATGAGACGCACAACCGGCTCGGTTTTTCGGACGGGTTCCTCGGGATGGGAGAGGGGCTCGAGGAATATGTTTCCTATGCCGGATTCCCGGAAAGCGATCTTGAGATGCTGGAGAATACCTTTCCCCTTTATTGTGAAAGACAGCCCTTCTGTGTCTACTTTATGACGGTTTCCGGGCATGGGCAGTACGGGACGAAGATCAACCGGATGAGCGCAAAAAACTATGACCGCGTGAGAGACCTTCCGTATTCCGAGATCGTAAAATGCTATATTTCAAACAATCTTGAACTTGAGGACGGACTTGCCGCGCTGATCGGACTGCTTGAGGAAAAGGGGATCGCGGACGATACCGTGATCGTGCTCGGGGCGGATCATTTCCCCTACGGTCTTGATAATGATGCTCCTTTGGGACATATGCCCTATCTTACGGAGCTGTACGGAAGTGAAGTCACGAACTATCTCGAACGTGACCGGAACCGTCTGATCCTTTGGTGCGGGGAACTGGAAAAAGAAGAGCCCGTCGTGATCGGCTCACCGGTATCGAGCCTTGATATCCTGCCTACGCTGCTCAATCTTTTCGGCGTGGACTATGATTCCAGACTTCTGCCGGGACGCGATATCTTTTCGGACGCGGAAGCTCTTGTCTTTAACGGAAGCTATGACTGGAAGACGGATCTGGGGACCTATATCGCTTCCGGGAACCGCTTTACGCCCGCTTCCGCGGATGCCGTGATCCCCGAGGGGTATGTGGAGGAGACGAAGAAAAAGGTACGGAACAGGATGAACTACTGCAAAGCCGTCCTTTCATCGAACTATTTCGATCATATTTTTTCTGTTGCATACTGAAAAACCTTGTTGTATAATGCACTCGACGGACGTAATATTCTGTCCGATCGCATATTTCCCCATTTTTGAAAAGTTGAAATCGGAAATACTTAAACGGAGGCTTTATGAGAGAAAAGTATGAATCGCTTGCGCTGGTCGACCTTAAGGCGATCGCGAAAGCCCGAGGCCTGAAGGGCACATCCACAATGAAGAAGGATCAGATCATCGAGCGGATGCTTGAGGAGGACGAAAAGGACAAGGCGGCAGGAAAATCCGTGGAACCGAAATCCCTCGCGCCCGAAGCGGCGATCCGCAAAGCGGCAGCCATGAAGGAAGCAAAAGAAGCCGCACCGGGAAAAGAAGTCAGGGAAAACAGAGAAAGCAGGGAAAACAGAGAGAACGGCCAGAGAGGGGAAAACCGGGAATCCGCACAGGAAGGTGAGGCGCGGTTCAACCGGAACGAAGTGTATGACGCATATAATTATCCAAAGGAACTGGATTCCGGAGAGACGGCAAGCGGCATCCTTGAGGTAATGCCGGACGGGTACGGATTTATCCGTTGTGAGAACTTCCTCCCGGGCGAAAACGATGTCTATGTTTCTCCCGCGCAGATCCGGCGTCTTCGCCTTAAGACGGGTGACATTCTTGTCGGAAATACCCGTGTAAAATCCCAGACCGAAAAATTCGCAGCTCTTCTTTATATCCGCTCCATTAACGGCTATGCTCCGGAAGAAGCGGTCAAGCGGTACAATTTCGAAGATATGACGCCGATCTTTCCGGATGAGCGCATCAAGCTCGAACGGCCCGGCTGCTCGGTGGCCATGAGGATCATGGATCTCATTTCGCCGGTCGGCAAGGGACAGAGAGGTATGATCGTTTCTCCGCCGAAGGCGGGAAAGACCACGTTGCTTAAGGATGTGGCAAAATCCGTCAAGAGAAATATGCCGGACACGCATCTTATCATCCTTCTGATCGACGAGCGGCCGGAGGAAGTGACCGATATCAAGGAAGCCATCGAAGGACCGAACGTGGAAGTGATCTACTCGACTTTTGACGAGCTTCCCGAGCATCATAAGCGGGTTTCCGAAATGGTGATCGAACGCGGACGGAGGCTCGTTGAGCACAAGCAGGACGTGATGATCCTGATCGACTCCATCACAAGACTGACACGTGCCTATAACCTTACGGTGGCACCTTCCGGCAGGACCCTTTCCGGCGGACTTGATCCCGCGGCGCTGCATATGCCGAAGCGCTTCTTCGGTGCGGCGCGGAATATGAGAGAGGGCGGATCCCTTACCATCCTGGCGACGGCTCTCGTAGAGACCGGATCAAAGATGGATGATGTGGTCTATGAGGAATTCAAGGGTACCGGCAATATGGAACTCGTTCTTGACCGGAAACTTCAGGAAAAAAGGGTATTCCCCGCGATCGATATCGGAAAATCCGGAACCCGCCGGGAGGATCTTCTTCTTGACAGTGATGAACTTGAGGCGATCAACATCATAAGGAAGGCTCTGAACGGTCTGAAGGCGGAGGAGGCGACCGACCATATCATCGAAATGTTCGCCCGCACCCGTGACAACCGCGAGTTCGTGAATATGGCAAAGAAGACGCGATGGATCTGAGGCCCGATAAGGATAATATGTCTTGAAAACTTATGACCGTCATACAGCAGTGTGTGACGGTTATTTTCATGTAAAAAACCTGAAAGATCATCAAATTACCTACTTTTGGAGGTGGTACGGATAAAAGATAAATTTTCGCCTGACGGACTTTGGATCCTGAGGCGATCCGAACGAAATTGACGGCCGGGATGAATTTCGAAATATCGCTTGCCATTGTGCGGATCCTGTGATATATTATTAGGGCTGTTTACATCAAAGCGTCCCGCGGATGCGGAGTCCCTATAAACCTTGGGCTAAGCCGACCGGACAGCCGCATAGGAACGCTTCGGAGAGGAGGAACAAATGAGAGAAGGAATTCATCCCGAGTATTATCAGGCAACGGTAACCTGCAACTGCGGAAATACGTTTGTTACGGGCTCGACCAGAAAAGAGATCCACGTGGAAGTGTGCTCCAAGTGCCACTCATTCTACACGGGTCAGCAGAAGGCGGCCAGAGCGGACGGACGTATCGATAAGTTTAACAGGAAATACGGCGTTAAGAGCGAATAGCCGATACGCATGCGAGAGGACAGGTACGCTGTCCGGATCCCTTTTCCGGGTCCGGGGGTGTACCTGTCCTCTTGTCATAGAAAAAGGAGTCTGAAATGAGCACAAAAAGACGCAGAAGAAAAACGCACTATTCGGGGATCGGCGGCCAGGCCGTTCTCGAGGGCGTTATGATGAAAAATAAGGAAGATTACGCAATCGCCTGCAGAAAAGAAGACGGAACCATCGACGTGGACGTCAAGATCTATCATTCCGTGGTCCCTTCCGAAACAATCCGGAAGATCCCTTTTGTGCGCGGGGTGATCAGCTTCATCGATTCCCTGATCCTCGGGATGAGAGCCATCAACCATTCGGCGCTCTTCTATGAGGAGGAAGAGGAAGAGACGGTGGTTGACCGGGCGGCGGATAAGGTGACGAACGGAAAAGGGGAGAAACTGATGCTCGGGATCACCACCGTGATCGCACTCGCCATTGCGGTCGGACTCTTTATCCTGCTTCCCTATTTTATTTCGGTAAAACTGAATGAATATATCAGGAACGATTCCCTGCTCGCGATCATCGAGGGCGGAGTGCGGATCGTGATCTTTCTTGGCTACATCATCGGGATCAGTGCGATGAAGGATATCCGGCGTCTTTACCGCTATCACGGTGCCGAGCATAAATGCATCAACTGCGTGGAGAAGGGATATCCGCTGACGGTCGAGAATGTGATGAGATCCTCCCGTTTTCACAGACGCTGCGGGACAAGCTTCCTTGTTTTCGTGATCCTGATCAGCGTGGTGCTTTTCTTCTTTATCCGGGTGGAAAGCCCGCTGTACCGTGTCCTGATCAGGCTTGCCCTCGTACCCGTCATTGCCGGGATCTCCTATGAATTTATCCGCCTTGCGGGAAAAGGGGACAATTTCCTTGTTTCCCTGATTTCCGCGCCGGGACTTCTGCTCCAGCGTGTGACGACGAAGGAGCCGGATGAAGAGATGGCGGAGGTCGCGATCCGTTCCGTCGAGGCTGTATTTGACTGGAAGAAATTCCTGATGGAGGAATTCCCGGAAGAGTACGGGGACGGGATTGAGGAAGACTCTTATGGTGAGACACCGGGAGAGAAGACTGTTTCCGGGGACGAAAAACTCGAAGAACTCGAGGCGATCGTGGACACGACACAGGAAGCGAAGGAAAATGACGGTTGAGCAACTGATCCAACAGGGGGAAAAAGCCCTTATGGATGCGGGGGTTCCGGACGCGAAGATCGATGCCCGGCTTCTTCTTGAATATGTCCTTAATAAGGATCGCGCTTACCTTCTTACGAATGCGAAGGAAGATCTGAAAGATCTGATCAGAGGCGCCTGCGCTGAAGATCAGGAGGATGCCGAAGCATTGAGAATGCGATATGGGGATCTGATCGAAAAACGATCGAAGAGGATACCCCTTCAGCATCTTACCGGGACTCAGGACTTTATGGGACTTACCTTCCGGACGGGACCAGGGGCACTCATTCCGAGGCAGGATACGGAGACCCTTGTTGAAGAGGCAATGAAACATCTTCATGACGGAATGCGGATCCTGGATCTTTGCACCGGAAGCGGCTGTATCCTTATCAGCCTTTTGAAATATTCGAATGACTGCAGCGGGATCGGAACGGACCTTTATCCCGAAGCCCTTTTGATCGCGAAAAAGAACGCGGCAGAGCTCCTTCCGGAAGCTTATGAAGGCGGAAGGCTTTCTTTTCTTGAGGGGGATCTTTTCGCGGATGCGAAGGGCCCCTTCGATCTTGTGATATCCAATCCGCCGTACATTGAAAGCGGTGTGATCCCGTCCCTGCAGCCGGAAGTCAGAGATCATGATCCGGAGACGGCGCTTGACGGCGGTGAAGACGGGCTTATCTTTTACCGGCGCATCGTAAAGGATCTTGACAGGCATCTGATACCCGGAGGGTATGTGCTTTTTGAGATCGGATCCGGGCAGGCCGAGGCGGTGAGCGGGATCTTAAAAGAGGCCGGATTTTCCGGGATCGAGGTATCCCGCGATCTTGCCGGAAACGACCGGGTGGTAAAGGCGTATCTGCCTGTCGGAAAAAGTGAAAGAAAGGAAGATTTGAATGTTTGATCAGCTTGATGATATCCTGATCCGCTATGAAGAACTGATGGCAAGGCTCGGCGAGCCGGATGCGGCTTCGGACGGGGCGAAGTTTACGGCCCTTATGAAAGAGCAGGCTTCCCTTCTTCCGATTGTGGAAGCGTATAAGGAGTACAAAAAATGCCGTAAGGATGAGGAGGATTCCCTGCAGCTTCTGGATTCGGAATCGGATCCGGAAATGAAGGAAATGCTGAAGGAAGAACTCGCCCTGGCGAAAAAGAGGATCGGAGAACTTGAAGAGAAGCTGAAGATCCTGCTTCTTCCGAAGGATCCGAATGATGACAAGAATGTCATCGTGGAGATCCGTGCCGGCGCGGGCGGAGACGAGGCAGCCCTCTTTGCGGCTGAGATCTACCGGATGTATCAGCACTATGCGGAGAGCCGCGGATGGAAGACGGAGCTTCTGGAGACCGACGAGATCGGGATCGGCGGTATGAAATCCGCCACCTTTATGATCACGGGGGAAGGCGCTTATTCCGTGATGAAGTACGAATCCGGAGTTCACCGCG
The DNA here is from genome assembly GCA_024692955.1 of Lachnospiraceae bacterium. GTDB lineage: Bacteria > Bacillota > Clostridia > Lachnospirales > Lachnospiraceae > JAILLW01. The sequence goes on along the minus strand of JAILLW010000110.1, from coordinate 1,325 downwards.
TTCAGCGGGTACCGGAGACGGAATCGGGCGGAAGGATCCATACCTCCACCATCTCTGTGGCGGTAATGCCCGAAGCGGAGGACGTGGATGTGGAAATCAACGAGAAGGATATCCGGATCGATGTCATGCGTGCTTCGGGAAACGGCGGCCAGTGTGTCAATACTACGGATTCCGCGGTGCGGCTCACACATTATCCCACGGGGATCGTGATCTATTCCCAGACCGAAAAGTCACAGCTTCAGAACAAGGCAAAGGCATTCGCTCTTTTACGGGCCAAGCTGTACGATATGGCCCAGCAGGAAGCTCATGACGCGGAGGCGGAGCTTCGAAAATCCCAGATCGGGACCGGCGACCGCTCGGAAAAGATCCGTACCTACAACTTTCCGCAGGGACGTGTCACGGATCACAGGATCGGCCTTACGCTGTATAAACTCGACAAGGTCATGAACGGCGATATTCAGGAGATCATAGATGCCTGTATCACGGCCGATCAGGCGGCCAAACTCGCGAAAATGAACGAGGCAGTATAAATTACAGATGTTATCAAAAACATATGGATTTTGTTCTGTCCATATGTTAAGATTATTGCGTAGGATGCACGAAGAATTCTGACTTTTCGGGAGATCAATGGAACAGCAGGAAAAAGAATTCTATCTGAATCAGGGCTATACGGAAGCTCAGGTCGAGGAACTCGAAGCCGGAAAAGATGCCGGAATCGATATCTCCGTCTATGAAGATCCCGAGCTTACCGCGATGCACATGTACCAGCTCAGGCTCGGCATGCAGGAAGGGCTCAATATGCGCCCTTACGCGGACGGGAGCTTCGACTGGTTCCAGATCGAGGAGATCCGGAAGGGCCTTTCCGATTTTCATGATGTTTCGATCTATGCGAAGCCTTCGATCCCTTCGGATAAGATGCATCAGCTGCGCCGCGGCCTGAACGACGGAATGGATCTTTCCGGGTTCCTTAATTATGAGGCGGGTATCATCCGCCAGATCCGGAAAGCGCTTGTCAACAAGGTGGATGTCACCTCCTACGCAAAGCAGGGATATGATGCGGAGCAGCTTGAGGAGATTCGTTACGCTCTGATGGACGGTCTTGATATTCCCCAGTATCTGACTCCGGAGCTTCGTGCCGTTTCCATTGCCCAGATCGCCGAAGGGCTGAAAGAAGGCGTGGATGTGGAACTCTACGCGAAGACCTGCTATACCTGGACGCAGATGCGGGAGATCCGTCTCGGGCTCCTTAACCAGATCGACATCAGGTTTTATCTTTCGCCCCTGTATGACCGCTATCAGATGCGGGAGATCCGTCTGGGACTGGA
>JAILLW010000088.1 GCA_024692955.1 Lachnospiraceae bacterium | reverse complement strand
ATCTGCATGGGCTGGCAGAGGCTGATCCCGAAATATGTGCTCGACTGCTTCCGTTACGGGGTCTTCGGCTTTCACGGAAACGCGGGCTATCTGCCCTTCGGACGGGGAAGATCTCCGCTTAACTGGTCGATCATCCTCGGTGATACCCGGTTTAATCTGAATCTTTTCCAATATGACGAAAAAGCGGATTCTCCGAACATCTTTGCGACGGAGACCTTCGGGATCACACCCCATGACGATATCCGGACCGCGCAGTATAAAAACATGATCGCATCGAAGAATCTGATCCGGAAGCTCCTTTCGGCCTATGAAAGGGATGAGATCCGGATCCGTACGGATTCGAAGGATTACGATTCCTGGTACGGGAAGCGGACGGCCGCGGACGGCAAGGTGGATTTCCGGGCACGCACGCGGGATATCTATAATCTGATCCGGGGTGTGGCCGCCCCTTTCCCTGGCGCGTTCGCCTATGTAAAGAGCAGTGACGGACAGTCGGATCCGGAGGAGAATGAAGAAAACAGGATCCGAATCTGGAGGGCACATCCTTTCGATGAGATGCTGGACTTCTCCGGCTATGCCCCCGGCGAAGTCATCGACATCTTTGACCAAAAGCCGGTGATCCGGACGGTCGACGGTTCGCTTCTGATCGATGAATATGAATACGCAGGAACCCTGAAAGAGGGAGATGTGCTGCTGTAAGTCCCAAAAAGCCTAAAAATACCTACCTATGGCGGTAGCAGTGAAGCGCATACCATGATAGATTGGGATTTGGAACATAAGGAAAACTTCCACAGGAAATAGAGGCATGGATAAGCAGAGGGTTAAGAACATGAAGAAACTGATCGTATATCTGTTAACGGCTGCAATGCTTTGCGGGATCATATTTACCGCGAACGGATCACCCGTCTATGCGGCGGGAGCCGGGATTTCTCCGGACTTCGAAGCCGGGGCGGAAACCGCGCCGGACGAGGGGGAGATCTTTGCGGAGAATGAGAGCTTTTCGGAGGAAGGAAGCTATGACGGACCGGAATCCGGAGTGGAAGCTGCCGGGGAAATCCCGGAAGAGGAGATCACTACGGATGAGGACTTCCGGGCGGAAGAACTTGGCGACGGGGAGCTTCCTCTTTTAGGGGAGGTTATGGCCTCCGATTTGACAGAGAACGGCACGTACCTTCTGACCGGCAATGCCGTGATCACGCTTGCTGACGGAGATGATGTAAAGATCAATTCGATCAAAAAAGCGGATGATGATGCCGATTTCAGTCTGACGATCAAAGCGGAAGGAGGAAGCGCCGGAACAGGGGAACTTTTCGTTAAGGATTTAAGGCTTGAAAACAAGAACAGCCTGATCATAGAAAGCGGGAATGTCGAGTTCGGAGAGGTGGCTTTTAACGTGGGCTCCTTTAGTCTGACGGGCGGTTCGGTAAAGTCGCCGAAGATATATGCTCAGAGGATAACCATTTCGGGCGGTTCGCTTGATATATACGGAGGAACCGAAGGCAATGCTTTTTTTTCTGAACACGATACCCTGATAAGCGGCGGTGATATAAGGATCGTTTCAGTGAAATATAATGCAATGTATGTTTACGGTGACTGTACGATAACCGGAGGAAATATAACGAGTGTTGCATACGGGCAGGGTAACAGTGAAGGTGATGCGTTTGGAATCCGCTGCAAAAAAGATATCACGATAAGCGGGGATGCAGTGATCTACGCTCAGGGGCTGGAAGCTGCGATAGCTTCGGATAGTAATCCTTATAAGATCGTGCTGGCATCAACGCATCAGGTTTTATACCCTGCAGGCGGTAAAACAGCCCGCGCCGTAACCGACAGTGAAGGGAATGTTGCTCATGAAGCAAAGATCGCTCCCTTGGACTGGTCTGCCGGAATAGAGAGCAGTGTATACAATCTGGATTTCGGATATCTGCAGGCAGGATATGATCAGGCTGCGGCAGATGAAAAAGAGATGTCTCTTGTATTGACGAATAAAAGCACACAGACGGTTGATTACATCCTGCCTGAAAGTGAGAAGTATTCCATAACAGCCGAAAACCCGATAACCGGCATTGCTCCGGACGGTAGGGTAACATTGAAAGTTAAGCCCAAGACAGGAATCGAAGCAAATAAGGGCGGAGAGATCATAGCGATCACTTCCTCTGAAGGTGATGTTGCTTATATCACAATGGCACTAAAGGTAGGGTACTATCTGTTTGGAGAAGTTGCGGCTTCTTCATTACGGAATATAAGTTATGAACTGGTAGCCGATACGAGCATCACTTTGAGCGCCACAGATAATAGTACGGTTTACAAAATTGACTGTGCATCCTACGATCTTGTGATAAAAGGGTCTGACAGTGGACAACTGAATATAAGATCAAGCATAAAAATGAATTCCGGGGAAGCGACCCTCACAGTGGAGGGCGGTACCGTATCGGCGGGAAGTATATCCGGAAAAGGAAATGTGAACATAACCGGAGGCAGTGTTACCTGCACCGCTTGTATACAAATGTCCCAGGGCAATTATACACAAAGCGGCGGAAGCCTTAAGATCACAGAGGGACATGGCAATAGTTTTGCACTTTCAGTGAAAGGAGACATTACAATAACCGGCGGATCCGTTGATGTCAACAATACAAAGGGTGGATCTGCCATGGAGGCAACAGCAGCAACAGCGGGAAATATCAGTATTTCAAACGCCGATGTTAAGGCTGTAACGGTCGGAGATTACGGGATAGCTTCTTCGAACGGCTCGGTGAACATCGGTGCAGGTTCAAAGGTTTATGCCCGGGGAACGACTGAGGCAATCTTTGTCAAGGGCGGTTCCGGCAAGAATATATCTGTTGGTTCGTCGCTCATATGGACTGTTCCTGCGGGTGGACGCGTAGGTACAAGCGAAGACGGAGAAAATTCAGGACATATACTTGATCCGGAAGGCAACAGGGTGGCGCTTGTAAAGATCGTTGATGTTGAGCCTGTAGTCACCATAGAAGCCGAACCGGCCACACTCTCATTCGGAAGAGTGCCTTACGGATACAAAGAGGCTCCGGCAGCACAGGAGTTTGTGATCAATAATACGGGAGAATCGCCTGTCTCACTTAAACTTCCCACAGCTGAGAAGTATGTTGTTTCAACAGAGGATGACCTTGATGGAATACCGGCAGGAGGGTCGGTCACATTCTCCGTCCGTCCCAAGATCGGTATTGAAAGAGGTGCCGGAAACGAAACACTTGAGATATCCGCCTCGGATGACAGTCAGTCCATCGAAGTGGAGTTTCAGCTGTCCGTTGAATACCTGCTGACCGGAGAGATGGAAGCCGGAGATCTTGTCGAGAATGTTGAATATAAACTTATCGGAGATACAACGCTTCATATTGCAGCAGGCGTAAAAAATAAGAAAATAACCAAGATCACGTATGATGACACAACGAATGCGGCTTCACTTACGATAACCGGAGACGATACGGGAAAACTAAGCGTTGGATCCGGAATGAGTAATTTCCTGCGAGGTGATGTAACGATCCTGGGCGGAACGTTCGATGCGGGTTCTTTACTCAGTACCTACGGTAAGATCGATATTTCCGGTGGTAAGATAATCTCAAAAAGTATTACAACACTCGGGGATATCAACATATCTGGCGGAACAGTCGCATTGGATACCTCTTCGGGTGAAGAATCACTTAAAGCAAAGAATATCACGATAAGCGGCGGCATCATAAACGCGGACAGCACTGTAGCATATCCTGTTATCTGTGCAGGTGAGGCTGTTAAGATAACCGGCGGAAAAATCACGCTTAAATCCAACAAGAATCATGACATATCGGCTAAAAGCATTGTGATCGGCGGCAATGCGCTGATCGACGCGACAACGAGCGCGGAAGGTTTTGAAGCGGTCACGCTGAATGATTATTCCAAGGGCAAGATCACGATCGCGGATACGGTCAATCTGGTGAATCCTGCAGGCGGATATGTGGCGGAAAGCGGGGCGAATGCCGGTCATATCGTGGATGCGGACGGAAATACCGTTAAGACCGTGCGGTTCTATCCGGTCGTTCTTGAGGCAGATCCCGATCCGGTCGATTTCGGATCGGCGGTATTGGGATATATTCCGGATGAGCAGACAGTCACGATCAAGAATACGGATTCGCGGGAAGTCACTCTTTCGCCCGTTGCTTCAGACTATTATACGATCGGGGACTATTCCGTATCGACGCTTGCTTCCGGCGAAAGTGCGACCTTTACGATCCAACCGAAGGAAGGAGCATTTACGGTAGCAGGTCCGCATGAGGAAATCCTGAAGATCATGACGAATGAAGCGGATATCTTTAAGAAGCTTCCGGTACGCTTTACAACCCTTGATCCGGGAGATAAGATCTGGATCGCGAACATCGCGCCGCAGACCTATACGGGATCCGAGATCAAACCGGCACCGGTCGTTTACTATCAGGGACACCGGCTTGCGGCTTCCGACTATACGGTGAAGTATTCCGGAAACAAAAACGTGAAACGAAATAAGAAGGGCGAGGTGATCGAAGGCGCGAAGGTTACCGTTACCGGAAAAGGAAACTTCGCGGGGAAGACTTCGAAGTCATTTATGATCCTTCCGAAGAGCATCGGAGACGGGACGAAGACTCCGGCAGAGCAGATCACGGCCGGAACGGTACATATCCTGAAGAATTCGAAAGCATTTCCCGTGCTGACCTATGGCACCTATCAGCTGAATTCAAAGGATTTTAAGGTAGAGAACGCGAATAAGAAGTATAAGGAAAACGCGGAAGTGACCGTGACCGGAAAAGGGAATTTCACCGGCTCCGTCAAAGTGGACGTGATCGTCGCGAATAAGAAGGACGACCTCAAAACACTGAACGTTGTTGTGGACGGAGGAACCAATATTACCTTTGATCCGTCAAAGGATGAAGAAGCGGTGAAGGCGCTGATCGAAGGAAAGATCAAGGTCTATGACAAGGCGGACAAGACTAAGACCACGCCTCTTACGAGTGGAACGCATTATGAGATCATTTCTCCTTCGAACTTAAGCAGCGCGGGCACGAAGACGATCCGGATCATTGCGCTCGGAAATTATTCGGGTTCACAGACAAAGAAGATCACCGTTAAGCCCCTTGCCGTAAAGGCATCAGCCGGAAACGGGAGGATCGAGACGAACGCCGCAACTCCTGGCGGGGTAAAAGAAGGAACGTACACCTATAAACCTTCCGGCGTAACGATCGGCTCGAAACTTGAGGTAAAATATGTCATTCCGGGAGCGGATCCGGGTGATGATCCGATCTTCGAAAAGACTCTCACGGAAGGGAAGGATTATAAACTTTCTTACAGCAACAACAAGGCGGCGAGCACCGCGACGAAGAAAGCCTCCTATACGATCACGTTCACAGGAAACTATAAGGGAACGCCGCAGCTTAAGAATACAAAAAAGTCGAAGAAGAATCCGGCGATCGACGATTATTCCTTCACGATCTCACGTGCAGCGATCGGGACTGCCGGTGAAAAACCGGCCTCCGGAGTCGAAGCCGTCATACCGGATGTGGTCTATTCCGGGAAAGCGGATCTTTATACATCCGCACCGTATGTCCTCATCGACGGTGTGCAGCTTCCTTCGAAGAATTATTCGGTAACCTGTTATAAAACGAGCGGGAGAGCGGATACGGACAAGATCGGGAAGAAGAACAAGCTCTCGATCGCAGCCGAAGATCCATCCGCAACGGTTTATGTGAAGATCACGGGGAAGGGAAACTATGAAGGGACGATCACAAAAGCTGCGGATGACAGTGAACTCGCCTACCGGGTTCTGAAAAAGGCGGACAATACGTTCTATGACCTCAGCAAGGCGAGAGTCACGATCTACGCGAAGGGCTATGATCCGGCGAAAAAGAACAATAAGATATTAAAGTCGGTCTCCTATAACGGAAAGGCGCGCCGGATCGACGATTATGACATCGACGGGACGGTCGTTGTGGAGTACAAGTTCAGCGGGAAAAAGTATACGGGACTTGTGGAAGGAAAAGACTACGAACTGGAATACCTTAATAACAGGGAGAAAGGAAAAGCGGTTCTGATCGTCAAAGGACTTACGGGCAATGAATACGAACCCGGAAAAACCCGTTCCTTCCTCGGTGTAAAGAGAGCAGGCTTTTCCATCGGAACGAAGAGCATCAAAGACCTTCTGATAAATCCCTTCGCGGAATAATTCCGGCCCTGCGGCAAAAGGATCGGGAAGAAGATGCATAAAGGGGGCGGTCATCTATATATTGTGATGACCGCTCTTTTATGCTACAATTTTTGGGATGAGCAAAATCCTGTTTCATTTGAATACCCTGTCCCAGGGAGGTGCGGAACGCGTGGTTTCAAACCTCGCGAACGAGTTCGTAAAAGGGCTTCCCGGGGCTTCTTCCAAGACCCCTGATGAGATCCTCGTCGCGACGGAATGGTTCGGGGAGGATGAGTTCCCGCTCGATGAGCGCGTGCGGCGCATCCATGCGGGGTTGAAGAAATCGGATGAAAAACGGAGCAGGTTTTCAAAGGCTGTCCGCAGGTTCCGGTATTTAAGGGAACTTGTGAAAAAGGAAAACCCGGATGTCGTCGTGGCTTTCTGCGACAAGGCGATCTACCGGACGCTGATCGCGACCACGGGATTAAAGACGCCGATCATCATCTGCGTACGGACAGACCCGGTGGGGCATTATGACAGGCCGATGGACAGGATCCTGGGGCCTTTCTTCTATCCGAGGGCGAAGGGCGCCGTATTCCAGACGGAGGGCCAGAGAGACTTTTTCCCGGATTATCTGGGGCGGATCTCGACGATCATCTTAAACCCGGTAAATGACCGGTATTTTCTGACGGACGATCTGAAAGAGCGGCAGAAGAACCAGACGGATACGATCGTTCAGCACGCCCGGCTCGTCGACTTCAAAAACCAGCCGATGCTGATCGACGCGTTCATGAAGGTGCATGAGAAGCATCCGGAATTTGACCTGAAGATCTACGGCCCCGATTCCGAGGACGGGACGAAGGAGATCCTCGAGCGGAAGATCGCGGAGTATCACGCGGAGAGTTTCATCCATCTGATGGGAGGCTCGGACGAGATCGAAAAAGAAGTTCCCAAAGCGAAGATCTACGCGTTCAGTTCGGACTGGGAGGGACTTCCGAACGCGCTCCTCGAAGCGATGGCGATGGGGATGCCGATCGTAGCGACGGACTGTCCCTGCGGAGGTCCCCGTACGGTGATGAAGGATCATGAAAGCGGGATCCTCGTTCCGATCAAGGATCCGGACGCGATGGCGAAAGGCCTCCTTACGCTGATCGAAGATCCGGAACTTGCCCTGCGCATGGCCGAAGGAGCGAGAAAGATCCGCGAACTTACGAACAGCGCCACGGTGGTCTCTTTGTGGCGGGAATATATTGAGAGCGTGATCCGGAAAGCGAAAAAATGAGCCGGATCATGACGGATGAAGGAGAACGGTATGTTTTCATATGACGATTATAAGGAGATCATCAGGATCATAAAGAGCACGGGTCTTCAGGCGGATTACCGCGAAGCCCTCGGACGGGACCGTTTCATCATTATGCGGCATGATGTGGAATACAGTGTGGAGCGGGCCTGGAAGCTTGCGAAGGTGGAGAGGAGCATGGACTTCACTTCGACCTTCTTTTTCCAGTGGACGAACAATTCCTACAACATCCTCTCCAGACGGAATCAGGAGATGGTGCGGGACATGCATGAGCGCGGACAGAACATCGGTCTGCATTTCGCGCTGAACGGACTGACCGATATGGAGGAGATCCGAAAAAAGATCGTAAAGGAAATGGAGATGCTGAGCGAGATGTTCGGCTTTACGATCGATACCTTCTCGATCCACCGCCCTTCCCGGGATGTTCTTCGTGAGAATATCAAGCTTCCGGGGATCATCAATGCCTATCAGGAGGAGTTCTTTACCTTCGCGGACAATGTCACGGAGGATACGCCGGTGAAGGTGAAATACCTGTCCGACGCGAATCACATCTGGCGCTACGGCTATCCGGATGAACGGAATATCACGGGACATGACAAGGTTCAGATCCTGACCCATCCCTTCGGATGGACGAAGGAAGGATATGACAACTTCGGGAACTACAAGACCCTGCTTTCGGAAAAGATCGCGGAGATCGTGGAGAGCGTGGATGCGGAATGCAAGGACTTTTCGGAATACCGGGACTGGTTCGATGCCCATACAGGTGTGACGCCCTGATGCGTTCATAAGGGCTCGGAAGGATGGATCACATGCGGATCGGAATGATGATCGGCTCTCTCTCCAGAGGAGGAGCCGAGAGGGTTCTTTTGAATATCGCATCGGACTGCAGGTCGAAAGGCCATGAAGTCTTTATCGTGACCCAGTTTCGAAGCGAAGAGGAGTATACGGTACCGGAGGGCATCGAAAGGATCGTCTTCGGTCTGACTCCGGAGGAAGAGACCGGAAGCGGACTGAAGAATCTGAGGCTCCGTGTAAAAAAGCTGCGAAATGTCTGGATAAATAAAAAACCAGACGTTATTTTATCCTTTATAGGAAAGAATAATTTTATGGCGATCCGTACCGGACACAGCCTCGGAATCCCGGTGGTGGCGGCGGTACGGGCGATCCGGGACATGGAATATTACACGCCGGCCATGCGGATCCTTGCAGACCGGTACCTCGGACGGGCAGAAAGGGTCGTATTTCAGAGCCGTGATAATCTGGAGGCTTTCTCCGGAAGCGTAAAAAGGAAAGCGGTGATCCTGAAAAATCCCATAGACCGGAGCTTCTTTGAAAAGATCTGGGAGGGAGAAAGGGAGCGGCGCATCGTATCCGTCGGAAGAGTGGATAAGGACAAGAACCACCGGCTGCTGATCGATGCCTTTGCCGCGATCATCGCCGGGGGGGAAGCGGAAGGCTGGACCCTTGAGATCTACGGTGACGGGGAACTCCGGGAAGAACTGGTCTCCTACATTGAAAGCCTGGGGCTGGCTGACCGGATCTTCATGATGGGCAGAACGCAGGACACTGCGGAATCAATTAAAAAAGCAGGTGTTTTTGTATTGCCCACGAACTGCGAAGGATACCCGAACGCGCTGATCGAAGCTATGATCCTGGGAATTCCCTGCCTCTCTACCGACTGTCCGGCGGGGGGACCCCGTGAATTGATAACACATGGTACGAATGGACTACTCACCCCGGTGGGTGACCTCCAAAAAATGAAGGAAAACTTGCAATTTTTTATAAATAACAGGCAGGAAAGAAACCGGATCGGGGAAAATGCAAAAAAAACAGCCGCTATTTACAGCCCGGAAACCGTTCTCGGAGAATGGGAGAAGGTTTTGACAGAAGCGGCGAAAGCCCGAAAATAAAAGGTTTCAAAGCATAACCCGGAGGAAAAACTATGTGCGGTATCGTTGGTCTCGGAGGTCTTGGAAAGACTTCGGACTATCTGAAAGAAAATCTTGAAAAAATGAAGGACCGGATGATCCATCGGGGGCCCGATGACGAGGGATCCTTCTTTTCGGAGGACGGGATCCTGGGTATCGGATTCCGCCGCTTATCGATTTTGGATTTAACATTGAACGGCCGGCAGCCCATGACGAGCCATAACGGAAGATATGTGATCACCTTTAACGGAGAGATCTACAATCACAGGCAGCTCAGGGACAAAATGCTGGCGGATGAGAAACTGAACGTCCGGGAGAGCGACTTCAAAAGCACCTGCGATACCGAGATCCTGCTGGAAGCGATCAGCAACTACGGCGTAAGGGAAGCGATCTCTCTTTGCAGGGGTATGTTCGGGATCGCGGTCTATGACAAAGAGGAGAAGAAGCTTTACCTTATCCGGGACCGGATCGGGGAGAAACCGATCTATTACGGCTGGGTGAAGGACACCTTCGTTTTCGCTTCCGAGATCGGATCCATCGCGGCCATCGAGGGATTTGAAAACGGGATCAACCGTGAGATCCTGGATATGTACTTCATCCTGGGATATATCCCGCAGCCCTATTCCATCTATGAGAATATCTATAAACTGAAGCCCGGATGCATTCTGGAAATTGAATCACCATTTAATAAAGAGCCCAAAATAACACCCTATTGGGATATGCATGAGGTGGCCCTCCGCGGTCAGAACAATCTGTTCAAAGGAAGCTTTACGGAGGCGGCGGATGAACTGGAGAGACTGCTGAAGGATGTGATCCGGGATCAGATGATCGCGGACGTGCCTCTGGGGGCGTTCCTTTCCGCGGGCATCGACAGCTCCACCACCGTGGCGCTGATGCAGAGCCTCGGGGGCAAGAAGGTACGAAGCTTTACCATCGGGATGGATGTTCCGGGATTTAACGAGGCGGAATATGCCAAGCAGATCGCCGCCCATCTGGGGACCGAGCATACGGAACTCTATATCACGGAAAAGGACGCGAAGGATGTGATCCCGAAGCTTTCCTATATGTTCGGCGAACCCTACGCGGACAGTTCCCAGATTCCGACCTATCTGGTATCCCGGATGACGAAGGAGCACGTTACGGTCTCCTTAAGCGGAGACGGCGGCGACGAACTCTTCTGCGGATATACCGTTTATTTCAACATTGAACGGATCTGGAAGGAGATCCGGTATATCCCGCTGGGCTTAAGGAAGCTTCTCAGCAATCTGGTGCTTTCCTCGCCGCTTAAAAAGAGCGAGGCATTCCGGATAAGAAGCGCGCTCCTTGCGGCGCGGGGGCCCGAGGATCTTTATAACATATCCAGAGAGAATGACCGGATCATCCGGAAAGTCGCTTTGGGAAAGACCGACGCGAAATGCGCGAACGATCTTTATGAACCCGGATTTATTCCTGAGAGCAATCATAATCTGATGCTGATGGATATGGACCTTTATCTGCCGGATGACATTCTGACGAAGGTGGACCGTACGGCCATGTCGGTATCCCTGGAAACCAGGATCCCGATGCTGGATCGGGATGTGGTGGAATTCGTCTGGTCCCTTCCCATCGATTATCTGAAGCAGGGGCAGACGGGAAAGCGCATATTGAGAGAGATCCTCTACCGGCACGTTCCGAAGGAGATGATGGAAAGGCCGAAGACGGGCTTTGCCATTCCGATTGACCGGTGGCTCATGACGAAGGAGCTCCGGGGTTGGGCGGAGAGCCTCCTTGACAGGGATCTGGTCCGCTCCCAGGGTGTCCTCGATCCGGACATCGTATGGTTCCTCTGGGAGGATTTCACGGAGCGCGGGATCTGGAGATATCAGCTCTGGTATATCCTGATGTTCCAGCAGTGGATGACGGACATCTACACAAAACGCGCCTGAGCGTGAGAAAGGACCGGTTATGATCATTATCCGGATGTCGGGCGGTCTCGAGAGGCAGATGTTTCAGTACGCATTGTATCTGAAGCTCACCTCCATGGGACGGGAAGTCAAGTTCGACGACATAAATGAATACCGGGATGAGAGGACACAGCCGATCATGCTGTCGGTCTTTGATATCGATTATCCGAGAGCGACCTGGGAGGAGATCAACCGGTATACGGACGGCGCGACGGACATAAAGAGCAGGCTGAGACGGGTGCTCCGCGGAAAAAAGACAAACATTTACCGCGAGCAGGGTTTCTACGACCCGAAAGTCTTTGAGTTTGAGGACGTGTACCTTGACGGGAAGTTTATGTCCCAGAAGTATTTTGAGGATATCCTGCCGCTGGTCCATCAGACCTACCGGTTTCCTTCCATCGGGGACCTTAAGCTCGCGCCCCGCTCGGATGCCAATTTCCTCATCTATTACAATGACATTTCAAAAACCGATTCGGTGGGGATCCATGTGAGGCGGAGCGATTCCCGCTTCAACGAGGAGCTTTATGAGAACATCTGCACGCCGGAATACTATACGGGTGCAATCCGCTATATACTCGAGCGGGTGCAGGATGCCGAATTCTACGTATTCAGCAATGAGCCGAAATGGATCAAAGGCTGGCTGAAGGGTATCATTCTCGGACTGATCGACGAGAAAATGAGCAGGGAAGATGCCGTCGCTTACCGGAAGCGCTTTCATCTGGTACAGGCAAATGATGAGTTTACCTCCTATCTGGATCTTTTTCTTTTAAGCCAGTGCCGGCATAACATTCTGTCCAATTCCTCCTTCAGCTGGTGGGGAACCTGGCTGAACAAGAATCCGGACAGGATCTCGATCGCGCCGAACATGTGGCTGAATGGGGTGGATTCCGAAGAGATCTACACGGAAGGCATGGTGCTCATCAATGCCAAAGGCCGGGTAGAGCGCAGGGTGAAATGATATGAACATTATCAGGATGTCGGGCGGACTCGGAAACCAGATGTTCCAGTATGCCCTGTATCTGAAATTCGCGCTGACCGGAACGGACTGCAGGTTCGACGATTTCTCGGAGTACGAGGATCATGACAACGCGCGTCCGATCCTGCTTGAGAAATTCGGGATCGCCTATCCGAAAGCCTCACGAAGCGAGGTCAACGCCATTACGAACGGACAGCCGGATCTTCTGCACAGGATCCAAAGGAAGATCACGGGGAGACGCACAAAGGAATACCGGGAGTACTCCTGCAATTATGACGAGGAAGTGCTCCTTAAAGACGACGCCTATCTCGTGGGGAATTTTCAGACGGAACGCTATTTCCGGGACATAAAGGAAGACGTTCTGGAAGCCTTTACCTTTCTTCCGGAAGTGAAGGAGGAGGCTGAAGAGATCCTCCGCCTTGAAGAGAACAGACTGATGATCCTGCCTTCCCTGGCTTATGACGCGGGGAAAAAGAATACCGTAAGCATTCATATCCGGAGGGGGGATTATCTGACCACCGCGGATGTGTACGGCGGGATCTGCACGCCGGAGTATTACCGGAAAGCCATCGAGCAGATCTTACGGAGCGTCCGGGATGCTGAGTTCATCCTTTTCAGCGACGACAAGGAATGGGCGGCGGCCATGGCAAAGGAGTGGACGGAGCAATACCGGAGGGGGAAGCAGAATAACCGGTTCAGCGCTCTTTTGGGAACGGACGAGGATACCGGATATATCGATATGTATCTGATGAGCCTCTGCAGACATCATATCATCGCGAATTCCAGCTTTTCCTGGTGGGGCGCCTATCTGGATACCAGACCGGGGAAAATGGTCTTTGCTCCCGCGAAATGGTCGAACACTCAGAAATACAGGGATATCTATACGGATGATATGATCCTGATCTGAACCGCCCGGGATTCCGAAAGACTCAGCCTGAACGCGGCAGCATAAACCGGAGTGGAATATGCAGGGAAAGAACGAACCGGAAACAGGAGACCGGAAACATTGATCAGCATTATAGTGCCGGCATACAATGTGGAAAAATATATCGAACGCTGTCTCGACAGCATTCTGGCCCAGACACACCGCGATCTGGAGATACTCGTAACGGATGACGGATCCACGGACCGAACGGGTGAGATCATCGACAGGTACGCGAAGAAGGACCCCAGGATCCGGGTGATCCATCAGGAGAACAGGGGGCTGTCCGGGGCAAGGAACTCGGCGCTTAAACTCGCGCGGGGAGAGTTCATCGGATTCGTGGATTCGGATGATCACATCGCGCCGGACATGTATGAGAGCATGTACCGGGAGATAACGGCAAATAATGCGGATATCGCCCTCTGCGCGTATGAGGAGTTTTCGGAAAAGGAAGACCCTTCCTCCGGTGAAGATACGGACATGCCGGAAGCTTCTTCGCCCCGCACGGGCAAGACCTTTTCCATGAACCGGGAAGAAACCCTTGATGCCTTTGTCTGTGACAACCGGAGCTTTCATATCTACTATTCCGTATGGAGCAAGCTTTTCAGAAAAGAGATGATCGAAGGGCTTACATTTCCCGAGGGCAGGAATTCGGAGGACATCCTCTTTTCGACAAAGGCGCTCCTTCGTGCTTCCCGCACGGTCTTTATCGACCGGCCGCTGTATTTTTACGCATCTTCAAGACCGGACAGCATTATGAATGTCAGCTTCGAAAAGAGGAGGTTTGAGGATGAAATCCCGTTCCTGAAAGAACAGGTCCGTCTCGTTCGCGAAGAGGGAGGCGAAGACATCGGAAAGAAGGCAGCCTATCATTTTTACAGGAGGATGCTGTTTTACTATTCCGATTTCAGAAACAGGGGGATGAAGGCGGCGGCGGACCGGCTTTACGGAATGCTCCGGAAGGAAAAAGATGAGATCCGGCCGCTCTTCGGGACGGATTTTTCAACCGGGGGAGACCGAGTCAGGATGAACCTCTTCCTTTTCGCTCCGGGTATGTATTACCGGATCGCGGCTCTTTATGACCGGGTCGTGGTTCCGGTCAGAAGCAAAGGCAGGTGCTGATGCAGGCGACATTTACCGGATTCTGGTTTTTCGTGTTTTTCGCGGCGGTCCTTGCCGTTTATTATCTGACTCCGAAAAAGGCGCGGATATATGTGCTTCTTGCCGCGAGCGTCGGGTTTTATCTGCTTACGGGAAAACCCGTTCTCATCGTATGTCCGCTTACGGCATCTCTGATTGCGTATGCAGGCGGTCTGCTCCTCGGGGCAAAGGAAGAACCATCGTCCGGAAAGGCCCGGAAGAGGCTCCTTTTTACGCTGATCATACTGCTTTTTTCCGGCTCGGTTGTTCTGCTTAAATATCTGCATCCTTTCGGATCCGCTTTCATTCCGCTCGGGATCTCATTCTATACTTTTACGCTCCTTAGCTATGTGATCGATGTCTATAACGGACTTTCCGTTCCGGAGAAGAATCCTTTAAGGCTCGTGCTGTACGGAATGTATTTCCCGCACATCCTTTCGGGGCCGATCCTGAGGTATCGCGAGGACGCGAAGGCTTTTTCGGAAGAGGCAGCGACAGGATATAAACCGCTGACCTTCGGGCTTCAGCGGATGCTCTGGGGGCTTTTCAAGATCCTCGTAATCTCGGAGCGCTGCGCGAAAGTGGCGGATACCGTTTACGGTGACCCGGCTTCCTACCGCGGGGGCTATGTCGTAATCGCGGCTGTGTTCTATGCCTTTCAGCTTTACACGAATTTCTCGGGGTCCATGGACATGGCGCTCGGGATGAGCGAGTGCTTCGGATTCCGGATGCCTGAAAACTTTGATACGCCGTTTCTTTCCGAGACGGTGGCGGAATTCTGGCGCAGATGGCATATCACGCTGGGGCTCTGGATGAAGGAGTATGTGTTCTACCCGCTCCTTCGGACGAAGCTCTTTACGAAGTTCGCCTCCGCAAATAAGGAGCGCTTCGGGAAAAAGGCGGGGAAGCGCCTCACCACTTTCGCGGCAATGTTCTTCCTCTGGCTGACGGTCGGACTCTGGCACGGCGGAAACATAAAATATGTGATCGGATCCGGACTCCTGCACTGGATCTTCATTATGCTGGAGGAAGTGCTCGAAGAGCCTTTCGGAAAACTCTGGACGCGCCTTAACATCGATCCGAAGCATACGGTCCTGCGCGCGCTCAGGATCCTTCGTACATTCCTGCTCATATCGATGGCGTTTGTATTCTTCCGCGCCGATTCGGCCTCGCAGGCCGCGTCGATGCTCGGGAGCATTTTTTCGCGATGGAGTTTTTCGCAGGGCGGGCTCTTCTCGCTGGGACTTGGCTGGATCGAATTTACGATCCTCGTGGTGTCGCTTCTTCTCATGACAGCAGTCGAGGTGATCTCCCGGAAGAAGAGCATACGGGAGCGCCTTTCGGAAAAGCCGCTTGTGCTCCGCTGGGCCGTGCTTTACGCGCTGCTCTTTTATGTGATCCTCCTCGGGTACTACGGGCCCGGGTTTGATGCGGCGGCCTTTATATACCAGGGGTTCTGACGCAGGGGACTTCGGTATTGATCGTGAGTGTGGGAGAGAGAATTAAGGGGCTCCTCGGCCATCATTCTCCCTGCCTCATGGAAGACGGGGCTTCCGGTTTCTAAGCGCAACGGAAGACTTTCGAAACCTACGGGTCGCGCTCATTCGCATCCATGCTCAATGAGCGCTCGGAAGCACATCCGTGTGCTTCCGCCCCTTGGCGCATCAGTTGCGCTAAGAAACCGCACGCGCTGCCGCGCTCGCCCCGCTTCATATTCGGCTTAGTGAGAATGATGGCTGAGGCGCCCCGCCCCCCACCCCCACGCAGGGTTTGCCGCGGCGAGGCGTAAGTAAGATAATTATGAAAATAAAAGAAATCCTAAAACCCATCATCTTCATAGCGATATTCCTCCTGCTCCTGAGGTCCGTTACCTATATCATCCGTACGAACGGCCAGCCGAAGGACGCCTGGACGGGATTCTACGCGGAAAAGAAAGACTCCGTGGACATCGTCATGGTCGGCGCGAGCGCGGTATTCCCGTTCTACAGTGCGCCGCAGATTTACGGCGAGACGGGAATTACCTGCTATCCGCTCTCGAGCGGCAACCAGAATACGAAAGCCATTCGCTACATTATCGAGGAGGCCCGCAAGACCCAGCCGGATGTTATGCCGGTCATCGAGCTTCGGATGTTCCTCTACGAGGACAAGGGTGTCTTCGGAAACTACAGCTTCATCCGCGGTGTCACGGACAATATGAAGTATTCCCTTCACAGGATCCGGACCATAGACGCGGTCTATCCCGAGCCGGATTATAACTACGCGGTGGAGGACAAGCTGAGCTTCTACTTTGACATCATCAAGTACCATTCCAACTGGAAGACCATGGTCCTTCCGGATCAGATCAGGTGCGCATTCTACGAAAAGAAGCATCCCCTGAAGGGCTATCAGTTTGAAACGGGCCTGATCCCGAACGAGGCATATCCGATAGACCCGAAGATCGCGCCGCAGCCGATGAGCGCCGATCAGGAACAGGTGCTGAGGGACCTGATCGCCTGGCTGAAGGAAGAGAATCTTGACGCGCTCTTTATCGTATCGCCTTTCTATGATGTGCCCCAGGACCAGGCGGTGTTCCGCTCAATGGGCGAGATCATCGAAAGCGAGGGCTATCCTTTCCTCGACATGAACCTTTGCTACGATGAGGTCGGCACGGATTTCGCGACGGATTATTATGACGGGGACGGCCATGTAAACGCGATGGGCTCCGAAAAGGTGAGCCGCTATTTCGGCGAATACCTGAAGGAGCATTATGAGTTTACCGATCATCGCTCGGACCCGAAGTACGCTTCCTGGGATAAGGCTTACGCGCTCTGGCAGGAGGAACAGCAGGAAGCGCTGGGCGTGATCGAAGAAAAGATCGCGACCGGGAATTATGATTCGAGGGAAGCGGACGGGAATTAAAGGAGGTTCCTATGCACAGACTGTATGAAAACGAAGACCTCACGATCTTCTGGGACTCGGACAAATGCTATCACGCGAAAAAGTGCGTTACCGGTTCACCGGGCGTATTTGATATTCAGAAAAAGCCCTGGATCAACATCAACGGGGCGCCGAACGCCGAGATCTGGCAGACGATCTCGAAATGCCCTTCGGGAGCCCTTTCCTGTACCTATAACCACGGGATCCGGATCCTCTTTGACGAGGAAGGCTGCCGAAGCGTGGCGTATGACGGCGAAAAAGAGATCGGGGAATGCGACTATGTCGCGGGGGCGAACGGCTGGAGCATCGTCCACACGGAAGTGATGCCGGAATACGGCGGAAGAGGGATCGCGAAAAGGCTCGTCTACAGGCTGGTCGAGGAAGCCGAAAAGAGAAAGATCCCGGTCATTCCGGTATGTTCCTATGCCGTAAAAGTACTGCAGTGAACTTTCCCGTCCCTCAAACAGGGGCGGGTTCTTGTAAAACGGGCTTAATGCGCGCTAAAAGACGGCTTTGAAAGAGAGGGAATGCTTGTAACATCTGTTATTTTATGTTATACTAAATCGTTATGAAAAAAGTGTCACTCCTGCACAAACTAGGCTGTATTTTCGACCGGAAGCAAAAGCGGCAGCTTTTTGTTCTCGGGGTCATGATCTTTATCGGCGGACTCCTCGAAACACTGGGGGTCGGCGCGATGATCCCCGTGGTGACCGCGATCCTCGATCCGGCCACTCTCGCGGAATATGCACAGAATTATCCGATGATCGGCAATGTCTTTGACTTTCTTCATATCGACCTGTCCTCAGGCAAGAGTATCGCGATCCCTCTGATCGTGCTTCTCATCATTGTCTATTTCGTCAAGAATGCTTATATCATCTTTCTGGTCTACCGCCAGAACACCTTTATCACCAGGACTCGGAACGACATGATCTCGAGGGTCATGCGGGAATTCCTGAACCGTCCTTATGAGGATTATCTCGGCGCGGACATTCCCACGACCTTCCGTCTTACGGATTCGGATATCCCGCAGACATTTTCCTTACTGCTTGCACTTCTGAACCTTTCCACCGAAGTAGTGGTCACGATGCTGATCTTCTTCGTACTGCTTCTGCAGGACTGGAAACTCGCGCTTTTCGTGGTGGCGGTATTCGGGGTACTGACACTGGTGGTCGTGAAACTCATCAAGCCGAAACTGAACCGGATCGGCGCGCTGAATCAGGCGATGCAGTCGAGGATCGCGAAATGGCGGATCGAGTCCATCTACGGCCTGAAGGATGTCAAGGTCTTAAACAGGGAAGATTTCTTTATCCGGAATTATTACGAATCCGGCAAGGTCGGTGCGGAGGTTGCGCGGAACTACGCGGTTTTAAACAGTACGCCGAGGGTGCTGATCGAGACCTTCTTTATCACTTTGGTACTTCTTTATGTGGCGGTTTATATTTCCGGAAACGGGGATGTGGATTCGATGCTGACTACGCTCCTTACCTTCGGCGTGGCGGCAATCCGGGTGCTTCCTTCCGTGAACCGGATCAATACCTATATCACGGAGATCGCCTATACGCAGCCCTGCCTGGATTATGTGTATGAGAACCTGCAGGAGGGAATGAAGATCGACGCCGAGATGGCTAAGAGAAAGGCCGAAGCCCTTTCGGAGCCCCTGCGCCTTACGAACAGGATCGAACTGAAAGACATTTCCTTCCATTATCCCGGCTCGGATCAGATGATCTTTGAAAAGGCCGGCATGGTGGTGCCGAAGGGGAAATCCGTCGGGATCATGGGAGCGTCCGGCGCCGGCAAATCCACGATCGTGGATATCCTTCTCGGGCTTTTGCACGCGCAGGAAGGTGAGATCACCTGCGACGGTACCGATATCTTTAAGAACTATGAATCCTGGCTCGGCCAGATCGGCTATATTCCCCAGAGCATCTATCTCGTGGATGAGAGCATCCGCGACAACATCGCCTTCGGGATCGATGCGGATAAGATCAGCGAAGACCGGATCTGGGAAGTGCTTAAGGAAGCGCAGCTGGATGAATTCATCCGGACACTTCCGGAAGGGCTCGATACTTTTATCGGAGACAGGGGCGTCCGGCTCTCGGGCGGACAGCGCCAGAGGATCGGGATCGCGCGGGCGCTTTACCATGACCCGGAGATCCTCGTGTTTGACGAGGCGACCTCCGCGCTTGACAACGATACCGAGGCTGCCCTGATGGATGCGGTCAATGCCTTCCACGGCAAAAAGACCATGGTGATCATCGCACATAGACTGAACACGATCGAAAAGTGCGACATCATATACAAAGTGGAAAACGGAAAACTGACGGAAACAAAGCTCACATGATCGGAACGGAGATAGTCAAGGGGCAGGGGCTCGGAAACCAGCTTTTCTGCTATATCAGCGCAAGGTGCATCGCACTTGAGAACGGATATGAATTCGCCGTGCTCGGGCGGGAGACCATGGCGAACAACATGCACAGCGACTGCGGGCTCTATTTCATGGACCTTGATTACGGTCCGAAGGTAACGCGCGAAGATTTCGACCGCGAATACCGGGAAAAAGAGGACCGGCTGTATCTGGGAAACTCCGTGCACGATCTGACGCACGGTGCCTATGTGACCGGAACGGATGAAGAGATGCTCCATCCCGAAGACGGGACGCTCCTTACCGGAAACATGCAGGATGAGCGGTATTTCCTCAAATACAGACAGGAGATCCGGCAGTGGCTGAAGGTCAAAGAAGAGTATGACTGCAGGGAGTATTCCGAGGATGACCTCTGCATATTGCATCTTCGCTGCACAGACTATATGGACAGTCCGGAGCTCTTTTTGCAAAAGAAATACTGGATCAACGGGATGAAGCATATGCGGACGCTGAATCCGGCCATGCGGTTCATGATCATAACGAATGATGTGAAGGAAGCTGGAAAGCTTCTGCCTGGCATACCGGCGTATAACTTCGACCTCGCGAAGGATTACGCGATTCTGAAGAATGCGAAGTACCTGCTGCTTGCCAATTCCTCGTTTACCTTCTTCCCGGCTTTTACCTCCGAAACCGTGAAGTATATCCTGGCGCCGAAATACTGGGCAAGGCACAATGTGTCAGACGGGTACTGGGCGTCGGAACAGAATATCTATTCGGACTTTCATTATATGGACCGGAAAGGAAGGGTCTTTACTGCCGGAGAGTGCAGAAAGGAACTGGAAGAATATAAACAGAAATCCCCGGTCTACAAAAAGAAGAACCAAAAGCCGGAGGGCTTTGCCCGCGTGATGAAGCTTCTGAGGGCAAAAGGGATCTACGCCGGATATTACATGGGAAAGATCTTCCGCGGCGTACTGCGGAGACTGAAGATCGTAAAGACATATGAGTGACGGAAATAAGAACAGGATCATCCTGAAAGATGTGACCCTGGCGGCCATGACGAGCGTCGATCTTTATGAGACCGTTAAGGCGATGAAATACAGCATGCGCGGGATCGAATTCGGCGACGCGGTCCTTATTTCGGACAGGAAGCCCTGGTTCCTTCCGCGGAATATCCGGTTTTCCCATACGGATAAACTGGATGACATTGATAAGTTCAACTACAAGATGACCTATGAACTGGGGAGTCATATCCGTACGAAGTACGCGCTGATCGTACACGCGGACGGGTTCGTCGTGAATCCGGAAGCCTGGGAGGAAGAGTTTTTAAGCTACGACTACATCGGCGCCCCCTGGCCCCTGCCGCAAAACGATTACGCTTATCGCGACGGCAAAGGAAATATCTGCCGGGTCGGAAACAGCGTTTCGATCCGCTCCGCGCGCCTTATGAATTACCCTTCCGAACACGCGGTGAAGTGGGAGAAGGTCTACGATGATATGTATAATGAGGACGTGTTCCTCTGCTGTCATATCCGCAATGAAATGGAAGCGGAAGGCATGACCTGGGCGCCTCTTGAGACGGCAGTCCGGTTCGGACGGGAGCATCCCCTTCCGGAAAACAGGGACGTAACGCCGTTTACCTTCCACAAATGGCAGGGAGAAAACGCCGGTTATCCGCGGTTTTTAAGTCCGAAGAAACGCGTAAAGAACCTGATCCGGCCGCTGCTTTTCTGGAGAAGGACAGACGCGTGGAAGAAAAAGCATGGCATGGATGAAGCATAGACGAGATGGTATACGACTGCATTCCGTTTTTTAATGAACTGGATATCCTGAATTTAAGGCTCCATATCCTGGATCCCTATGTGGACCGCTTCGTGATCGAGGAGGCGACTGTCACCTTTTCCGGGGAGAAAAAGGAACTGGTCTTTGAAAAGAACCGGGAGATGTTTGCGGAATTTCTGCCGAAGATCACGCATATCGTCGTGGATGATACGCCGGCGGATGCCGCGGATACCTATGTCCGGGATTATTATCAGAAAAACCGCCTGATCGAGGGTTTGAAGGACGCATCGGAAGAGGACGTCATCCTCTTCGGGGACGCCGACGAGATCCCGGATCCAAAGACCTTGCAAAAACTCATTGGCGGCTTTGACCGGGAGAAGGTCTATCATCTCGCGCAGAGAAACTTTTATGTCTATCTCAACAATGAGGAAAAAAGCGGGAAGCTGCTTTCCATCACGGGCGAGTTTCCGGACATTCCGGAAGAAAAGCGGCTTTGGCTCGGTACGAAGGTCTGCTCAGTAAAGAATATTCCGGAAGAAGGGATCGTGCGGCTCAGGGACCTGGTGCCCGTGACCGATGAGCGGAGCGTGCGCGTCGAAAACGGCGGCTGGCATTTCGGCTATATGGGCGGGCACGGCGAAAAGGATCCTTCCATCAGGATCGGGGTGAAGACAAAAGCCGCGGCCCATCAGGATTATAATGAAAAAGAAGTACTGAAGGAGACGATGGACCATCTGTATTTGGGCAGGGACATCTTCGGAAGGGACGCCTCGTTCATGCGCGTGGATGTGGACGAAACCTATCCGGAGTATCTGCTCGAACACAAAGAGGAATTCGCTCATCTGATCCTTCCGGAAATTTCCGTATGGAAAAAGCTGCGAAGCAGGATGAACCTCACCGCCGGACGCTTTTTCAGAAAAGTAAAAAGAAGGCTTACGCGTCTTATGAACTCCAATAACAGGAAGGTAGTTTAGGACCGAAAACAGACTGTGCATATGAATCCGATCAGAAAATTCGTGAAAGCCCACCCGGGCATCAAAAAAGCATATCTTGCCTGCAAAGAGGAATTTGATTATCTTTTCCGGATGAACGAAAAGGATAAGGCCCTGGTCCGCTTTAAGAGAGCGGGCGGAGAGGCGATCCGTTTCCGCTATGACATCCGGGATGAGGACGTGGTATTTGACCTCGGCGGCTACATGGGCGACTGGTGCGCCAAACTGCCGAACCTCAACTGTCAGGTTCATATCTTTGAGCCCGTAAAGGAGTTTTCCGAAATCTGCGCAGAGCGTTTTAAGGACAGGAAAAACATTCACTGTCACGCGTTCGGACTGGATGCCGCGACCCATACGGCTGAGATCTCCCATGAGGCGGACGGTTCTTCCCAGTATCATGACAAGGGGGAAACCGAGACCGCGGAATTCGTGGACATCGAGGAGTTCATGAAGGACGAGGGCATCGGGAAAGTCAAACTCATAAAGCTCAACATCGAGGGCGGGGAGTATGACATCCTCGAAAAACTCGTGCGGACCGGAGATATCAGGCGGTTTGAGAATATTCAGGTACAGTTCCACGATATCCCGGAGATCAACGCGAAGGAACGGATGGAAAACCTTTGGAAAGAACTTGAAAAGACCCATGTCCTTACCTGGGCATACAGACCCTGGATCCATGAGAACTGGGAATTGAAAAAGGATGAACAAGAAGTATAAGGTACTCGAAACTTACGGATTATGGCTGATCGATATCGTATCGATCGTGATATCCTTCATAATTGCGACCTATATGCGTTTCGGAAATTTCCGGGACATGGGGGATAAGCGCGCGCATTTTATGGTCTGCGTGATCTTTGTGCTCTTTGCGACCATGTATCATTTCTTCATTCCCTGGAACCATGATTTCATGAAGCGCAGATATTATTCGGAACTCTGGGCGATCACCAAATACACGCTGATCGTGATGATGATCTCCCTGGTGGCGGTCTACTACATGCGTTGGGTCGATACCTTCGCGAGATTTGTCTGGACCGTATTTCCGGTCATCAATATCGGACTCACTTTCATCTTCCACATGGTGGCGAAGAACGCCCTGAAGTCCTACTACCGGCGGGAGGGGAGCAAGGTGAAGCTCCTCGTGATCACGCAGAAGAACCTCAGGGAATCCGTGGAAAAGAAGCTGAAGCAGAACCTCGAGCTGAATTATGAGATCCTCGATATCCTGCTGACGGAGGAGATCCCGAACGACTTCTTTGAGACCGCGAGGCAGATGGCACTCGATGAAGTATTCATCTATGCGCCCGACTGGTCGCAGCGCGCGATGAACGAGGTGGTGAGCTTTTTCTTTGACATGGGCGTGACCTGCCATTACTGCGTGGAGCTTTCATTCCTCGATTCAAAGCGCTCCACGGTCGGGGATTTCGCCGACTTTTCGGTCATGTCCTACAATCATTTCCAGAGCAGCTACAAGCGCCTGCTCATCAAGCGGGTAATGGATATTTTCGGAGGCCTCATCGGCTGCATCGTGACCCTTATCCTGACGATCTTTGTGGCGCCCGCGATCAAACTGGACTCGAAGGGGCCTGTCTTTTTCTCTCAGACCAGGATCGGGAGGAACGGGAGAAGGTTCCGAATCTATAAATTCCGTTCCATGTATACGGATGCCGAGGAGCGCAAGGCCGAACTTACGAAAGAAAACGAGATGACGGGGCCGATGTTCAAGATCAAGGACGACCCGCGGATCACGAAGGTCGGGCGCTTCATCCGCAAGACGAGTATTGACGAGTTCCCGCAGTTTTTCAATGTACTCAAAGGGGATATGAGTCTCGTCGGGACAAGGCCGCCCACAGAGGATGAATTTGAAAAATACAATCAGGTATACCGCCGCAGGCTCAGCATGACACCCGGACTTACGGGGCTCTGGCAGGTAAGCGGTCGCTCCCATATCGATGATTTTGACGAAGTGGTGAAATATGATCTGGAATATATCGATAACTGGTCCCTGGGACTTGATATGAAGATCCTGCTGAAGACAGTCTGGGTCGTATTTACAGGTAAAGGGTCGGAATAATGGGAGAAAAGGAATATAAGATCAGCATCGTGGTGACGGTGCACAATAACGAAAAGACGGTGACCGACTGCATTATGTCCGCGATCCGCCAGACATACAAGGACATCGAACTCGTGCTGGTGGATGACGGCTCCATGGACCGGAGCGGCAAGATCTGCGATGTTTCCGCGGAGACCTCCGGCAGGACCAAAGTGATTCACAAGGATAACGGCGGCGTGGTATCGGCATGGAAGGCCGGCGTCGAAGCGGCGGAAGGCGATTATATCTCTTTCCTTGACGGAGACGATCAGCTGGATCCAGGAATGATCGAGGACATGGCTTCGTATCTGACCGGAAGCGCGAAGGAGATCGTGGCCTGCGACTATGTGACCGAATTTCCGGACGGCAGGAAAAAGTACCACTGGAACGAACTGACCGCCGGGGAATATGATACGGATAAGATCCGCAGCGTGATCATCCCGAATCTTGCGGGAAAGGAAAAGCGTTATCTCCAGGTGACGCGGTGCGCAAAGCTGATCTCGAAGCAGCTGATCATGGACAATCTTTCCTATACCGACGAGAAGATCGTACGCGGAGAGGACCTGCTCTTTATGCTCGCAATTCTTTCGGATACGGAGAGGATCTGCGTGCTTGACAGGAAGGCCTATTATCATCACAGGGGCGATGAGTTTCAGCTCGGCACTCGCTATGACACAAAACTGGAGCCTTCTCTGGAACGCTTTTACGAGGCTGCGGGAAAGGTCGTGGAAGAAAAGTTTACGGGCGTGGAAAAAACCTTCCGAAGGCAGCAGCTGGATACGGAATACCTCCTGGGGCTGTTTGCTGTCATCCGGAACGAGGCACTCTGGAATAAGGTGCTCTATAAAGTGAACATTCAAAAGAAAGCTTCGGACCCCAAGGTGAAAAAGCTTCTGGAAGATCTGAAACCGGAGCTTACGGAGAAGGAAAACAAGACGGCGTATTTTGTCCTGAAGCATCCGAACGGGGCTGTCCTTTCGATGTACAGGTCCCATCTGATCGCAAAGGAAAAACGGGAGAGGAACGCATGAACCGCTACGGGATCGGGGATCTTTTCATAGGACAGAAGGAAAGCTTTCAGGTCGTCGTGACCGAAGAGATGATGGAAGCCTTTTACCGGATCACGAAGGATGAAAACCCGCTGCACAGGGATCCGGAATATGCGGCCGAAAACGGATATTCGCAGCCGGTCGCGTACGGAATGCTCACTGCGTCCTTTCTGTCGACGCTGGCCGGAGTTTACCTGCCGGGGGAAAAGAGCCTCATCCAGTCGGTTGAGCTGAAATTCGTAAAACCTGTCTTTTCGGGAGATGAACTGACCGTAACCGGCGAAGTGACTGAAATCCATGAATCTGTCAGGCAGATCGTCTTAAAGACCGTGATCACGAACCGGGAGAATGTGAAAGTATTAAAAGGGATCATTAAGATCGGGGTACGCGATGAGAGAGAATAAAAGACTGCTTGTAACCGGCGCATCATCGGATTTCGGGACCGCCCTTATAAAGGAGATCGGGACAGATTATGAGAAGATCTATGCGCATTACAATCATGAAAATGAAGCATTTACCGGCCTTTGCGAAAACCTGAAGGATCGGATCATCCCCATCCGGGCA
The DNA here is from genome assembly GCA_024692955.1 of Lachnospiraceae bacterium. Lineage (GTDB taxonomy): Bacteria > Bacillota > Clostridia > Lachnospirales > Lachnospiraceae > JAILLW01. Next base: position 2,398 of record JAILLW010000088.1, on the reverse strand, counting down.
GATTTTTCCGATGTCGGGAGCCTTGACGGAATGATCGATCAGATCGTTTCGGATGGCGGCGCCGACCATTTCGTGCACCTTGCCGCGCCGGGATTAAAACCCCTGCAGTTTCGAAAAACAGACTGGGATGCGTTTGAGGATCCGCTCCGGATCTCTCTTCGATCCGCGGTGAAACTCTCGGGTGCGCTGCTTCCCGGGATGGCAAAGAACAGCTACGGAAAGATCATCTTTATGCTTTCTTCCGTGACCCTGAACCTTCCTCCAAAATATGAGGCGGCTTATACCGTTTCCAAATATGCGCTGCTCGGTTTGATGAAGAGCCTGTCGGCGGAATACGCGGAGAAGGGGATTACTGTGAACGGCGTTTCGCCGGACCTTACGGAAACGAAATTCCTTAAGGAGTTTCCGAAGCTTATTATACAGAAGAATGCGGAAGAAAGTCCGCTGAAAAGAAATCTGACGGTCAATGATGTGATCCCGGCTTTCCGGTATTTACTTTCGGACGGTGCGGACGCCGTGGCCGGGCTTAATCTAAGTGTAACGGGCGGGGTGCAATGAGGAAGGATCTCATCAGTGTGATCATCCCCGTACATAATGGGGAGCGGTACTTAAAGCGATGCGTGAGATCCGTTCTTGACGCGGCAGACTGTCTTCCGGATCCGGCTTCGGCCGAGATCCTGATCACGGATGATGCTTCCGAAGACGGTACGGTTGCCATAGGACGGGAACTTATGGCAGACGAGCCGCGGATCCGGGTACTTACTTTGCCGGAAGGCAGATCGAAAGAAGGCGTTTCCGCAGCAAGGAACCGCGGGATCGAAGAAGCGGACGGGGAGTATCTCATGTTCGCGGACGCGGATGATGTGATTGACAGGCAGCTGCTGAAGGTTCTGTACGGGATCCTGAAAGAGGATCCGTCCAAAGCATTGGCGGGCTCCGTGTTTTATGAGTGGAGCGGCGAAAACCCGGATTATCGGGAAAGTGACGGGGAGGATCCCGGAGAGGAAAATGTCTACACGCCTTCGGAATACCTAAACCGCGAGATCCGGATGGGAAATACCAGGTGCTGGAGCAAGCTTTACCGGCGGGATGCGGTGGGAACAGTCCGCTTCCAAAAGGATCTTACCATCGGGGAAGACATGCTTTTCCTTACGCAGCTTGTCAAGAGCCTTTCCGAAGAACAGAAGGCCGTGGAATTAAGATCCTGGTACGGTTACGGATACTTCAGGAACCCTTTGGGGGCGGTCGGGCAGCCGTTTACCCCGCAGTATATGGACCAGATCCTCTGCTGGGAACTTATGGAAGAGGAACTGCCTTCGGATGAGATCCGGGCAAACCATATTATGGGGATTTTGCTTACGGCCTCGAAGATCGCGCTTTTAAGCGGGGAGGAGCGGCAGCAGTACGCATCTTACACGAAGGAATGCCGGCAGAAACTGCTCTCGGCGCTCAAAACGGATGAGAGGGGCAGACGGGCAAGGAAACTGCTTTCAGCCGGCTACCGGTTTAAAGTCAGGCTCTTCCTGGTATCTCCGAAGCTTTATATGATGCTTTATCACAAATGGAAACAATAGACGGTGGGAAAATGGAACAGGCAATTCTTTTGAAAATGCTGAATCAGGCACAGTACGAGTTGATGACTTATCCGCATATGCGTGCGGGTTATTATCTTTTGCGTCCGTTTCGAACGGTATTCGGAGTTCCCTATAAACACAGGGACAGAATGGCGTTTCCGAACGCGCTGCTTGCGAAAGCCCTAATGGAATTCTATCAGAAGAATGTGAACACGGAAGAAGGGCGGGAGGTCTTTGAACTTCTGAAGCGCTATTATGACCGCTGGATCTTTTCGGGATGCAAGATCCGCTCCATAGAGGACGCGTATGCCGGTATGGCCCTCATCGATCTGCATAAGATCACGGGCAGCGAAAAGTACAAGACCGCGGCCGACAAGCTCGCCGCCTATCTCATGAGCCGGGAGACCGATGATACCGGATCCATCCTTACTTATCCGAAAAAGGGCGAAGGCTATGTCTATGCAGACACGATCGGTCTCATCTGCCCCTTCCTCGCGAAATACGGAAAGACCTACGAGGACATGAATACACTGAACCTGGCCGTGACCCAGATCCAGAACTATATGAGTTTCGGGATGGATAATAAACTGATCCTGCCCTATCACGGATATGAATACGAATCGGGGCTCAAGTACGGGATCACGGGCTGGGGACTGGCCGTCGGCAGGCTGATGATGGGCATGTCGGAAACCCTGTATTATATGACGCCGGACAGACTTGGCTATGAAGATACCAGACAGGCTTACCGCAGGATCGTGGATAAGGTGGAAGCCTATCAGCTCCAGGGAGGGCTCTATTCCTGGCAGCTGCTGGCCAAAGACGGA
>JAILLW010000033.1 GCA_024692955.1 Lachnospiraceae bacterium | reverse complement strand
CAGGAAAATCGTCTGTCGCAACACATTCACATGCCGCCCGCTCATCGAAAGTGTGTTGCAATTCGGGAAAACCGCTTTTCGCAACACACTCACATGCCGCCCGCTCGTAGGAAGTGTGTTGCCGATCGGGAAAACCGCTTTTCGCAACACACTCACATGCCGCCCGCTCCAGGAAAGTGTGTTGCAATTCAGGAAAACCTCTTTTCGCAACACACTCACATGCCGCCCGCTCCAAGAAAGTGTGTTGTAATTCAGGAAAATCGTCTGTCGCAACACACTCACATGCCGCCTGCTCCAAGAAAGCGTGTTGCAATTCAGGAAAACCAGCTGCCGCAACACATCCCAAGCATATCTCCGCCCCGGGCCCCAGCCATGAAAAACCCCCTGGAGCGAGGCAAGTGGTCATTTTCACATCATGGTTAACATAAAATGAACCACTAACCCCGTCCCGGGGGGTCAAAAAAAATGAACCACTAACCCCGTCCCCGGGGGTCAAAATACCGGAGCGAAACTATGAGATCTGCCAGTTTTCGGCCTGCTGCCTGATCTTCACGAATCCTGCGTACCTGCCGCCAAGCCGGAGCAGTTCTTCGTGCTTTCCTCTTTCCGCGATCCGCCCGTCATCCACGACAAGGATCTGATCCGCCGATTCGATCGTCGCAAGCCGGTGGGCGATTATGATCACGGTCTTTCCCCTGGAAAGCTCCGTGAGCGCTCCCTGGATCAGATGCTCGTTTTCCGGATCGATGCTCGCCGTCGACTCATCAAGAATGATGACCGGCGAATCCTTTAAGATCGCCCTTGCGATGGAGATCCTCTGCTTCTGCCCTCCCGAAAGAGTCCCTCCGCCCTCGCCGATCACGGTATCATATCCGTCCGGCAGTTCCATGATAAAATCGTGACAGCGTGCCTTCTTCGCCGCTTCCACCATCTCCTCTTCCGACACGTTCTCCCTGCCGAAGCAGATATTCGCACGGATCGTATCATTGAACAGGTATACGTTCTGAAACACCATGGAAATGTTGCGAAGCAGACTGTCCAGGCTGTACTTTTTCACATCGATCCCGCCCAGTCTGATGCTGCCCTTCGATACATCGTAAAACCTGGCAATCAGATTGCAGATCGTCGTCTTGCCGCTGCCGGATGGCCCTACGATCGCTGTGGTGGTTCCTTCGGGGATCGCAAACGAAACGTCCTTAAGAACTTTTCGGCTTTCCGTCTCCGAGGCATCATAATAGGAGAAATCCACGTCCGAAAACTCTATGTCATAAGTCTCCGGTCTGATATCCTCTCCTTCGGCATCCAGCAGATTGGCATCGGAGAACATCTCCATCCTGTCAAACGCATTATTGATCACGGAAAGGACATGGGCACTGTCCGCAATGGGTTCCACGGAATTAAAGACGGACATGGAAAGGAACGAAACGATGAGTACCATGGAAAGGTCAAGGCGCCCCGAGAGCCCCGCCAGAATGACCGCAAGGATCATCCATACACTCGCCGCCTTAAGCGCAAAGATATGCAGACAGTTATACGGAATGAATCCCCACTCGATCTTCAGGGCTATTCTCTTCGCTCTCGCGCAGGCCTCCGTAAAATCTCTTACCGACGCTCCCTCCATTCCGAATGATTTGACCACGGGCAGCCCTCTGGTATACTCCAGCGTGGCCCTTGTCAGGCGCTCATTCTCCTCGTTCAGAACCTTTGTGTTTGCGGAGCTGTGCTTCGAGATCATAAGGAGAAAGAGGAAGGAAACAAGTACCCCAAACAGAGAGATCAGCGCGCACTCCGGCAGGACGAACAGGAGAAACAGCAGGATGCAGAGGAAATTCAGATATCCCCCGATAAATCCGTCAACCATACGTATTCCCATATTTTCAAGAGTCGCGAGTCCCGTTGTTATGGCGTTCAGGATCGCCCCCGTATCATTCGTCTGAAAATAGCCGAGCGATACCCTCTTCAGCGCTTCTCCAATCTTCAGCCGGTCTCTTGCCACAAGTTCATAACCGATCTTCTCATGGAAACGGGCTTTCAGATAGTCGAACAGAAATCTTGCAAATACCATCAGTGTTATCGCGATAAGGCTCTTTACAGCCAGTATCGGATCGATACCGTCACCTTTTTTTGCGTCGTCCGCGATCATTCCGATCACATAGCCCGCATACGCCACGGGAGCGGCCACTGCCCAGGAAGAAAGGAAGGAAAAAACAAATCCTATAAAGAGACTCCCCTTAAACTCGCCACACCAGTCTATGATCCTTTTTATTGTCCGAAACATCTTTACGCCTCCTTTGCGTTTCCGGCCGCCCAGTTTCTGGCGCCCGTATGAGCCTGCCACATTCTCTTATAAAGCGGCGACCTTTCCATCAGCTCTTCCTGGGTCCCCATATCTTCGATCCGCCCGTCATTCAACACCACGATCCGGTCCGCGTTTTTGATCGTTGAAAGCCTGTGGGCTATCACAAGAAGTGTCTTTCCTTTTGTCAGATTGGCGATGGATTCCTGCAGTTTCGTTTCGTTTTCCGGATCCGTAAATGCCGTTGCTTCATCCAGGATCACTACGGGTGCGTTCTTCAGCATCATGCGGGCTATGGCGATCCTCTGTCTTTCGCCGCCCGAAAGGCGTTTTCCCGCCTCCCCCGCGGATGTATCATAGCCGTCGGGGAGTTTTTGGATAAACTCGTCGCAGCAGGCATCTTTGGCCGCCCGCATCACCTCTTCATCGGTCGCATCCGGTTTTCCGAGACGGATATTCTCTTTTATCGACCTGGAGAAGAGGAAATTGTCCTGCGTCACGAAACTTACGATATCGGCGAGGGAAGTCACCTTCATATCTTTGATATTCACACCGCCGATCTTTATACTTCCTCCGCTCACGTCCCAGAATCTTGCGATCAGCTTGGCAACAGTGGATTTGCCGCCGCCGCTCGGGCCGACAAGCGCGGTGAAACTTCCTTCTTTCAGAGTGAGATCGATACCGTGCAGAACCTCGCCCTGTTTCTCATCATATGTAAAATGCACATCCTTAAGCTCGATCGTGTATTCATCGGGCAGTTTTTCGGTTTCGGGCTCAGTCAGGCTCTCGATATCCAGAAACTTCTTAACCTCCAGCACCGTATACTGCATCTGTCGAAGACCGTTGGAAAAGATCTCGATCTTGGCCATGCTGATCACCATTGACATGGCGAGCATGACCGAAAGCGCCATCTCTGAAACAGTCATGCTTCCCCTGTTCACAAGCAGGATGCTCACGGGAACCACTCCGAGCAGCGTCGCCGGCATAAAGGCAAATGCAAGCTTCATCGTCACCCAGGTTGACTTAAGCCATTCGATGACAAAATCCCGGTAATCGCGTATGGATCCGGCAAACTTCTCATAGCTTACGCCTGTTTTTCCGAAGGCTTTGATCACCTCTATGCCTTCCACATATTCAACGATCATACTGCTCATGCCTGCGTTTGCTTCCTGGTATTTCGCCATGTTCCTGCCGCTCAGTTTAAATGTGAGCATCATGAAGACAAGCCCCAGCGGAAGCGCCAGCAATGAAGCGAGCGCCACACGGATGTCCACCATCGAGAGCGCGATAAAGCATACGATGGGAAGCAGGATATGTCCGGCCCCTTCCGGGACCACATGCGCGAGCGGCGGTTCGATATCCTCGATCTTATCGATGATCACGCCTTTGATCTCGCCGATGGAATGCGCATAGACTTCTCCCAGCGGTGCCTTTAAAAATGCGTCCGCCACTTTGAGCCTTAATCCTTCCAGGACATTGAATGCCACATAATGCGAGATTCCCGTTGATATTCCGAAGCAGATCACTTTCACAAGGTAGGCAGTGAGCGCTGCGAGGCATAATCTTACCGTAAATGCTTTATCAAGGTTTCCTCCCATATACCGGTCCAGAATCCTGTATACACAGTAATACGGGACAAGACCGGCGATGAGGCTGATCATCGAAAAGACCACGGATGTTCCCAGCCTTCCTCCGCTTCCCTTCGCATAGGAAAGCAGCGTGCCAAACCACTTCTTTTCTTTTTTTAACGCTTCTTCGTTCATATTTCTCACTCCTCTTTCATATTTTGAAGACGGATCGCGGAACCTTCCGGATCCCTGCCGTCTTTCGTTAACGCTCCGGCCTTTTTGTTAACTAACCCCGAAAACGATCTCACCGCCCGATCCCATTACAGGACCGGACGGTGAGTATTCAGATCTTACTTAAATTGTACTGCGGCTCAGGCACCCATCATTTTCTTCCATCCCGGCAGAAAAAACTTCTCCAGTGTGGCCAATGCTTCGTCGGCCTCCTCCTTCGGATAATTGTGCACCACAGGTTCAAAAAGAGCCGTTATATATGCCGTCAACAGAAGGTGCAGCTGCCTTTTCGACATATCCGGTGCATCGATACCGGATTTTCTCAGTTCATCCAGATAGATAAGGAACCTGTCCTGCGCCATTTCCGTCATATCATGAAGATAGTTTTCATATTTGCTTCCTTTTGATTTCGCGATCAGGAGATGATAATCCTCCATATCCGGGTAGACCACCTCACGCATCATATCAATAAAGGAATCCCGCCAGACCACTTTCCTGCTTTTCTTCACCGGTTCCTCGTATCTTTGCATATGCGCTTTCGCCCAGTCCAGAAGCTTTGCCTCCGCGGGAGCGACCAGCTGACAGAAAAGATCCTCTTTATCCTTGCAATGGCGGTAGATCCCCGCGGCAGTCATACCGCAGCGGTCGGCGATGCTGCGCATGGATGCCTTTTCAAATCCCGTCTCCAGAAATTCCGCTTTGGCGGCCGCCATGATCTTTATATGACTTGCCGATTTGTCTCTTGGCAATTTCGGGGTTCCTTTCTTTCGTTAACGATGTATGCTAACAGGATTAGCTAACGCAGATATATTATCAGACCATTAGTGAAAAGTCAAGCCCGATCATGAAGCCTGAAGCGTTACCATATGTGCGTATGCCCCGTTTTGCGCACAAAGTTCTTCGTGACTGCCTCTTTCAATGATCTTTCCGTCCGAGACGACAAGGATCTGATCCGCATCCCTTATGGTCTTCAGCCTGTGCGCGATCACAAGCAGTGTTTTTTCCCTGCACAGCTCCGAGATGGCTTCCTGTATGGCTCTTTCATTATCCGCATCCACGCTGGCGGTGGCCTCATCAAGGATAACGACGGGGGCATCCTTCAGGATGCATCTTGCAATGGATATTCTCTGCTTTTCTCCTCCGGAAAGCGATGCTCCTCCTTCTCCGATCACGGTATCAAATCCGTTCGGAAGCTGCATGACGAAGTCATAGCATCTTGCCTTTTTTGCAGCTTCTTCGACTTCCTCCTTCGTTGCATCCGGTCGCCCGATCGCTATGTTGTTGTAAACCGTATCCTGAAAAAGATATACTCTCTGGAACACCATGCCGATATTGTCCATAAGGCTTCCGAGCGGCACATCTCTGATGTCCTCACCGTTTACAAGTATGCGTCCCTTTTCCACATCCCAGAATCTGGCAAGGAGCGATGCCATGGTCGATTTCCCGCCGCCGGAAGGTCCGACAAGAGCCGTCATCTCACCGGCGTTTACCTTGAATGAGACATCTTTCAGAACATCCTTGTCCGTATATCCGAAGCAGACTTTTTCAAATTCGATCGCAGGTACCGCCGCATTCACTGCAGCGTTTGCCGGAAGGCTCTTTTTACCTTCATCCCTTAACTCTTCAGCCTCAAATACCTCTTCTATCCTGTCCAGGCTTGCGGATGTGACGGTAAGCCTTGCCATCTGGGAATAATAGCTCTTGATTGCAACGAACATGTCAAAAAGGAACAGCGCCATACCCGCCATGTAGGTATCCGGGATCATTCCCCTGCCGAACAGGAATCCGGAAAGCGCCAGCATCAGGGCTGTTCCGATACCGAAAGTCAGATACAGTGCCCTTGCCCACGGACTGTAGGCGATCTCGAAATCGATGCTCTCCCGGCAGCTTTTCTCAAATTCGCCCGTAAGCCTCCTTGATCTTTCGCCCAGCATGTTGAAGGACTTGATGATGCCTATCCCTTCCGCGAAATCCAGCACCTCTTCCGTGAGCGATTCAGCGCCTTCCTGTTTGATCACCGAGTGCTTAAGAGTGGTCTTCAGCATAAGATTGCCGACTATGATAAAGGCGCCCGTAACAAGGGAAGCCAGAAGTCCCAGTCTTATATCCATCACAAACATCATAAGAACCATGAGGCCCTGGGATACGAGAAAGGATACCAGTTCCGACAGCACACCCATGCAGTTTTCCTCTATGAATACCATGTCGGTGGAAAGGACGGCGCTGATCTTACCCATATTTCCTTCCGTAAAATATCCCATGGGAAGCTTTCTTAAATGATCACCGAGCCTCATCCTCATATCGGCAAATACCATATAACCGGTTGCGGATTGAAGCACATTGGTGATATGCTCAAACACCGCCTCCAGGATCACGCTGAAGACGATCGCGATCCCGAGATAAAGACATTTCCGTTTATCCATCCGCCCCTGCATGAACAGGCCTATCATCAAAAATGATAATACCAGCGGAGCCTTCATCATGATCCCCTTGACAAATGAGGTGATATAGGACAGCCGTATTCTGGTCTTATATGCTCCGGTGATACCGATCAATCTGTGCAATATCTTTAACATTGTTTCAGGCCTCCTTTATCTTCCATGTGCTCGCGCTTACGGACGCATCCCAGAACTTTTTATATTCAGCGCAGGTTTCAAGAAGGTTTTCGTGTCTGTCAGCCGCGATGCACTGCCCTTCCTTCATGACACATATCTTATCCGCATTCTTAACGGTGGATAATCTGTGAGCGATCACAAGAACCGTCTTACCCTTAATGATCTCATCGATCGCCGCGTTGAGCTTTTCTTCATTTTCCGGATCCATAAAAGCTGTGGCTTCATCCAGAACAATGATCGGCGCATCCTTAAGGATCGCTCTTGCAAGTGATATCCGCTGTCTTTCCCCGCCCGACAACTGCTTCCCGCCGTCGCCTGCTTTTGTATCGATGCCGTCCGGCAGTCGCTGCAGAAATTCATCACATTGGGCTCTGCGTGCGGCCTCAAGCACCTGTTCTCTTTCGGCATCCGGCTTTCCGATCAGGATGTTCTCGTAAAGAGTGGTATTAAAAAGGAACTGCTCCTGTGCGACATATGCGACCTGATCATTCAGCGCTTCAAGGGTCATGTCGGTGATATCCTGACCGCCGATCCTGATCGTACCCCCGTTAAGGTCATAATAATGGACAAGGAGCCTGGCGAGAGTCGATTTGCCGCTTCCGGACTCTCCCACAAGGGCTGTGGTGGTTCCCTGTTTCATCTCAAGACTCACACCGTGAAGGACCTCTTTGTCTTCATATCCGAATCTTATATTTTCAAATGTGACATCCCGGCCCGTACCGGTAAATCCATGTTTCCCTTCTTTGAGGGGCGGATGATCCATCAGCTTTTCCAGCTCCGAAATCTTATAATCAAGCTGCGGGAACTTTCCGGCGAAATTGAGCGCTTTTAAAAATGACGGTCCTACGGCAAATGACATGCAAAGAACGAGAATGAGCTTATCGAGTGCCAGAGATCCGGACAGTACCATCAGTGAGCCAAAAGGGAGCATAAGAAGCGCAAGACAGGGGATCATGCTCGCATAGGCTGCCATCCACGGCCAGCACACCTTATACCAGGCGATCGTAAAATCACGATAATTCTTCACCACCTCGCCAAACCTCTTATAGGAATCTCCGTCTTTGTTGAATACTTTGACCACTTCCATTCCGTTCACATATTCGATGATCGTGTTGTTCATCCTTGCAGCGGATTCGTAATAATCATTCATCTTCTCGAATCCTGATTTCATCATCATTCCCATGGCAAGCATTCCCAGCACCAGCGGGACAAGGGAAAGAAGTCCCAGTCTCCAGTCCATGATGAACATGAGCACGATGATGAGAACCGGAATGAATATATTGGCAATGCCCTCCGGAATGGCATGCGCAAGCAGCAGTTCGATCTGATCGATATCATCCGTAAATATCTTCTTGATACGTCCCGTTCCGAGATTCTGTATACTTCCCAACGGCTGTTTCTCCAGTTTTCTTTGTAGGGAAATACGCAGATTCTTAAGCGTGTTATAGGCACTTACATGGGAAAACTCCAGCCCCTTCACATACAGCAGCGCAAAAGCGATCTCGCATACGGCTACCGCAAGAACTCTTATCATTACAAACGTAAGGCCGATGTGCTCTCCCCGGGTAAGCGGTGAAATGATCTGATACAGGAAAAAGTACGGAACCACATTTGCCACGATCCCGAGTGACATAAGCACCGCCGCCCATATGGTGTACTTTCTGTACTCTCCGATATACGGAGACACTTTTTTAAACATTCGTCTACCTCCTGTCTTTATTACGTGTCCAGCGGTTAAGTTAGCGGCCGCTAACCGCGCTGTATATTTTCAGCCGTCAGACGACGGCTTATCAACTGATCCCTATTCCATCCCGATTACGGCTGCCCAGTCAAAAAACCTGCACATCACCCTGCAGTGCTCTTCCATCTGTTTTTCCGGCATATCATGAACAAACGGCTCACATATCGAACTCCAGAAAGATGTCAGCAGGATGTGAAACTCATCCCGGGTGACCTTCCTCTTCGCGATGCCCCGTTTATAAGCTTCTTTATAAAACTGCTCATATGCATAACTCATCTTTATCACATAATCGTGACTGAAACTTTCAAATTTCGTTCCGGCGGATCTGTCAATAAGGATCTTGAAATCATCTCCGTAGCTTCGAAGCATCCGAAACATCGGGATCATGGAGTCATAACTCATCTTCCAGGAAGCTCTGATCTCATTATCGCTTAGACCGGCAAAATCCATAGCGCTTCTTTTAGCGAGAAATTCATCAAGTGCCTCCAGCACATCGGCGACCACTGCGGAAAACAGTGCTTCCTTTCCCTTATATCGTTTATAGACCGCTCCGGTAGTCACGCCGGCATTATCGCAGATGGTCTTCAGATCCGCCTTTAAGAATCCGTTCTTCAAAAACTCTTCCCGTGCGCTTGAAAGAAGTCTGGGATCGATACTGGTATCACGTTGTGACATTGATCTTCTCCGAAAAAAATACTGATAATATGATTATCGATAATCATATTATCAGTATGTGAATGATTTGTCAATACAAATATGCCCCCAGGGACGGATCGGTTATGCGATCTTCCAGGATACGGCTTCCTTTCTTTCGCTGACAAAATCTCTGTAGATTCCGTCCTGCTTTATCAGTTCATCATGCTTCCCTTTCTGAACGATCTTTCCGCCCGACACAACAACGATCTGATCGGCGTGCCGTACTGTCTTCAGCCTGTGTGCGATCATGATGATCGTCTTGTCTCTGGTAAGTGCTTCGATCGCTTTGGTAAGTTCCGCCTCGTTTTCCGGGTCCACGTTTGCGGTCGCTTCGTCCAGTATAATGACCGGAGCGTCTTTCATGATCGCCCGTGCAATGGATATCCGCTGTTTCTCGCCTCCCGAAAGGGACGCTCCGCCTTCCCCGATGACGGTCTCATACCCCTCGGGAAGACTCATGATAAAATCGTGACACCTTGCCTTCTTCGCCGCTTCGATCACCTTTTCCATCGGAGCTTCCGGTTCCCCAAACCGGATATTGTTGGCTATTGTATCCTCAAAAAGATATACTCTCTGGAAAACAAAACTGAAATTCTTTATGAGCGAATCAAAACTGTATTCTTTGACATTCTTTCCCCCCAGAAGGACCTTGCCCGATTTGACATCCCAGAACCTTGCCATAAGGTTCGTGAGGGTAGTCTTTCCTCCGCCCGAAGGACCGACTATGGCGGTCGTGGTTCCCGCAGGAATCCTTAATGATATGTCATCGATTATCGTCCTGTCCTCATAGGCGAATGATACATTTTCAAGTTCTATATCCATATTTTTCGGGCTGCAGTCTTCTCCTTCCGTATCCATCGGAGGTATCGACAGGACTTCATTGGCCTGATTGACCACGATATTCACGTTTCTCATCAGTGCCGAAAAACCGCCCATCATGTCCAGACTCTCATAAACCATAAAGGAGGATATGATCATCAGGATCGCATACAGCACCGGCATGGTTCCGTGAATGGCAAAGAATACGGCGGCCAGCGCCATCACCACCCCGGTAAGCTTTGTCGTTATTCCCTGAAGACACATGAACGGAATAACGGAGTATTCGAGCTTCGTATCCGCAGCCTGCTTTTCGGTGATCGCATCTTCGAGCTTTTTCGCGGATTTGTCGGTCAGATTGAAGTTCTTCACTTCGGCGATCCCCTGTATGTACTCGATCACGGCCGTCACAAGGCCTTCATCGGCTTTTGCTTTCCTTGGTGCAACGGGAATGGTGGCTTTCTGCATCATGCTGTTAAAGAAAGAGAATACGGCAATACCCGCAAGCAGTATCAACGCTATTCGAGGATCGAAAAACAGTATGCAGACAAATATTACCGACGTCGTAATGATCCCCTGCGTAGTGATCATCACGACAAGCGTAGCCACATCCGCAAGCATCTCCATTGTATTCGTGGTAATATTCGTTATCCTGCCAAGACTGTTCGCATTAAAGAATCCCATGGGAAGATATCTTAAGTGCTCTGCGATCTCGACGCGTTTGCCGCTGCTGGTGTTATAGCTTGCTTCGGTCTGCAGCATCGTGGTCTTCAGTCCCACAAGGACCTGTCCGGCAACGGAAGCACACATGATCCCGAAGGAAAGCCATACATTCTTCGCAGACATATCATGATTGAGTATCCCCTGCAGGATCACTGCAATGGCCGGGATGCGAAGGGTGGCAAACATCGCCTTCAGCACGCCAAGGAACATTGCCCGATACAGCTTTTTCCGGTTTGTTTTATTGCAGAAATCAAAGTACATTTTCAGTGTTTTAAACATCACGCCACCTCCGAATCTTTTGATGAAATATGTGCGTTCCACATGTCCTGATAAAGCCGGCAGGTGTGAAGAAGTTCCTTCTGCGTTCCGCAGGAAATGACACTGCCGTCATCGATCACAATGATCTGATCAGCCGAAGCAATGGTGGAAAGTCTGTGCGCGATCACAATAAGTGTCTTTCCGGATACGAGCTTTGCCACGGACTTCTGAACGATCGCTTCGTTTTCCGGATCTGTGTAAGCCGTTGCCTCATCAAGGATCACAACAGGCGCGTTTTTCAGCATTGCCCTTGCTATGCTTATCCTCTGTCTTTCACCCCCGGAAAGATGTCCGCCCGCTCCGCCTGCGATCGTGTCGTACCCCCTTTCGAGATTCATGATAAAATCATGGCAGCCGCATGCTTTCGCCGCATTGATGACCTCCTCGTCCGTCGCGCCCGGCCTTCCCATCCGGATGTTTTCCATAACGCTTTCATCAAACAGATAATTATCCTGCGAGACATAGGCTATGTGTCTGTTGTATTCCGCAAGCGGGATGTTCTTAATATTAACTCCGCCGTACAGTATCTCACCGTCATCGACATCCCAGAAAGATGCGATCAGTTTCGCGATCGTGGATTTACCCGAGCCCGACGGCCCGACAAGTGCATTTACAGTTCCTTCCTTTATCGTGAGGTTCACCCCGTGAAGCACTTCCTGATCCTTATAACCGAAGTGAACATTCTTAAACTCGATATCGTTTCCCCGGATGGTCTCTTTCAGCACATCCGGGCGCTGCATCTCCCTCTTTTCAAGAATGGCAGCCACTTCGCCGACGATCGATCCCATCTTGCCCATATTGTCCACATGACCGGCTATGATCATAAACGGAGATACCAGTCCCAGTGTCAGAATGATCATCAGAAGCGCATCCGTTCCGTCTACTCTTCCGGTAAGGTAGAACCATCCGGTAAAAGGAAGCAGCGACAGGAGCTGCGCCGGAAGAAGTGTCATCGCCAGATTCTGCCAGAGATTGCATCTTCTCATCCACTCGATAAAGCAGTCTGCGCCTTCTTTCGCGGCATGGACAAATTTGTCATAGGAAGTCTTTGTTTTTCCGAAAGCTTTTATAACCTCGATTCCGTTGATATATTCTACCGCTGTATCATTCAGAGCCTTTGTCTTTACTATCGTATTCTTGAAACTCTCGCCCGCTCCGGCCATCATCAGCCCGTAAAACAGCGCCCCCAGCGGAATCGAAAGCAGGGAAAGAAGTGCAAGTTTCCAGTTGACATTGAGCATCACAATGAAGATTCCCACCGGAACGATTGCATTGGAGATCACCTCCGGTATGATATGAGCCAAAGTGGTTTCTACGGAATCCACACGCTCCACAATGATGTTTTTATAGGATCCCGAGGAATCGTCCAGCACATCTCCAAGCGGCATGAGACTGAGTTTCTTTGTGAGTCTCCTCCTGATCTCCGCCAGAACACCGAAGGTTGCCTTATGCGACATTGTCGTTGAGATGGTATGAAAGATCTTGTTCATAAGCCAGCAAACCGTGATATATCCGCACTGTATGAGATAAAAGTGTATATCTTTGCTGCCGTCGATCAGGGCTCTTATGATATTTGCCACGAACAGATACGGGACGAATCCTGCCGCCACGCTTATGATGGCCATAAGAACGCTGATCAGATATGCTTTTCTGTTCATACCCGCAAATTCAAGAACCCAGCTTAGTGTTCCTCTTCTTTTTGCATTTTCTTTCATGATCTGTATCCTTTCTCTTCCTGGTTAGCGTCCGCTAACCATTATTCAAAATAAATGTCTGACGCTTATCAGACATTAATTTCCGTTACATATCAAAAAGATGTTTTATTCCCGCAAGGCAGAACTCGGACGCGACCTCGGTATCATGTATGACCTCCTCTATTGTCCTTCCGGCCATAAGCCCGTCAAAGACGGAAGACACAACAAAATGAGCGATATTCCTGATCAGATTCGCGGAGATCACATCGGAATTGCCGATATACCGGCTGCATGTCTTAAGGAATCCGGCCGTGTTTTCCGCCTCCTCCTTTGCAAGATCGTCAACGAAGTTTTCATATTCCGTACCGGTGCCGGCAGAAAGAATGAGCCGGAATATGTCGGCATGCTCATAAACATATCCGATCAGTACGCGGTTTGATGAAAAGGTCCGTTCCAGTGCCCTCTTTACATCCTCTGCAGACTTGATATCCATATATTGCAGGTTTTCCGCATCGTACAATTCCTTCATTCCATCCACAACAGGCTCAACGATCCTGTTAAAAAGGTCCTCCTTGCTTTTATAATGAGCATAGAAGGCCCCGTTCGTAACACCGGCATCCCTGCAGATCTGCCTGATGGAAGCACCCGGAAATCCCTCGTTCATAAAATGATCCATGGCGCTTTTCATGATCCTGTCATGAGTCCTGTCGTAGTCATATGCCATATCTTCATTCCTCAGTCAAATATTACTATGTAATATTACGGCGTAATGCCACTGTTGTCAAGACTGATCCTTATACCGGCATCGCCATGAACTCGTCGATCGCCTTTAAGACAGGTTCCGCATACTCTGCTTCCCCGAAAAGCCACTGCTCATGCTGCATGTCAAATTCCCGGATGTCCGGATCGTGGAAGTATTTTTTATATCGCTTCAGATATTTCCCGCCCATTTTATTTGCATAGATAAAATGTGCCTTCGTATGTTCCACCCGGATATCGTCGTCAAGATAAGTCAGCAGGTCCGTATAGTATTCGTTTTTGATCGATTCGGGACTGAACTTTGAAAAGCATGCCATGAACTTCTCTGCCACTTCATCGCTCATGAGAAATGTCTTCTTAAGAAGATCTTTGGTCTTCTGCCGTTTCTTTTCTCCTTTGGTAAAACTTGTAAGAAGCGGCACAACCAGCATGGACTGAATCTTCGCGGATATTTTCCCGCTCTGGTCGAGGTCCGGACTTCCGAAGATCCCGTGATCGATATGGACATTTTGCCGCTGGATCAGCTGTCCGACAAAAGTGGATCCGAGCGATGAGCCCAGTGCCGCATCCAGCCTTCCTCCGTGCTTTTCCAGGATGTATTTCTCGATCTTTTCCGTAACCGTGAGTATGTCCGGAAAGATCGCATCACTGCCGTCAAAACCGTCATAATTGACACAGATCAGATGGTACTTCTCTGATAATTCCGTAAACACATTGCAGAAATTCGTCTGCCAGTCGCAACATGTTCCCGGCAGAAGCATCATTGTCTTCTCATTCTCCGTTCCGAATTCTTCAAACGTCATTCTACTCACCCTTCCCGTTTTTCAGCCGCACCGCAGTTAGGCTTTGCTAACCAATATGTTAGCACGCGGATGAATATACGTCCATATCGTTTTTCCCGGCAATTTCAGTCAGCTCACTCACCGGATCTCAGTCATCCTTCATCCGAAGGAGCAGAGCCGCATTAACGACTACAAATACCGAACCGCAATTATGCCATAAAGCACCGGTGACGGGTGTGAGGATGCCTGCCGCCGAGAGAATGACTGCCGACAGATTGATGACCAGCGAAGCGACGATATTTACCCTGACTTTCTTCATGACTTTCCGCATCAGGCAAAACAGGTAGGGAAGGCGCCTGATCTCATCGCTTACCAGCACCGCATCGGCCGATTCGATCGCAATATCCGAACCAATACCGCCCATTGCGATCCCGGCATCCGCAGCGGCAAGTGCCAATGCATCATTGACGCCGTCTCCGATCATGCAGACCGGATTCTCTCCGCCTGCGTATCTTTTGATGATATTCATCTTATCCTTCGGAAGAAGATCTGCTCTTACCTCCCCGATTCCGGCCGCTTTTGCCATGCTTTCGGCTGCGAAAGCATTATCTCCTGTCAAAAGGACCGGCTCGATCCCGGCTGATCTCAGTTTTTCAACGGTTTCCGCCGCATCTTCGCGGATCGTATCTTTCAATGCGATCAATCCGATCACTTTATTATCCAGCGCGACATATACAACCGTTGCGCCATCCTTCCCGTAAGATGCGCCGGCCGGTTCCGTATCAGAAAGCGGTATCTGCTGCGTTTTCATAAAGTCCCTGTTTCCGATAAGGATCCGCTCACCGTTATAAACCGCCGATACCCCCTGTCCGGCCAATACTTTGAATTCCTCCACCGGTTCCGTTTTTCCGCCTCTTTCACGAAAATATCCTGTGATGGCTTTCCCGAGGGGATGCTCGGACTGCTGTTCCGCCGAAGCCGTGATCTTCAGTATCTCTTCTTCACCGTAACGGCCATCCACGCAGTAAACGCCGGATACTCCCGGCTTTCCGTAAGTAAGCGTTCCCGTTTTATCAAATGCGATCCTCTTTATCCTTGACAGTCTTTCCAGCGCGTCTCCGGAACGTACGATGATCCCGTACTTTGCCGCATTGCCGATCCCCGCCAGGACCGCCGTAGGCGTAGCGAGGATAAAGGCGCACGGGCAGAACACTACCAGAACGGTGACGGCTCTGATAAACTCTCCGGTAAAGATCCAGGTAAGGATCGCGCACGAAAGGGCTATGACCACCAGCCATGTGGCCCACTTATCCGCTGCGGTCACGATGGGCGCCTTGTTTTCTTCCGCTTCCTTTGTCAGTCTGATCATCCTCTGCAGCGAACTGTCTGCGCTCGGTGAATCCGCCCGCATGGTAAAAGTGCCATACTGATTCAGCGTCCCGCTTAATACCTTGTCCCCTGCTTTTTTATCAACCGGAATGCTCTCACCGGTCATTACCGACTGGTCGATCGTGGTCTGTCCCTCCATGATCGTACCGTCCACCGGTATGGTCTCTCCTGCGAGCACACTAAGCACATCTCCGATCGTAACTTCTTCAACCGGCACTTCTTCCGTACGTCCGTCACGAACTGCTCTCGCCTGTTGCGGAGTGATCTTTATCAGTTTCTCTATGCTCTCCCTGGCTTTCCCCGATGTATAGTCCTCCAGAAGAGAACCTATCTGCATGATAAGAGCGACTTCTCCCGCCGCGAAGTATTCTCCTGTCGCTGCGGATGCGATCAGCGCAAGCGACACCAGGAGGTCCGCCTTGATATCGTGTTCGAACACAACCCCCTTAAATGCTCCCGTAAGGATCGGGATCCCGCAGAGAATGAT
The DNA here is from genome assembly GCA_024692955.1 of Lachnospiraceae bacterium. Classification (GTDB taxonomy): domain Bacteria; phylum Bacillota; class Clostridia; order Lachnospirales; family Lachnospiraceae; genus JAILLW01. Next base: position 3,725 of record JAILLW010000033.1, on the reverse strand, counting down.
AGCGATCCATGCCACATCGAAAGGCAGCAGTTCTTTCAGGACGCCCGTGATACTGAGGATCAGGGCAATTGCGGAAGCCACCGCACATACAAGGGTTTCCTTCGGTTCGTTTTCAAGCCATCCTGTCAACATTTTCATCCTCCCTGATATCCATGGTCGTTGACAGTGCGGCGATCACGGATATAATAGATATTGAACACTTTGTTCGGTTTTGATTATAGTGTTTTGTTTGGAGGCTAAACAGAAGCAGATCCGCGGATTCGTTCGGTAATGAACAAATATCGCAATCTGTTCAGGAGGGATCATGGACCGCAGACAGAAGAAAACAAGGCAGGCCGTATATGACGCATTTACAGGTCTGCTGAAGAAAAAGAACTATTCCGTTATTACGATACAGGAGATTATCGACAAAGCCGACATCGGAAGGAGCACCTTTTATTCACATTTCGAAACAAAAGACGACCTTCTGAAATCTCTTTGTACGGAAGTATTTGAACATATTTTTTCGACGGAGCTCGAGAAGGAAACAACTCACGATTTCTCGCATGATCACGGAACAGAAGCCTGTGTCACGCATATCCTCTACCATCTAAAGGAGCATATGGACTTCATGGCCGGAATACTCTCCGGAGACGGCGGCGATCTGTTTATGGGGTATTTTAAGGTATACCTTGAAAAACTGTTCGGTCATGCCGTCCGGGATATGTCATCCGGCATACCCGCCGACTATATGCTGAACCATATGGTCTGTGATTTTGCGGAAACGGTGCGCTGGTGGACCGGGCATCCGGAATACACTCCGGATGAGATCAGCGGATTCTTCTTTGAGACCACACCCATAAAATGAGCCGGAGGGAAAGCAGACATTCCCCGCACTTCTGCCATCATACAAGTTTACCCTTGAAACTCCTCGCCGTCTCGCTCTCATCAGCAACATACCAGTAATCACATGAGTCACTGCCGGTCGCGCAGGTATGCGTACGTATCAGTTTGGCATGTACCAGCTGCGGCATCAGATGATCGACCGCACACAAATGCGGGAGCAGCTCTTCGTATCCATTGGCTTTTGCATAGTCTGCAAGCGGACACCCCACAAGATCGAATGCCACTCCTTCATCGATATTCCCGGGATTTATCCTCACACGCCAGGTATTTCCCCATTCACCTTTGGACAGTTTCTCCTCAACCAGTTTTGAATACGGCACATACCGGTTATACATTGCTTTCTTTAACAGTCTCATCTGCCACGGTTTATTGATATTGATGAACTTTTTCACAAAGTCATACTTCTTAAGCAGGGCCCGTGCGATCTCACCGAAAGCCTCCCCGCCTATCCTGTGATCCGATGCTTCATAATATGAAACCGCCGTGATCATCATATCGAGATTATATGCCATATTGTTGGCAGAGCCTCCGATATCCGGTGCTTTGGCATGCAGCTTGGGATAGAGCTCGTTCGCCTTCTTTATGATCATATCCGCTTCGTCCGGGAAATGCTTCTTTGTATACCGGACAAATCCTTTATTTACAAGTTTATCCAATGACATGCTTACCGTCCCTCCTCAAACTTTGACTATATCTGCCGTATTGTCACCGCATTCAATCCCGTTTCTTTTCAGAAAGTCCTCGAACCCCGCGATATGTTCGGGCTGACGGACAATCTTCGGTGTGTGGGCATCACATCCGATCACGAATTTCGGACGGTATTCGGATGCCATTTTAAAGAACCTGTCGCAGGGGTACCAGCGATGATCCACGAATCCGTAAACATTGATCTCGAGGGGAATATCAAGCTCCACCGCCGCCCGGACTAGTCTTCTCATATGGCGAAGATATATATCATCCGGCCCCGTGTAATGAATCAGATCCGGATGGGCCAGATAAGTAAAAAGCCCTGTTTTCATCCCCTCGATCGTATGATCGACATATGCTTTCAGCCGCTCCTCGCTGTCGGTCGCCGCTCCCGCGTAGAAGCCGTCCACCTCATCTTCGACAAAATGCTGTCCCTGGATGATATAATCCAGCGGATACTTCCTTAATTCCGCAAGCAACGGTTCGAAATACTTCTTGGTGTATTCCACCTCATAACCGATCAGGATCCGTATGTCATTCTTATACTCATCCCGCAGTTTTACGAGCGTATCGGTGTAGTCACCAAGTTCGGACATATCCATCCGGATGCCCGATGTAAAGCCTTCGGGATACGGCTGGGGAGTATGATCCGAGAATCCCAGGATCTTAAAGCCTTCCGAAATGGCAGTCTCGATATATTCACGCTCTGTTCCCACAGCGTGTTTGCACCGTATCGTATGTGTATGATAATTCGCCAGAATCATTTTCCCACCGTCTAGCCTTTCCCATCCTTATCCGCAGACTTCCCAGCTGCTTCCACATATACCATCGGGATCGTGGAATTCAGCTGCTTTGAATTCAGCTCTTCAAAACCGTTCCGTTCAAGGAAGGCGATAAATCCGTCCGCATCCCATTTCGCCTCAAACCTGACTCCCGCAGCGGATAACGCCTTGCTGAAGGCTCCGCTGACCTTGTTTTTATTCTCATGAATAAAATTCGGCGCGATAAGGATCCCGTCTTTTTTCAGGACACGTCTTATCTCCGCCAGCGCTCTCTCCGGTTCCGGAATGATATGCAGGGCATTCGCGATGATCACCGCATCGAAGCTGTTATCTTCATAGGGAAGTCTGCAGGCATCCGCCTGTTCAAATCTCAGATTGGAGGGCACCACTCCTCTGTGCGCAACCGCCAGCATCTTCTCCGAAAAATCCGTTGCGATCATGCTTTTGGCTTCCGTAGCGACCTGTTTCGCGATCACTCCGGGGCCCGTGGCGATCTCCAGCACTTCCTTATCCTTTACCACGCCCCTTATCCGCTTACAGATTGCCTCGTATGCCTTTTTATTCCCGGGTGTACCCGTTACAAAAGCATTGTACACGGATGCAAACTTATCCCATACGGATCCGTTTTTCTCCTTCATGATCCGGAAATCATCCATTACAACTTCACTCTTCCATTCTTTGGGGATATTCTCCGGCTCATATACCATTCCGTACAGATTCACGCCGTCTGCGAGTTTTATCGTTGTTACGCATTTCATTCCGAGATGCTCATATTTCGCTTTTTTAAGTGTAGCATCCGTATCGAGCACGACGGGGAGAGCGTGCCTTTGCCCCTCTTCAAAAGCGATCTCCAGGAGCTTTCTCATATATCCCTGCCCCTGATACGGTTTCGTAACGGCAACCATGCCTACGTAGATATGCGGTATCCCGAATTTCAGCAGGATGTCTCCATAACCCTTATCCGATCGCAGAAATCCCTTTGCCGCTTTGGGGATATTTCGATAATTCATACATCCAAAAGCAGCACCCAGCAGGTCCGCCGCAGAGGAAGCGCTCATTTTGTGTTCCGATCTCTTAAATGCGATAAATGCCTCGTGGTTTACACTTGTTGAATAAAGAACCCTCTCCCGGATCGCCATGCGGACATACGCACAGATATAATCGCTGACCGCCTGTTTACCCTTTCCGAGGAAACTCATCCCCCACTCGGAATCCGCATATTCATAATCCGCAAAAGCATCCCCGATGGAGCGTATCTCCTCTTCGCTTAAAGTATTGATCCTGACTGACATATTCATAAACCTCCTTAAACCGGAAATCAATCTTCCTGTTTGAGACTTTCCGCCATATCGACTCTGCCCAGTTTACGGT